>CAYNDH010000102.1:0-16322 GCA_964395665.1 uncultured Anaerolineaceae bacterium
TCCAATATGTCTCAATGGTGTGTTGTGGTGGCCGTTAGATACAGGCTTTGAACGTGGCTGGAGTGTCGAGGCAATCCTTGACAGTGATTACTTTATCGTTCCGATAGAGGATCAGGGCGTGACCAATCCTCCTATAAATTTCCCGCCTGAACCAGAGAGCATTGTCCTGAATCGAGAACCCATCAAACATATTATATGGCGGTCAGATAGTAAGGCGCTGGCTGTAGCTGGAGGTAGTACAGTTTGGCTTTATGATAGTCAACTACAACTTATGGGCACACTGGGAACACTCGGTTCAGCGTATCAGGGAATAACTGCGTTCGACTGGAGCAAAGATGGAAGAAGTATGATTATTGGCGGAGAACTTTACGGACATGATAACTATGGTGTCATGCTCTCTCTTTGGGATGTGACAAGTGCGACTCTAACCAGTCAATTGGTCAACGCGGACGCTTATGATCCAGGTGTACACCCGCGTGTTTCGACGGCTTTGCAATTTACTCCTGACTCTCAGCGCTTCTATAACTTCGCTGGCATTGAGTCCAATTACTGGGGTTTTGAGCCGAGTATACAAAGCTGGTTTGTAGATGCTGGAACGGTTGAAAATCAGTATCAGCCCTCTGAAGAGATTCTGACTAATAATTCCTGGACTCCTGAGGATGGTTTATTGAGTCCTGACGGAAAATACCTGATGGTGAAAGAGGGTAATCTATTAGTATTACGCGATGCTTTAACGCTTGAGGCACTCAGGCAATATAGCGAATTCGATGATGCGCAGAATGCGTATTGTTATTGGTGTGAAAGTCCAAAACTTAAATTCACCTGGGATGCGAATAGTAAACAGATTGCCTTTGTTAACGAAAATAATATCGTTGCCCTGAATATTGAGGAGGCACTTAGACCAGAACGTGCAGAAAGTGATCCATCACCGTTTGTTGAACTCACTCTGACAGAAGATGAACCAGGTCCGCTTGTCCTTGCCTTTCTGCCTGATAACCGTTTGAGTGTCCTTATGAAAACCGGACACCAGTTCCTGTGGGATTTGAACAGCGGAGAAATTATTGAGCAGCCATCGCTGTTACAAACCAATCGTGTGTTCACCAATGCTGCCTATAGCCCGGATGGAACCCGTATTGTAAGTATCAGCGATGATATGGGATTACGAATGTGGGATGCCGTAACAGGTAAACTGCTTCATGCCATCTTCGATCATTCTTTTCAGGTACCAGCAGGGGTGGTATGGAATGGTGACGGAACACGCCTTGTCTCAAGAAGCGTAGCGAACTATTCGCCTATGTTCGGTAATGAAACTGAATTTACTTCAAGTTTGCAGATCTGGGATATGACGAAAACAGGGAACCGCGCGATTACTTCCATCCCGCTGATCAATGTGATCACGATGTTTTATAGCCCTGATTACAGGGTGCTTAATGTCACTAATCAGCGCAAACGTGATACAGCAGAAACTGAAGTTCCCATGCAACAGTATGATGCAGAGACCGGGGAACTGCTTATGGAGTATCCGTTACAGAAGACAGGTTTTATACGGCTTGGTCGATGGGGCGAAGATGGATCGACTTTCGGAAATCACCTGAATGAAGGCGGTGTCAATATCTGGAATGCAGAGGGGGAGCTGTTATTTTCGGTACCCAAAGAATATCAGGCTTTAACGTGGGGTTCAGACGTTGATCGATTGGTGACCAGAGATCGGGTAAAAAACGAAGTTCAGATTTGGGATGGATTGCTTTCATCATCGAGTTTGCCTGAACCCAAAATTTTAAAACCACAAGGAGAACGTCAGAGTCTTGGGAATTTCAGTATCAGTGCTGATGGTCGTTTACTCGCTTTCGCTCCATCCGAAACACAAGGCCTCATTACGGTATGGGACATCGAGTCAGGAGAACAGATTGTTGAGTACCGTGATCCAAATGGTCTGCTAAGCCAAGTCTCCTTTACACCAAATTCAGACCATCTTCTGGTGTTTTTTAGTGCCTGGTCCGATTCAATTGTTCAGGTCCTGGATATTTCTTCGGGAGAGATTATCGCTACATTAGATGAAGCAGCTGAGGCATCCCATTTCGCATGGTCACACGATGGTAAGCGTCTGGCAACGGCTGGTGGCTATCACAACACCACTGTGAGTGTCTGGGATGTGAATGGCAATACTTATGAACTGGTCGGCGCTTACGCCGATCATCGTAATGCGGGCTTTGAGACTCCTGTTGTCTTCGGTATGGCCTGGAATCCGGCTGGTGATCGCCTGGTAACGACTGGATTGGATGGTACAGTGCGGGTACGTTATATTCCTCGCTAATCGCGAATGGTTGCTCTGGGTGATGTCGGAATGGTAAAATTGACGCATAACACAGCAAAAGGCACTGTGCGTCAAAGGAAACACGTCACATGGCAATTGAGCCAAAGCTGAACGCATCAAAAGCTCAGCCGGATATCCTGCACCGGCTGAATATCAACACGGATCTTGCACGGCGTATCCTGACCGGCTTTATCCGCGATCAGATCGAGAAGGCGGGGCAGAAGGGTGCCGTGCTGGGGCTTTCGGGTGGAATCGACTCGGCGCTCTCGGCGTATCTCTCGGCAGAAGCGCTCGGACCAGAGAACGTGCTGGCGGTGCGGATGCCGTACCGCACATCGGCGGAATCCAGCCTGACAGATGCCGAAGCGGTGATTGAGGACCTTGGCCTGCCGAGCATCACCGTCCCGATTACCGAGATGGTGGACCCGCTGATTGCGCAGTTCCCGGATATGAGCAATGTGCGTAAGGGGAATATCATGGCGCGGGTGCGGATGACCGTACTGTATGACCAGTCGGCTGCGCGGGGACTGCTCCCGATGGGGACGAGTAACAAGACGGAATTTCTGCTCGGTTACACGACAATCTATGGAGACAGTGGTGTTGCCATGCACCCGATTGCGGACCTGTACAAGTATCAGGTGAGACAGCTTTCGACAGCATTGGGTATCCCACAGACGCTGCTCGATAAGCCCCCATCAGCGGATCTGTGGGAAGGGCAGACCGACGAAGCCGAGTTAGGCTTTACCTATAATGATGTTGATCAGGTGCTGTATCTGCTGGTAGATGAGCGTTATACCGTCGAAGAAGTCATTGAAGAGGGATTTGACGCGGCGTTCGTCGAGAAGGTGTGGAAGCGCGTGAAGATCAACCATTACAAGCGAACAATGCCGAATATTGCGAAGGTGAGCAAGCGCACAATTGGACATGACTTCCTGTACCTGCGCGATCTGACGGTAAGGTGAGCGGGATGAACGACGTAAAAGAGCGCTGTCCATGGTGCGGGAATGATCCTCTGTATGTCCATTACCATGACACCGAGTGGGGCGTCCCGCTGTGGGATGATGACCCGGCGTGGTTCGAACGACTGTCACTTGAGGCTGCGCAGGCCGGACTAAGCTGGATTACCGTGCTGAGGAAGCGTGAGAACTACCGCGAAGCCTTCGACGGGTTTGATCCGGAGAAGGTGGCGCTGTATGACGCCGACAGGGTCGAGCATCTGCTGGGGAATGCGGGCATTATCCGCAACCGGCTGAAGATCAACGCTACGATCAGCAATGCGCACCGGTTTATGGATGTTCAGCGCGAATTCGGGGCGTTTTCGGCCTATATCTGGGGCTTTGTTGACGGAAAACCGATTCAGAATGCGCGGACGATACCGGCAGAGATCCCGGCGGTGACACCGCTTGCCCAGACGATCAGTAAAGACCTCAAGCAGCGCGGATTCAAGTTCGTTGGGCCGACTATCTGCTATGCGATGATGCAGGCAACGGGTATGGTCAACGATCATCTTGTGAGCTGTTTTCGCTATCCTGAACTGGGTGGAAAGATCACCCACTCTTCTAAAAATTAAGGATTAAAGATGCCTTTTGCTGAACTTTCGACAGGTGCGCGCCTGCATTACATCGATACGGATGAGGCTGGCGAGACCGGTAAGCCGGTTGTCCTGCTGATTCACGGGATGCTAGGGACGGGTGAACGGCATTTCCCCCGTGTGATCGAATGGCTGAAACCAGATTACCGCGTGATCGCGCCGACCATGCGGGGCTATGGCCTGTCTGAGCCGAAGCCGCGAGACTTCCCCCCGCAGTTTTACCACCGTGATGCAAAGGATGTGCTGGCGTTCATTGATGCACTGGATCTGGCGCCGCTGCACGTGATGGGTTACTCCGATGGTGGTGAGATCGCACTGGTGGCTGGCGGACTCGCGCCGGAGAAGTTCCGTTCGGTGACGGTGTGGGGCGCAGTCGGCTATTTCGGCCCGGCTCTGCGTCCGGTGATCCAGCGGATGTACCCGGCGGACTGGCTGACCGATGAAGAGATGGCCGTTCATGGCTTAACCGATCGCGATGCGTTTGTACTCGGCTGGATCAATTCAGCCAAGGGGATGGTGGATGCCGGTGGTGATGTGAGCGTGAGCCTTGCCCCGCATATCACCGCGCCGGTGCTGCTCATGTTAGGGGATCAGGATACGCTGAACCCTGAAGAATACGGGCAGAATCTGATTGACCGGACGCCGAATGGACGCCTGCGGATGTTTTCATGTGGACATCCAATCCACGATCAGGCATGGGACGAATTTCAGCAGGTGGTCGGTGACTTCCTGAAGACCGTCGAGTGACTGGATCACTTTGCAGCGGCGGCAGCGGCGGCGGCACAAATTTTTTATGCCGCCGCTGCTGTTTTTGTGCTGCAAAATGCTGAGGCACATAGATTCCAGATTATAGCATAAATGTTCTAATTGCGCGGTTCGAATTTTCTAACCTATTGGTGATCAGCGTTTATGCGCGATGAAGAGATGGCGGTCAAAAGGGTCGATGACGAAATGGGCCTCAAAGCCGACTTCGCGCAGTAAGGTCAGCCAGAGATCGCGTGAGAACAGGCCGAGTGTATGCTGATCGTGCACGATGGTGACTGGCTGACCCTCTTTGCGCAGGACGAAGACATAATCGGTGATATAAGTATCGTCGCTTTCGTCAGGGTCATAGGCCCATTCCAGATAGCGGATGCTGCGGCCCGCGCCATCCTCACCCCCATGATCAGTGGACGGTTCGAAGGTCTCGCGCACCGTGTCGGGGACGAAGAGCGCCATTCCACCTGATTTACAATGGACAAAGGCCGTTTCGAAAGCCCGACGCAGATCATCAGCAGTGGTCATATAGTCGATGGCGTCATGGACAAAAATGGCATCGAAGGTGCGATTGAGGCGAAGGGTACGCATATCACCCTGAAGGTGTTCGCAGTCCGGATTGAGCTGACGGCTGACTGTCAGCATGTGAGGTGATAAATCTGTGAGCGTGACAGAGTCGAAGGCCGACTTCATATGCAGGGCGTTGTTGCCCCCACCGCTGCCAAGCTCGAGCAGGGTGGCGAATGGCTTTGATGTCATGTCTGACAGCAGCGGCAGAAAAAAGGCGGCTTCCTCAGCATAGTCGTCAGGGTTAGAAATCAGCGGCCACCAGATCGCCAGCTCTTCGTAAAATCCGGGCATAGATCCATCCTCAATGCTGTGATTTGATGCGAGCGTAGAATAACCTGCGTCTTACAGATGATCGCCTTTAAGCCACGATTGAAGCTCAGTTTCAGTCAGGAAGCCATCTGCCGCACCGCCACGAGCGCCGATCTTGTAGGATGCAAAGACCTGCGCCTTATGGATCGCGGCGTAGGGATCGCGGTCCTGCGCGTAGAAGTGGACGAAGGCCGAGAGCAGGGCATCGCCCGCGCCGATCGTGTTAAAGATCGGTCGGGTGGTGACGGCGGGGATGCGCTCGATGAAGTTATCCGCACGGACCGCCAGCAGTGCGCCTTCTGATCCCATGCCGATGATGGCGATCTGCGTGCCGTAACGATTCCAGAGCTGTGCGATCCAGTCTTCGGGCGAGACGGGCAGTTTCTCGTGGCTCTGAAAGAGAATATCAGCGGCGGCCATGTAATCGGTGTTATAGGGATCATCCAGACGGCTGATGACATGAACATCACTGACGATGGGGACACCAAGCCGCTTCGCGATCGTCAGCATCGGACGCGAGAAGTTGATATTGCAGAGGATGGCGAGATCAGCCTGGCGCAGGGTGGCTTCGGCGGCATCTGGCGGAAAGGTGGCATCCTGAATATCTTTCAGGTCAGTATTAATCATGCGGCGACTGGTGCTGTCGAACAGGATGACGCTTTGGGCGGTTGCGGCAATCGTGTCGTATACATTTCGGGTGTCGATGCCGTGTTCGGTCAGGGCGTGATAGACGAGCCGCGCCGGTTCGTCCTGTCCGATGAGGGACAGCAGGTGGACGTGATCACCAAGCACGGTGAGCGCTTTCGCGAGGTTGAATCCCACGCCTGAGACATGGGTATGCACGCCGAAGAAGGGATAGCGCACGGGTTGATAGTCGATGGGGAAGCCGTCGATCTGAAGGGTGGTTTCGAGATTAATCAGGCCGGCGACGGTGATATTTGCCATGCGTTACCTGTGCGAATTGCGTAGTGTGAGAGTGTACAGCGGATGCGAAGGGATGGCGAGATCCGCAGACACAATATTACGCAGCAGACGGATAACAACAAACAGGGCGCGAGATACTGCGCCCTGTGTTATGACAGTCATGTGTGAGTTCAGACGGCAGCGGGCCGCGATGGATTGTTTTTGGATGAACCTGCAGACGATGATGCCTGTGTCGTTGATGGTGCGGTTGGCTGCGTGGTTTGAGAGGGCCGCCTGATCGGTATCGTGGGCTGCGTGTCATCCCCCCGAATTTGCAGGAAGGTGCGCACGGTATCGAGCAGTTCGTTTTTCGTCAGCGGCTTGCCAAGAAAACCCTCACATCCCGCATCGAAGCAGCGCTGACGGTCATCCAGTGAAGTATGAGCGGTCACGGCGATGATCGGGATATGCGCCAGTGTGGGTGCAGCCTTGATGCGGCGTGTGGCTTCCCATCCGTCAATATCAGGCAGGTTGATGTCCATCAGGATCAGATGCGGCATGGCTTCCATCGCGAGTTCAATGCCGGAAAGACCATCAAGCGCTTCGAGCATGTTGGGATAGCCGCCCATCTCCAGAAATTTGCGGACAAGGCGCAGATTCAACACGTTGTCTTCGATGTACAGGATTTTCGGTTCCATTAGCCACTCGCAGGATAGTGATCACTGACTTGTATCTGTGTTCATTGTATTTTAATAATTTACAAAATACGTTAAGGAATTGATAGAAAATGAAGAACCCTGCCTGAAATGGCGCAGGGTTCGGGTGGGTATTTGGTCCTGTATGGTTCAGAAAAGGTGAATCTGACCGATAAGCCAGCCAAATCCACCCACAGCTTTACAGAGTGATCAGATCCGATCAGCGAATGGGGACGGCGTCCACAATCCCCTTCAGGCCGACATAGGGTGCGAAGATCCAGCCGACCTTGCCATTGTATCTGACCTGAAGCCAATGATTATCATAGGCCTGAATGGTGCGGCCAACCACCGGGACTTCGGCCCCCCATGGGATCTTGTCAATGATCTGGGTGCGGACACTGGGACGTCGGCGCATATTCATGACGGCGCGGGTGACGCCGGTGATGCCTTTCTCTTCGGCATTATCAATCTGGTCGAAGATGGTCTGGGTAAAGGGAATGGCGTCGATGTTGCCGGTGACCTCGAAGTAGCGGCCAGACACCCATCCCTGTGAATCACCTGCGGCGATCTTGTACCAGACGAACAACCCTTCGTCGTTATTGCGTTCCAGAATCGGATAGACCCTTTCCGGACGGGCGACATTCACCAATGACGCGCCGAGATAGGGGCCGGTCCGCATCGACAGGCCGCGAACATTGATCACCTGCCCAGTCGCAATCGGGACCATAGTGGGGGTGGGGCCGAAGGGAGTCGTGCCGGGGATCGGTGTACCGCCTGTGCCACCACCAAGGAAGCCCCACTGTACCTGTAAGATCGCCGGACCAGTATAGTCAATAAAGTCCACCTGCATGGTGATAGAGCCTGCATTCACAAAGTGATCAACCCTGACTTCGCGGCACTGCGTATCTGGCCGCAGACACATTTCAGTCGGATCGGGCGTGACAACCGGGCTAAGGTTTTCGTGAATGACAGTGCCATTCACGCGGACACGGATTCCGTCGTTATAACGCAGTGTAAACCGATAGGTTCCGGCATTCAGGAACTGTTCGGTAGACTGAAATGTTGCCGAAAAATTATCGGCGGGGACGTTGGGGATCTGTATCTGGGGTGCTCCCTGTCCTCTGTTAACGCAGTCGGTCGGCACCCCGGCCCAGACACAGTTCAGCCCACTGGGGAAACTGGCGGTCGCGACAGGCGCACCACTGAAAGAGGTGTTATTAAAGAAAGAGCCGGTCCAGTTGCTGCCAAGGATCTGCGCTTCGACCGTGTCCACGCGGACAAGAGCCGGGACCATGCACAATAGAAGCAGCGCTAACAGCAGGAAAAAGCGATTGCGGGGTTTCATGAGGTTCTGATCTCCTTACTCGAATGGCAGGCGCGCCGTGATGATGTCTGCTGGCACTTCAATTATCCGTTTATTTTATAATGAAGCACAGAATGCGGGTCAGGTTCAATGATACATGACTCCTACCCTCTGAGGTGAGTCTTTGTTAAGTATGCAACCCGCTTGGATCGGTCTGCGTATATATTATAGTCGTGAGGTTAGAATACCGCATCTAGGCAGGAGATACTAAAATGTCTGACAACAGCCAGAATAATAATCAGGACCCGAATCAGGACATCAAGAAGACCGTCGAAACTGTCAGTGAAGAACTGGAACTGATCGGCAGTCAGGTCAGCGAGAAACTTCAGGAAGTGGTCCGTCAGGGCAACGTGCGGCGTGTGATTATCCGCACGGCTGATGATCGCGTGCTGATGGATACCACGCTGACGGTTGGCGCGGTGGCTGGCGGCGTGTTCGCGCTGGTGGCTGGCCCGATGGTGACAGCGATTGCGGCGATTGCGGCGATCGTGGGCCGCGTGAAGGTCGAGATCGTGCGCGAAGTCGTCGATGGCGATGTGCTGGACGGCAAGGCCCGCATCCAGATCACTGAGGACGAATAGCCGTTCGTTCCCTCTGGTTGAGAGGTTTTCACAGCAGCGCCTGTCACCCGGCAGGATAAATTGGCGCGGTGTCATCTGCAAGATGGATGGCGCCGCGTTTTTTATTTCACTCATAACAAGGCAATTACCTTAACGCTTGTATAAATTACACGAATTAGTAGCGTGTTGTTATTGGAGTGGGGTAAGCCTTACCCTCTGATATCGGTGAAAAAAAACGGGTCATGTGCAGATGGTGTAGAGGTGTTTTTATATCATCTGCTGCGATGCGACGTCCGATATCCGAAATATATTTATTCGCACATGGAGGTTCGTATGTTCAAGAGACTTGCGTTAGTGATCGTCCTCCTGCTGCTCACCAGCGTTGCTGGCGCACAGGAAGAGGATGTCCGTTTTGTGTCGTTTCTGACCACCTTTGGTGGCTCTGAAGCTGATGCGCTGAAGGTGTCGCTGGATGCATTCACGGAAGCGACGGGCATTCAGGTGATTCTGGAAAGCAACCGCGAACTCGTCCCGATTCTGCGTACCCGTATTGCAGGTGGCAGCCCTCCCGATGTGGTACTGATTCCGCAGCCGGGTGTGATGGCTGAATTTGCCCGTGCCGGTAATCTGATCCCGCTGGTGAATGAAGACGGCAGCGCCGGTCTGATTGATCCGTCACTGCTGACGGATAACTACGGCCAGTCGATCATTGATCTGGGTGTGGTTGATGGCGCGACCTATGGCATTCTGGCGAAGGCCAACTCGAAGAGCACCGTCTGGTACAAGCCCGCTTCGTTTGAAGAACTGGGCGTGGAAATCCCCGAAACATGGGAAGATCTGCTCGCCATTCAGCAGGCTTATGTGGATGCTGGTATGACTCCGTGGAGCATCGGCGGCTCTGATGCATGGACGCTGACGGACTGGTTCGAGAATATCTATGTGCGCCTGAACGGGCCGGAAAAGTATCTCCAGCTCTTCCAGACGCATGAGATCCCGTGGACGGATGAAAGTGTTGTCAATACGATGAATGAACTGGCCCGCGTTGTTTCCCCGGCGGATACCAATCTGGCGGGCGGCGTGGAAGGTACGCTTTCGACTGACTTCATCAGTGCGGCGAACCTGGTTTTCCGCCCGGATGCACAGGCCGAGATGTACTATGAAGGCGGGTTCATGGGCGGCATCATCTCCAGCAACTTCCCGGATCTGGTCCCGGTTGATGACTTCAATGCGTTCCTGTTCCCGGCAGCGAATGAAGAATTCGGCGCACCGGTGGTCGGTGGCGGTGACTTCCTCGTAGCGTTCTCGGATCGTCCGGAAGTGGCCGAACTGGTCGCATGGATGGCCGGTGAAGAAGGTAATACGCTGTGGGCAGGCACGGGCGCGATCGTGTCCCCGAATATGAATGTTGACATGGAAGCTTACTCTCCGCTGGCAGCGATTGACGCCGGTCAGGTGGCGAATGCAACCGCCTTCGTGTTCGATGGTTCTGACCTGATGCCGAGTGCGGCAGGCAGCGCCTTTGGTACCGCCCTGCAGGATTTCATTGCTGAACCTGAATTACTCGACGATCTGCTGCAGGACATCGAAAATGCGGCGGCGACAAGTTACTAGCCGATCTCTGGCTGGTGGTTGAGGGTTGGCTGATCGCTTGCAGGATTAACAGATCGGCTTCCCCCATGTTCAAGCTGATAAACTGGATCTGACAGTTTAAAGCATGCAAGGGCGGATGGATCATCTATCCGCCCTTGCCCGTTCTTATCCGGACCACAGGCGCGTCACGGGGGCGCTGGAGCCTGATGCGTGAAGGTCAATGATGACTTGCAGGCTAAAAGATGAATAGAAGACAGACTTCAGGCTGGTTGTTTGTGCTTCCAGCCCTCATTTTAGTATCCGTCTATCTGATATACCCGACGATCCGAACGCTTCAACTGAGTTTTGATACCGGGCTTGGATTTACGACTTCGGAATATGTCGGACTTCAGAATTATGTTGATCTCTTTACCAGAGATCGTTTTTTCTTTGATGCGGACCAATGGCCGCCGCGTGGCGCATTCTTTACAACGATTCTGTGGATTATCCTGTTTACAGGGGGTTCGGTTGGGCTGGGCCTGCTGATCGCGGTGCTGGCGAATTCCGTCCGATATGAGGTGCTGATCAAGACGATCATCTTCCTGCCGATGGGTATCTCGTTTACCGCGGCGGGGATTATCTGGCGGTTCGTCTACAGCCCGGACCCGAATATCGGCGTGGTGAATGCGCTGATCACGGCGATTGGTGGTCAGCCAATTGCGTGGCTGGGGCGCATTGATGTGGTGAATTACGCGCTGATCATCGCCGCGATCTGGATCAATACCGGCTTCTGTATGGTGATCCTCTCTGCCGCGCTGAAAGGGCTGCCGACAGAGGTACTGGAAGCGGCGCGGGTTGACGGCGCAACGCGCACGCAGATCTTCTGGCGGGTGACGCTGCCGATGATCTGGCCGACGGTGGTGGTGGTCAGCACGACGATGATTATTAACGTGCTGAAAGCCTTCGACCTTGTGTATATCATGACACAGGGTGGACCGAGAGGTGCGAGCCGCGTGATCGGGTTTACGATGTACTGGGAAACCTTCCAGAATGGCCGACCGGGTTACGGAAGCGCGGTGGCGGTCATCATGCTGGTGCTGGTCCTGCCGTTTATTTACTTCAATATCCGCCGTTACCAGAGGGAAGGGCGCGCATAATGACGACTGCGACATCGACGACAACCGCCGCTCCGACAGCGGCACAGACTGAATCCAGATGGCAGCCGAGGGCGTTTCTGGGGCGCTGGCTGGTCCATATCATCCTGTTTTCACTGGCGATTATCTGGCTGGTGCCCTCTGTTGGGCTGCTGATCACGTCATTTCGTCCGCGTGGTGCGATTGCGGACTCCGGATGGTGGACGGCGCTGTCTCCGGCCCGGTTTACGATTGAGAATTACGAGCAGGTGCTGACGGCTCAGGGCATGGGGGACAGTTTCCTCAACAGCTTCCTGATCACGCTGCCGAGCACATTCCTGACGGTGTTCATTGCATCACTGGCGGCTTACGGGCTGTCGTTCGGACGGTTCCGCCTGCGGAATACCTTCTTTCTGATCGTGCTGGCGCTGCTGGTCGTGCCGCTGCAGACGACGCTGGTACCGGTGCTTCAGCTTTATAACCGGCTGGGGCTGACGGGATCGTTCATCGGCATCTGGATCGCGCATACAGCGTATGGTCTGCCGTTCGCGATTTATCTGCTGCGAAACTTTTTCGCATCACTGCCGTATGAACTGGCAGAGTCGGCCAAGATCGACGGCGCAAATGAATGGACGATCTTCTCGCGGATTGTGATTCCGCTGTCAGTTCCGGCGCTGGCCTCACTGGGGATCTTCCAGTTTATGTGGATCTGGAATGACCTGCTGATATCGCTGGTGTATATGAGTACGCCGGACCGCCAGCCGATGACGGTGCGTATTCAGGCCATGCTGGGGACGTATGCGACGGAGTGGCATATCATGAGCGCGGCGGCGTTTCTCTCGATGTTTGTGCCGCTGCTGGTCTTCTTCCTGCTTCAGCGTTACTTCGTGGTCGGCCTGACTGCGGGGGCGGTCAAGGCGTAAGGGTAACGATGAAATACGGGGCGCAGTCCAATGCGCCCTGATTATCTATCGGGATATGGTTTAGAGGTAGCGAGATGTGGTCCAGAGGATTTGTTGTTATAAGTATGGTCTTCAGTATGCTGTCTGGCGTGTCTTCTGTGATGGCACAGGAGGGTGATGTCAGCGAGTCGGCAGGATGTGGGCAGCCAGCGGATATTAACTTCAGCACGGGATCGAGTGAGTATGAGATCGAGGCTGGCGGAGAAACGCGGCAGTATCTGCTGTATGTGCCGGAGGCGTTTGATCCGACTGCACCGACGCCGCTGGTACTGACCTTTCACGGCTTCGCTGGCTGGCCGGAACAGCAGATGCGTAACAGCAACTGGCGTCAGGTGGCAGATGAGCATGGGATGCTGATCGTGTATCCGGGTGGGACCGGCGCACCGCTGCGCTGGCGAACCGGGCAGGACTTTTCTGGAGATGGGGAGTCAGAGAAAGACCTGACGTTTATCAGCGATCTGCTGGACACGCTGACGGAGCAGTTCTGCATCGATCTCAATCGGGTGTACGCCAACGGTTTGTCGAACGGCGGCGGGATCACCTATCTGCTGGCGTGCGAGATGGCAGACCGATTCGCGGCGGTGGGGATGGTGGCCGGCGCGTACATGGAGCCTGAGGGCGGCTGCGAACCGTCAAGGCCGATGCCGGTGATGGCTTTCCACGGGACGGACGATCAGATTGTGCCGTATGAGGGTATCTTATCGGAGCGATTCAATTTTCCGGCGGTTGCGGACTGGGTAACGGAATGGGCAGCGCGCAACGGCTGCGATGCGGCACCGGAAGATCTGCCGGAGATGGGCGAAGTCAGCGGTGTGCAGTATGTGAACTGCGATGAAGGCGCTGAGGTGGTCTTCTATACCATCCACGGCGGCGGGCACACATGGCCGGGAAGCGAAGAACCGCTGCCAAGAATTATCACCGGACATACCACGATGGACATCGACGCCAGCGCGGTGCTGTGGGAATTCTTCGCGAAGCATCCGCTTGAATAGCTTACTTCGGCATTTGATTTACATTGATCTGAAGTAAGTCTGCTATTTCCTTGCCTGTGTGAAGCTTGTAAGAACTCGTATTCATATCAACTATCTGTTGATTTAGCGCAAACAAATCATCATTAAGCTGGTGTGTTGGATACGGATGGTGCCATAGAACTGGATCTGAGATATGCATTGTTTCGGGTCTTAGTCTTGTAAAGAGACAAGCAGCACTCATTCGTTTTTTCTGATATCCATTTGGACCATACCATGATCCGTTTGGTATGCGGGAGGGATGGCATTGTTTGGTTTCGAAATCCACAATTACTCTCTCATCACCTATGAGTGCTGACAGCGTGGTTTCATCTATGCAGTAATCAAAAACGTTTATGGCCAAGATATAAGGAGTATTTATCTCGCCGTAATGGCTTGACTTGCTATCGATAGCAGATCTGATATATGAAACAGTATTTCCGACTTCAGCACTGTAGTCCCATGAACCTATAGGCCGTACACCAGATTTTCCCCTTGCTCCACCTTGCTTAGGAATAAAGACGAATTCAATTGTCCATGTGTGATGTTTCCAGACGTGTGACGGAAAGCGTTTTAGTCCCTGATTTACTTTTTCTAGGCTATCTTGCATTACCAAGTTGTAATCAAGCTGCTGAAGTTTTCTTTCAAGAACCCGTTTTATTGTTTTACATGGTGGATTATCTTGAGGTGATTGAAGTATTTTGATGTGCAGAAAAAAGTCAGGGGATTCAAGATTATCATTAAGATAGTCTATTACGATTTGTTCCTGCTTTTTTGCTGCGCCAAAATATCTATCGGGGTATACGCCCGTAGCTTCAAGTAGTATTTTGTCACCTCGAGGAGAGGTGAGTAGAAAGTCTGGTCTCCGCCTACTGGCGTATTCAGGTTCTATTTCCATACTGAACCCTTGGGCTATAAAAAGTTGATATAGATAAAGCTCGAAGAAAGCGCTTAGATGTTCTTTGTCTTTATCTGAACGAAACGCTTTTGCCAGCTTGAACCGTTTTTCCCGATCTGCATCATAGTTCTCAAACCATTTTTCCAAAGTATCACGCACATACTCAAAATCAATGCGCGATGAGCGGTTAAGAAATTGCCACCGAGGTTCACTATACCTAGCTAGCCCTAAGTAATTTCTTTCAAATTGGTCAAATAGCTGAATGTTGTAGCGATCCATTTTGTACTCTGAAATACTGTTATTGGTTCCTATCAGTGTACCATGATTGGTTACACGGTTTACCGTTCGCCTGTTGCCTATTCACCAAAACACAGGGGCCGCTGATCGCGTGGTTTAGAGACCCGGCTGGCAATATTCTCTCGGTGATTCAGGACACATAACCTCGTATCTCGCGACTCATATAAAGGCTTTGCACTGGTGTAGATCAATCTGCACCAGTTTTTTATGAGTGGGAGGACATCAGCCCATCAACGGATTAATCCCACACGGGCGGCTTTTCGGTATACGGGTCTTTGGCAGAACGGTCGGATGACAGCGACTCCTGATGCTGATGCACCAGCAGTTCGATTGCATCGGCAAGATGCTCGTCGGTGATGTTGTAATCTCCGCGCTGGACACGGAGTTTGTGCGCTTCCAGTAGTACCTGAACGTGCGTTGTGCCAGCCGGTGGCTCGAATTTGTAACAGGCGCATTCATAGAGCTGGCCGAGTGGATCACGGAAATAGATTGAATCCATGAAACCGCGATCCACTTCACCGGTATGTGAGACGCCGCGTTCATTCAGCCGCTTGGCGATCTGCGTATAGGTGGCGCGGCTGACTGTGAAGGCGATGTGATGCAGATTGCCGATGCCTTCCGGGTTGCGGGTGGCATCGGGTTTGCGGTCTTCGTTCGTGAACACTGTGATCAGGCGGCCATCGCCGGGATCGAAGTAGAGGTGACTTTCCTGCGGTACGTCGAGATTGGGCTGCTCGAAGATGAACGGCATCCCCATCACGCCCTCCCAGAAATCGATGCTGGTCTGGCGATCCGCACCGATCAGTGTAATGTGATGCACACCCTGCGTCTGAATTTTCTTCATGCGGTTTGCGTACACTCCAATTGACTATAGTTCACTATGGATGTTATCGCAGTAAAAAGGCGCTCGATAAAAAGGCTGCTGCCGGTTGATCCGAATAGTGATGCCGTCGTGATCTTCTATACAGTCGATTTCGGGCGGTACTGGATCGCTTCGGCGACGTGCTGGACTTCGATGTGGTCGCAGCCGGAGAGATCGGCAATCGTGCGGCTTAGCTTCAGGACGCGGTGATAGGAACGGGCGCTGAGCTGCATCCGGCGGACGGAGAGGTCGAGAAGCTGCTGTGCATCGGGTGTGAGCGTGCAAAACTGTTGAATCTCGCTGACACCCATGTCCGAATTTGAGTAGAGGCCGGTGTTTTCACCGAAGCGCTGCTGCTGGCGCTGGCGTGCGTGTTCCACGCGCTGGCGGATGGTGGATGAGGGTTCGGCTTTGGCGTCACTGAGCAGCTTGTCATAGTCTACGCGCTGGACATCGACCACGATGTCGATACGATCCAGCAGTGGGCCAGAGAGACGGCTCTGGTAACGGGCGATCATGGATGGCGTGCAGGT
>CAYNDH010000103.1:0-8881 GCA_964395665.1 uncultured Anaerolineaceae bacterium
GGGGTTCTGTAAGGTTCAATGAAAATACCTGCCCTTGAAGGGGCTGGGGGATGAGGTTTAAGCCGCAACAAGGTACAGGCATGCAGAAATGCAGGTGATGCAAAATCGCAGTTCCACCCAACGCCCTGCCCACGACGCTGCATCATTCGGTAGAATACACCATGAGATAAACTGTTTATTTACACGGATCAACTTAGGAGAAACAAAAACATTATGGCACGTATTCCTGTAATGGCAGGTATTAAGGAAGAGCGAATCACAACCGACCGGCTGACCACCCGCGTCCTCTTCAGTGGGCCAGCGGATGGCGTGCCGGTGCTGTTCCTGCATGGCAACGCCTCCTCTGCGACCTTCTGGGAAGAGACCATGCTGGCGCTGCCCGCAGGCTATCGCGGCATCGCACCTGATCAGCGCGGCTATGGTGGCGCAGATCGTGGCAGGTTCATTAACGCGACACGCGGGATGAAAGATCTGGCAGATGATGCCATCACCCTGCTGAATACGCTTGGCATTCGCTGGGCGCACTTCGTCGGGCATAGTCTGGGCGGCGCGGTGGTCTGGCAGATCATGATGGATTATCCCGACCGCATCATGACCGTCACCCAGGCCGCACCGGGATCACCCTTCGGCTTCGGCGGGACGAAAGACATCGAAGGCAACGTCTGCTGGCCGGATGGCGCTGGCTCCGGCGGCGGTATCGTCAACCCTGCCTTTACAAAGTACATGGCCGAAGGCTATCGCGGGACCACAGACGCGCAGGGTTCGCCGCGTGTGGTGATGAACAGCTTCTACTGGAAGCCGCCGTTTGTCCCTGCCCGTGAAGAAGAACTGCTGTCGTCGCTGCTTTCAGAGCATGTCGGCGAACGCGGCTATCCGGGTGATCATGTGCAGTCGCTGAACTGGCCGAACACCGCACCCGGCGTCTGGGGACCGGCCAATGCGCTGGCCCCGATCTATGCCGATAAGGTCGAGCGTCTGTACGCCATCAATCCCAAGCCGCCGGTGCTGTGGATTCGCGGGGCAGACGATCAGATCGTGAGTGACAATTCACTGTTCGAGATGGGCACACTGGGCAAGCTGGGCGCGGTGCCGGGTTATCCCGGTGAGGATGTCTACCCGCCGCAGCCGATGGTCAGCCAGACGCGGGCCGTGCTGGAAAAATACGCCGAAGCCGGTGGATATTTTCAGGAAATCGTGTTCGAAGACTGCGGCCATACCCCCTATCTGGAAAAGCCGGAAGCCTTCAATGAGGCATTCCATCGTCAGCTCCGGCTGGTGACGGCGTAACCGCATAACCCCTCCCGTCTCGCTGCCTGTGACGGGAGGGGTTAAACCTCTACTGCCATTCCCCCAGCGGACGGCCATGCCGCAGGATGTGATCATTGTCGATCTCGCGCAGGCGCGGCAGGACATGCTCCGCCACGCGATACGCTTCTTCCAGATGCGGATAACCGGACAGGATAAAGGTCTCGATGCCGAGATCGACATATTCCTTCAGCCGTTCCGCGACCTGCTCGCCCGTGCCGACAATCGCCGTGCCGATGCCCTTGTTGATCAGGCCGATACCTGCCCACAGATTCGGATAGACTTCGAGCGAACCGTTCTGGCCGTTGTGCAGATTCTTCATGCGGCTCTGGCCCACACTGTCAAAGCGGGCGAGTTTCGCCTGTGCTTCGGCAATCGCCTTTTCGTCCACATAGCGCAGGATATCATTCGCCGCTTTCCACGCCTCTTCTTCTGTCTCGCGGACGACGACATGCACGCGCAGCCCGAAGCGCATGGTACGGCCTTCCGCTTCTGCCACCGCCCGCACCTTCGCGATCTTCTCCGCGACCATTGCCGGCGGTTCGCACAGTGTCAGGTAAACATCGATATGCTTCGCCGCGACCGCGATCCCGGCATCGGATGAGCCGCCGAAGAACAGCGGCGGATACGGCTTCTGCACCGACGGGAAGTTAATGCGCGCATCCTTCACGTGTTCATGATCCCCTTCAAAACTGAAGGTATTGCCCTGCATGATCTCGCGCCAGATCGTCAGGAATTCATCCGTGACCGCGTAGCGCTCGTCATGTGACAGGAAAGTGCCATCACCTGCCAGCTCGACCGGATCGCCGCCGGTGATGATATTCAGCAGCAGTCGGCCATCGGAAAGACGATCAAAGGTGGCCGCCATCCGCGCCGCCAGTGTCGGTGAAAGGCTGCCGGGGCGGAAAGCGATCAGAAACTTCATCCGCCTGGTCAGCGGAATCAGCGCTGAGGCGATCACCCATGAATCCTCACAGCCGAAACCAGTGGGCAGCAGCGCACCATCGAACCCTAGCCCGTCCACAGCCTGTGCAACCTGCGACAGATACGGGAGGCTGGGCGCACGCTTGCCCATATCCGTCCCAAGGTAGGGACCATCCCCATGACCGGGGATAAACCACAAAATATCCATTTCTATACCTTCCTGAAAAAATTGTTTTATTGTGGGCGAACAGCCTATCGGCGCAGCACGGCGGATCAGAGGGCGGAATCAGAGCGGCGGATCAGCACGGCAGGCCAGTCTATAAAGCACTCACTGCTTCAGTTTGCAGTATAGCCGCGCTTATCACGTGGATATAACCACGATCAGACCATTTGAGTCGGCCCGTGCCACAATTTCGGGTGCGCTGTGGTGATGGATACACAGCCGAATACCGCTGGCCGGTTGAGGCCGCGATCTCAATTCTGTCTGCACGCTGTCTGCGGTAGGATACTTATGACTTGCCCTTGCAGGTGTCAATAAAAGGGCCTTGGCAGGCATCAGCGCGGCGCCTGCACATCAACGCCTGTACATCAGCGCCTGTACATCAGCACACCTGATTTATTTTTTCTACAGATTGACCGATCCAATGCGAATTCAACGATACCGCTATCCCCCTTCTGCACGGCGACGGCGTCAGGGATGCCTGCCTTTCAGCTTTCTGCTCGGTCTGCTGACCGCAGGCCTCCTGTTCTCGTGGGGATGGATCAGTCAGACACTATGGCCGCCGGATGAGCAGAATGTAGCGAGCGATTTATCCGACGCACAGGCGGCGCTGGCATCGGGGAATCTGACCGGCGCCATCGCACAGGCCCGGACCGTTTATGAGCATGACCGCATGCGCAGTGACGCGCTGGCCCTGCTGGTCCGCAGCCTGATCTATTACAGCTATGATGATTACGACACCGCCGCCAATCGGGAATTCGCGCTTCAGCTCACCACTCGGGCGCTTCAGGCGAACCCGAACGATCCCATGCTGCTGTCGCTGCACGCCTTCGCGCAGCAGACCAACATCAAATCACTGGACGCCTATAACACCGCCAAACGAGCGCGGATGATTCGCCCACAGGATGCCCTGGCACAGATCGTCACCGGGCTGGCTTATGGCGGCATCGGCAGTTATGACCGCGCCCTGAATGAGCATCAGGCCGTCACAACGCGGCTGACCGCGCCGGGTGGCTTCGATATTGATCCGTCAGACAGCATGTGGAGACTGGATGCCGTGCGCGGGCTGGCAATCGCCTACAGCGATCTGGGGCGCTATCAGGATGCGCTGCAAACCGTCAACCGCGCCATTCAGATGAACTCGTCGTTGAGTGTGCTGTACTTTGAGCGTGCGCTGTATGCCATGCAGTTAGGTGATAACAGCACGGCCACCGACTCCTATTTCGAAATCCTTGCGCGCAACCCGAACAACGTCAAGGCGCGGCTGCGGCTGTGCGAGATCTCCAGCGTATCGCGTGACCGCGTCATGGCGATGCGCTACTGTCAGGAAGTGACCGAACGCGCCCCTGCATGGTCCGAAGGCTGGTACAAACTGGGCCGCGAACACTTCCTCTCCGGTCATTTCAAGGAAGCACAGCACGCCCTTAACCGCTGTTCGACGCTTCAGGTGATTCAGGGCGTGCCGGTCACCGAACGCCGCTTTGAATGCTGGTATCTTCAGGGGCAGGCCGCCGAGATCAACGGGGATTGTAACGCCCTGCGGTCGATCTATCAGGAATTTGTGGCGATGACGGCAGAACAGCCCATCAGCCAGACATGGGTTTATCCGCCGGAAGGCCCTGCGATCTGCGTGCAGTAGCCGTGCAGCAGCCGTGCAGATGCAGCACCGCTGCCTGATTCATACATAACTCTTATGCGCTCGTTTAGAACATTTCTCATCTGCACTGCGTACAATGTTATAGATACGACCTACGAAATCAATCTGTCCGCCAGATTACGCAGATAAGGGAGCACTAACATCATGGCAAACGACGACAAGCGCAAGAATGACAAGAATTACACCGTAGAATGGTCCTTTTCCTTTGAGAAACTCGGTGACACCATCGGCAAGGCGGTCAAAACCGTGACGGATACGGTCACGGAAAGCACGCAGCAGGAAGTCAGGCACGACTCGTTCTCCGTCCCGCTGTTTGGCACCAACGCCGCCCAGATCACGATCAGCGGTTCGGTTGGGCATACCACCATCGAAGCCCTGCCGGAAACCAGCGAAAACCTGTTTGAAGCTGAAGTCGCCTATGTCGGTGAGATCGAATTCAGCAGCACCGGCGAAACCCAGAAGGTGATTTCACTGCGAACCACCAATGAAAAGGAAGTCCTTGCGCCGGTGCGCCGCGTCATCGGGCAGATCAGCAACCGTGAAGACCTCTACTACCGCATCCGCATCCATCCCAGTGTGCCGGTCGCCTTGCAGCTTAACGGCGGCGTCGGCGGCAGCGAGTATGATCTCGATGACCTGCACCTGACCTCACTGGTGATTAACGGCGGCGTCGGTGGGACGCGGCTGGTGCTGGCTGAACGCAGCGACTCATATGATGTCCGGCTGGAAAGCGGCGTTGGCGCGGTCACGCTTCAGGCTCCGCAGCAGGCACATATCAATCTGACATTGAAGGGCGGGGTCGGGGCCAATACGCTGCATGTCCCGGCTAATGCATCGATGAACGTCATGATTGAAGGCGGTGTCGGCGGCACATCGGTCATCGCTGAAGCCGGTGTCGCGCTGCATCTGGACGGGACCAGCGGACTCGGTGGGCTGGATGTCCCGCGCAGCCTGAACCGCGTGAAGTATCAGGAAGAGATGATGAACCGCAGCGGCGTCTGGGAATCTGAAGGCTACAGTCTCGCCACGCGCAAGGTGGACATCGTCTATCGCGGCGGCGTGGGCGGCTTCAACCTGCGCCAGTCCTCTCCGAAGACGGTCTGACAGTCACCGGACGAGCCTGAGTTATAAAGTATGAATAACAAGAGGTCTGGCATCGAATGTCAGGCCTCTTTCTGTTTGTGATGCGGGGGATCGAGGGCTACAGCCCTTCGTAGCGCCACTGTCCCCCGACCATCGTCGCCTGCACGTTGATGTCAAGGATCTCATCCGGATCAACGCGGGTGATGTCACGATCCAGCACCACCAGATCCGCCAGACAGCCGACTGCCAGCCTGCCCTGACGTTTCTCCATGCCAGCGGCATAAGCCGGGCCGTAAGTGTAACCTGACAGCGCTTCCTTCAGGCTGACGCGGTTCTGCGGATACCAGCCATCCGGCCCCGGCGAACCATCGGCGCGGCGGCGCGTGACGGCAGCATGGATACCGCGCAGCGGCTCGAAGGGATCGACCGGCGAATCTGATCCGAAAGCGACCACCACTTTCTGATCCAACTGGATGCGGGCGTTATAGGCGTATTCAGCCCGTGCCCCCCAGTAATCATCGGCCATCCTGTAATCGGATGTCGCGTGGATCGGCTGAATCGAAGCAATGATGCCCAACTCCGCCAGCCGGTGACGATCATCCGGGTGGATGAGCTGGACATGTTCGATCCGGTGGCGGCGGTGCTGTGGAGTCTCACCACGGGCGGCTTCCTCCCGACGTACAACCTCATAGGTGTTCAGCACCTCACGCACAGCACGATCCCCAATCGCGTGAATGGTAGACGGGATGCCGAGTGCGCTGGCTTTGCTGACCAGTTCGATCATCGTTTCAGGGTCGGTGACGCGCACACCGTAATTATCCGGTTCGCCCTCATACGGGTCGATCATCAGCGCCGTGCGTGGGCCGAGCGCACCATCGGAGAAGATCTTCAGGCCGCCAATCCGAATCCAGTCATCGCCAAAGCCCCACCGCAGTCCGAGCGCGTGCGCGTGTTCTATATACTCGACATTGATATTCTTCAGGGTGCGCAGCCCTAACTGACCGCGTTCGCGCAGCATCTGCACGGCGCTAAGGCTGTCCGGCCCATCGAAGTCGTGGATACCGGTCAGACCGCTGGCAAGCGCCAATTCCTGCGCTTCGAGCATCTGACGGACGGTGTATTCAGCATCCACCGGCGGGATGCGTGAGGTGATCAGTCGGCCTGCATTCTCAAACAGCATCCCGTTCGGCTGGCCGTGGTCATCGCGTCCGATGTGGCCGCCGTCCGGGTCCGGCGTATGGGCATCAATCCCCGCCAGCCGCAGCGCGGCACTGTTCACCCAGAAGGCGTGGGCGCTCTTCGCCCGCAGATAAACCGGATGATCCGGCGCGACGCGGTCCAGTTCGGCAGCGGTCGGAAAGCGCTTGTCAGGCCATGCTTCCTGCGTCCAGCCCTGCCCGATAATCCATGTCCCCGGCGGCACTTCCGACGCCCGCTGTGCGACACGCTGCAAGGCCACTTCCCGCGAAGGGATTTCAAACAGATCGACCTCACGCAGCGTGAGCGCCGTCCAGCGCCAGTGAATGTGCGCGTCGATCAGGCCGGGGATGAGGGTCTTGCCGCCAGCATCTTCGCGGATGGTGGCGGCGTCGCCCAGATCAATCAGATCTTCATCTGTACCGACGGCGACGATCTGTTCCCCGATCATCGCGATCGCTTCAGCTCGCGGCTGCGCGGCGTCCAGCGTGATGATATTGGCATTGGTGATAATACGGTCAATCATAGGGTCTTCCTCAAAGAACAGATGATTATTGAGCATCTTTGGCAGTTCTGGCGATCGGATCGGTCAGGGGCGGGATAAATCTGGCCCTGATTTATACCAGGACAAACCCCCATCGTGGTACACAGGGTCGGGAAGAATCCCGACCCTACATCTATCCAATACCTACCCTTGAAAGCATCCCCTGGCCCCTTCCCTCTGAAGGACGCAGCGACTGGGCAGCGCAGTCCTATCGCGCCCGGAAAGGGTCGGGGATAGGGGGGCTTTTCCGCTTTGCAAATCCCTATCTTCCCGCCCATTTATATTTCATACCCACTACCTATACACCTTCGAACGCCGCTTCGACCTCTGCGGGTGTTGGTGCGCTGTCCAGACCGGAGCGTGTCACGCAGATCGCGCCAAGCCGCGCCGCCACGATCACCGCCCGATCCCAATCCTGAAGGCGCTGATAGGCACACAGCAGCGCCGCCGCAAAGACATCCCCCGCCCCGGTCTGATTGACGACTTCGACCTGCGGAGTCTCATAGCGGCGCGGGACGCCATGATCGTAATGGATACCGCCCTGCTCGGCCTGCGTGAAGAAGACGTGCTGACCATCCTGTGCCAGATCATGCTCGATGTCCGGCGCTTCCAGGATGTCTTCCTGACTCAACACGATGGCATCCAGGCGGCGCAGCGCAGTGGAATCATACCAGCGGTTCAGGCGGACACGGCCATCAGCATCCCAGCGGCGCAGCCATCCCTGAAGGGTCGCCAGCGTGGTCGATTTCGGAAACAGGTGGGCGAATGCCGGTGAAACCTCATTGGCAATCGGCGCAAGATGCACCAGCGGCGCGGACTGCCACGTATCAGGCAGCATATCCGGCATCAGATTAAGGGCCACGCCGCGCACATACTGAATCCGCCCCTTGTCGGTGTAGAGATTTTCATAAGTGGTGGTCGCATCATGGCTGGGGATGCAGGTGATCTCGGCATAGGGGGCCAGTATATCCAGCAGCGGTTCATCTTCCGCCGTGCTGGTCAGCAGGCCGATCCGCAGGCCGAAGCTGTGCGCCGTCCGCACCGCAAATGAGACCGTCCCCCCGACAGTGCGCCCTTCAGGAGTCAGGTCCGCCGTCATGTGGCCGATAATCAGATAGTCAACAGACATACAATATCCTTCAAAGCACCACGGAACCCGGACCGACTCACGGAGGCCGATGATCGAACAGAATCCCGTGAAAAAACAAAATCCGGCTGAAACAGACCGCGACTCTACAGAGTGCAGCAGCGCTGTTCAGCCGGAAGAAGCGCACATCTCATCTTACTTCGGGACGATGGTCACCTTACGGCTTTCACCTTCACCCGTACTGCGCGTGACCACATCCGCACGATGACGCAGCGCCATGTGAATCATCCGCCGTTCATGCGGCGGCATCGGTTCCAGCACCACCGTCCGCGCTTCGCTGATCGCCTGATCCGCCATACGGGTGGCGAGTTCGCGCAGCTTCGTCGCACGGTTCTGCTTGTAATGCGCCACATCGACCACGATATTGGCGCGGCGTCCAAGCTGACGGCTGGCGATCAGCCGGGTGATGTACTGTAATGATGCCAGTGTATCCCCACGGCGGCCAATCAGTGAGGTGACATCGCGTCCTTCGACGTTCAATACCCATGGCGGATTTTCTTCATGCTCGGATGGCTCGACACGCAGCACCTGCACCTGCACACTGAAGCGCATGTATTTCAGCAGCTCCAGCAGCACAGCCTTCCCGATCTGGCCTTCTTCGCCCGGGGCATCTTCTACACCGGCGATGTCGGTCGCTGTGCTGTCGAAAGCGTAGGCTTCCTCTTCGCCGCTGTAGGCGTAATCATCCCCGTCGCTGTACATGGCTTCAATGTCAGCATACGGGCGATTCGCACCGCCCTGACCACCTTGCCCACGGGACTGGCCGCCCCGGTCGCTTTGACTGCTGCGGTCTCCGCCGCGATT
>CAYNDH010000103.1:8981-16242 GCA_964395665.1 uncultured Anaerolineaceae bacterium
CGAGATGTGCCGGGGGCATTGGCACGGGTATCGCGTCCCGCTTCCCAGTCACGGCGGCGCTGATATTCGCGTTCCTGATGCTTGATTGCGTCGGGATCGAGTTCGTCAGCATCGGGCAGCGTCTGGGTCGATGCCGAGGTTGATGCCGGGGGCGTGCTGGGGGGCATGGGCGGCATCGGACGGCGCAGCACCTGAATGCGAACCCGCGCCGGTTTTGCCCCAATCCCGAAAACGCCACGGCTCGGCTCATCCAGTACTTCAACGATTACGTCGCCGGGGCTGACGCCGAGTTCTTCACAGCCTTTTTTGACTGCTTCATCGACAGTTTCGCCCGTTACTTCAATGGAATTGCGCTCGCTCATCTCAAATACTCTTTCGATCTATCAACAAATGCCGCCGCCGCAGGGAGCAGGGTTTCAGGTCAGCAGCCGACGGGCAGCGGCAATCAATCGCAGATTTAACTTCATAAGGTATTCACTGTCTGCGGCAATCTACAGCACACGATGGACAACAGCAAGGGCCGTGTGTCCATCGTTCCCAGTTCAGTGATGATTTTTGGCGCCCCTGATGAACGTGAAGGCTCACATCACACGTTCGGGATCGCGGAACACGTCCTGCCTGTCAGTCAGCTATCAGCCGGCTGCCAGATGCAGGGCGTGTGGTGAGATTCGCCGGATCACAACTGTACGCAACAGGCATTTTACCGCTTTTTGCGGTTTTTGGTGCGATTTCCACCGCTGGCTGACCCGCCGGGCTTGACCTTCAGCACCTCACGGGAAGCGCTGGACGATTTCTGCTTGCGGCTCTGCCCATTGGAACGGCTGCCCGACAGTTCGACCACATCGACGCGCTCCAGATCATCGCTGATCGCTGGCCCGGTGGATGCAAGCGCTGGCTTCGGCTTCGCTGGCAGGCCGAGCAGGCTGCGCCAGTCGGCCTTCCCCATCACCGTATACTGCGCAATGGCAAAGAGATTACCGACGATGAAGTAAATCGACAAGCCAATCGGGAAAGACAGTGCGAAAAAGCCGAACATCAGCGGCATGATCGTAGTCATCGACTTGGTCATCGACTCCGCCGGATTCGGTTTGCCGTCTGTACTGGGCGGCGTCTGCGGAATCGTCAGCTTGGATTGCAGCCACGTCGTCACCAGCACCAGAACCGGCAGGACCATGGCCCACGGCGCGACTTCCATCTCAGCCGTAGGCATCTGTGTCAGATCCATACCGAGCCAGATCTTGTTCAGCGGCAGCAGTGTCTCCAGCCCCGGAATCATGAGACGATTCGCGAGATCGACCAACTGATACGGGGTCGAACTCAGGCTGGCGTTAATCGTGCCATAGAGCGCGAACAGGATCGGAAGCTGAATCAGCATCGGCAGACATCCACCCAGCGGATTGATGCCGTGCTCACGGTACAGCGCCATCTGCTCCTGAGAGAGCTTTTCGCGGTCGTTCTTATATTTTTCCTGAAGCTTTTGCAGCTTCGGCTGTATTTCCTTGGTCTTCTCCATCGAGCGCTGCTGCTGAAGCATCAGCGGCATCGTCGCCAGACGGATAAGGATCGTGAGCAGCGAAATCGCGATCACGATATTGTTGCCGAACACCTGATAGAACAGGGTCAGCAGGGTGATCAGTGGGTTTAACAGAAGATCCCATGACATGAACAGTAAACTCCCAACACGCCGTTAGCGTGACCTTTCGTTGGCGGTGATTTTAGCGAGAATAGACCCAGGCGGGTTCACCATCGTTGAGGCGGAAGGCGACCAGCAGCTTGCCGGGGTCAATGGTGCTGACGACCACCAGCGGCTGCGAGATTTCCAGCGATTCAGACGGTTCGATCAACAGTATATCGGATAGGACTTCAGCCTGCACTTCGCGCACAAACTCAACGGCCCCGGTCACACGGTCCAGCCATTCGACATGACCATCGCGGCCAGCCACGATCACGGCCTCTTCAGTCACCAGCGGCGTAGGACGAATGCCCCGGCTGGTAGCTTTGGTCTTCCAGACTTCCTCAAAGCCGTCCTCAATCCGCAGCGCGTAAACCGTGCCGCCCATATCAGCGGTGTAGAGGATGCCATCGACGATCGCCGGCTCGCTCCAGATCCAGTTATCGGCCTGATATTCATTGAGGGTTTCGCCCTCAAGCGAGATCTCGTAGATCTTGCGATCAAAGGTCCCGATATACAGGCGGTCATTATAGCGGGCCGGCGTGCCGGTGATCGCGCCGCCCAGTTCACGCGTCCACAGCACACTGCCAGTTTCAGCCGTCACAGCGTACAACTTGTGATCCAGCGTGCCGAAATACAGCACGCCTTCACTGATGAGCGGTTCGCTCCAGATGCCGTTTTCCGTCTCCACCGTCCAGAGGTGAGCATATGTTTCACGGTCAATGGCGACCAGATTACGATTGTAATAAGGCAGATAGATGCGGTCTTCGTCTTCCGCAATTTCAGCCACCACCTGCCCGGTGATCGCCTGCCCGGTGGAATTCTGAAGGCGGGCGCTGGCAATATCGATCAGGAAAAGACGCTTGTTATAATCGGCGGCCAGCAGGGTATTGTCATCAAGCTGCACGGGGGACGAGAAGAACTGCGCACCCTGAAGCGAGACCTGCCACTGGCGCGGCTGATTGGTCTCCGGATCGATGCGCGGGGTGCCTTCTTCATTGAGCAGGGCCACTTCATCGCCGGTGGCAGGGTCCACCACGACGATAAAATCACTGTACGTCAGCAGGATATTCTGTCGTTCGCCCACGGTGCGAAGGCTGGCCCAGCGGACGCCGATGCGCTGCGGAATACATCCGGTGAGCAGTACGCCCGCCAGCAGCGCCATTATAACCAGCGCCTTACGGGGCGAAAATCTGTTTTTCATGGGGGTTACCTGTACGGGTGGGAAATGCATTTCTCTCATTTCGTCTTTCTGGGTGGGACAGGATCATAGCCGCCGGGATTGAACGGGTGGCAGCGCGAAATCCGGCGGATGCCTAACCACGATCCCCTGACGACTCCGTGAATCTGTATCGCCTCATAGGTATAGTGCGAGCAAGTGGGTGTAAAACGGCAGCTTGGGGGCAGCGCGGGTGAGATAAACCGCTGGTACAAGCGAATCACGCCTAAAGCGAGCGCTTTCATGCTGGGGGACGCTTTCTACTCAAGATCGATCCGGTGGGTATCGGCAGTCTGTGGATCGGCGCTCGTGTCCAGTAAGGGTGACCGACCGGCCAACCCTTCTATAATACGGTGCAGCACATGGAAAGGTTGCAGCGCCGCGCCCGGTCTGGCAATCAGTACGACATCGTAACCGCTCTGAAAATGCGGGTGAAGCTGGCGGATACTTTCACGAAGGCGGCGGCGCACCCGATTGCGCACCACCGCCTTCCCTAGACGTTTACTGGTGATAAAGCCGTAGCGATTGTGGCCGAGACGGTTCGGCGCGATGCTCAGCAGCAGATCCCGATGGCTGTAGACTCGGCCCTGCTGACGTACACGCGCAAAGTCGTCGGTGTTATGCAGCCTCAGCCGTCGGTCCAGCCCCATCGGATTGCGGATCTATAACGCGCTGCACAACACGCGTTCTAGGCGTTCCAGTTGACCTTCTTCACATGATTCGGTGTGACCGCAAGCTGGTGACGGCCCTTGGCGCGGCGTGCCTTCAGGACACGGCGACCGGCCTTGGTCTGCATGCGCTGGCGAAAGCCGTGGACACGCGCACGGCGGCGGATTTTGGGTTGGTATGTACGCTTGGTAGACATCAGATCGTCCTCTGGTAATTCTTTGGTCTCATTTTCACAATGACGGCTTAGTATAAAGGACAACCCGGCCTGTGGTCAATTGTGGAGACACCGGGCAGGGCATTTCAAAATGGTGGCGATCAGGCGGACAACCGGACGCCCTTACGGATGGTGCGCTGTAGGGACATGCAACGGCTTGTCCGCTAGCCAGACTCATCCAGCCCGATCCCGATGCGCGGGCCGCCAATCGTCGCCAGTCTGTGGGACAGTTTTCATCGGTGATACACCCGTATTGATATAGAACATTTCAGAAACACTGCTAAATATCTTAACCCGAAACGAACAAAAACACCCTGCCACCATGCTGATTTTGCATCGCGCAGAGACACCGCCGGATTCTCTTAATGAACCCGATATGCACAATGCCGGGGATAATGCTAAAATGAAGGCTTGAACACTTGTAAACAGCCGCTGTACCAGGTGATGGATGAGGGTAACCACGTGAACGAAATGAAACTTCGCTGTCCGAACTGCGGGCGAGAGAACGATCAGGAAGTCCAGATCTGCGTCTACTGCGGTTATCCGCTGTTCGATACCAGCCAGCACGTCGAAACCAAGGCACTCGACAACGCCGATTTTGAGGAAAATATCCCCAAATGGGGATCGTCGCGTGTCGCATCCCGTCTTGACCTGATTATCGAACTTGATAACGAAAATACCGAAACCCTCACCTTCGATACCACCGGTTTGCAGCGGTTGGTGTTGGGTCGCGTCGATCCGGATACCGGCGATGCGCCCCAGGTCGATCTCACACCCTTCGATGCACAGGAGAAAGGTGTCTCGCGCCAGCATGCGGCCATTCTGCTGAAGGATAGCTCCCTGCATATTATGGATCTTGAGAGCTTTAATGGAACCTTCCTGAACGGTCAGCGTCTGATCGCCAACCAGCCCCGCGTGCTGCGTGACGGTGACAGTGTCCGATTGGGCTATCTGGTGTTCGACGTAGCATTCGAGCAGTCTTGATGACAACGACCGAACAGGCGCGTGATCGCTCCAATCAGGAGTGGATAGAAGAACTGAAAGCCACCGGGAAAGTTCAGACCGAAGCCCTGAACGACCTGCGAAAGCGCTTACAGCGCAGCATCCTGTATTATCTCAGCCAGGAGCGCAGCGACCTGCGCGACCTCTCTACGCAGGAACTGGAGCAGATGGCAGAGGATCTGGCACAGGATGCCCTGATGCGGATCATAGCGAATATCGATACCTTCCGTGGTGAGAGCCTCTTCACCACGTGGGCCAATCGCATCGCGATCCGGCTGGCGATCAGTGATCTTCGGCGCGCCCGTTATAAAGACTTCAGCCTTGATAACCTCACGGCAGATGGCGAGATGCTGCCAGCCAATACCAGCGTCAATAATCCGCCCCCACCCGGCCCCGAAGCCACCACCGAGCGCCGCGATGTGATGGACATCATCAGCCGTGCATTTGATGAAGCCCTGACCGAACGCCAGTTCCGTGCGCTGGAAGCCGTCGCGCTGCGCGGCGTCCCGATGGATGTGGTTGCGGAGCAGATGGGGACCAACCGCAATGCCCTGTATAAACTGCTGCACGATGCACGGCGCAAACTGCGCGCCTATCTGGAGACGCAGGGGCTTCAGATGGATTACATCATGACGCTGTTCCAGTAAGCGTCCAATAGGCGTTAATAAACAGGCTATCTCCGTCTGATGATCGAATTCGCGTGTGAAACGGCCACTTTCAGCGACCTGCGCCTGTCCGAAACACTGGGGACGATTGCGCGGCTCGGCTTCCGCTATGTCGATCTCGATATGAACGCGCATCTGAACGTCGTGAAAATCATGGCAGATCCGCGCCGAATCGCGACCGAACTGATCACCGATCTGCGCGTCTATAACCTGAAGCTGGCGAATATCTCGCTGGCACTTCCCGCAGGCCTGCTAAGCGATGATCAGGCGGAGCGTCAGTCCGCGCTGGATCAGTTCGACGCCATCCAGCCGATGCTTCAGGCGCTGGCCGTCCCCGGCCTGACGATCGGCGTCCTGCCCCCGGAAGATGATGATGCAGGCGACGAAAAACCCACCCGCAAAAAGGCCAAAACAAAAGCCGGTGACGATGTATCAGCAGCCGAAGAAGCGGACATCGCAGAGCAGCGGCTGAAGAATCGCATCGGTGTGCTGCAACATCTGATTGCTGCCGCCAGTCCGCTGGAAATCCGCATCGCCCACACTGACCGCCAGTTCTTCGCGGATGATGATACCTTTCAGCCAGCACTGATTGCCGTGCTGGATGCCGTCCCGGAACTGGAACTGGTCGCGGATGCGGCGATGATCGCGGCAAAAATCATGGCAGATGAGGCCGAGTCGCTCTCCGACCTGATGAGCCGGACGACGCATCTGCGACTGCGGACGGCGCCGAAGGGTTTTTCACCGGAAACGGCGCAAAGGCTGATGCAGCATCTGGCCGCTGTGGAGTATGACGGGATGCTCGCCGTCGGGCGGCCCGATGCAGACAATGTCCCCGCCCCGGCCAAAGGCGCACCCGCGCCAATGTCACCGCTGCGACAGGTCCTCACCCTGCGGGATACACTCCGCGCCGCCCGTGATCAGACGGCCAGCGCCTAAACCCGCCCGAACACTTCCAGATTCGTGCCGTAGATACCGCTGGCCGCCGGTGAACACAGAAACGCGATGGCATCAGCAAGCTGCACTGGCGTCACCCATTTACTAGCGTCGGCATCCGGCATCGCCTTACGGTTGGATGGCGTGTCGATGGTGCTGGGGGAAACACCGTTGACGCGAATCGACTGGTCTTTCAGTTCCGCCGCCATCGACTCCATGATGCGCGTGGCGGCGGCTTTGCTGGCCGAATACGCCGCGTGATTCTTGCTGCCCTGCTGACCGGCCTTCGCCAGAATGAACACGATGCTTCCCTGCGTCTTCTTCTCGACCATATGCGCGGCAACCGCCCCACCCAGCAGATACAGCGGGCGCACATTGAGGTTCAGCATCTGATCCAGCACATCGATGCCGCTTTCGTGAACCGGTTTTCCGGCAGCATATCCGCCAACGGTATGCACCAGCACGTCGATCTGTCCGAAGTGATCGACGATGCTGTCGGTCAGCTTCTGCACTCGGTCCGCTTTCGAGAGATCGGCGACAAAGCCCTTGTACATCGTGCGTTTGCCGTTCAGTGACCGGATAATCTCCTGAAAGCGGCTGCGGTCACGGTCCACCAGTGCGATTTTCGCGCCAGCATCCGCAAAACGCCGGACAACGGCGCTGCCAAGATTGCCAGCAGCCCCTGTCACCAGCACAACTTTGTCGGCAAATTCCTGATCGTGTGCGGACGGATTGGTAGCCATGTTAAGTTCATCCTTCTGGAATGGTCATTGAGTGGATGCTATTGTAGATAGAGCAGAACAGATTCGCTACCAGTGCGCGGATGCTTTCAGGGGTAGGTTTTTAACTCTCGATGTTAGGAAACCTCATCCCCCGGCCCCTTCTCC
>CAYNDH010000104.1:0-15919 GCA_964395665.1 uncultured Anaerolineaceae bacterium
GTCAGCGTCAGCGGATGATCGACCAGTCCCTGTATCTGAAGACGATATTCGGCGGCGTCGATCTGTGGGACCGGTGCATGAGCGCGGACATAAAAGCGGTCAACCGGCGTAACCTGTAAATCACACAACAGGTCCACCGGAGAACCGCCGTTAAACGGCTCTTCCTGATGAACGACAAAGCGTTCGTGTTTAGTGCTGGACGTCATCCGCGACCTCTATCCCTAAAGCATGAGCGATCTCGCGGCCATGCGTGAGTTCGTGCATCGCCACGACACGCAGAATTTGAGCCACTGACATGATCTTCAGCGTACCATGCCGCCCTTCGCGTTCCAGTTTGGAGTCATCAACACCGTCCAGCCATTCGAGCAGTTCAGCACGCTGCTGCTCCAGTTCCTGTCTTGAAAGCGGTGCGGCTTTATCGGCTGTCTTCTCGGTGGTGCGCCGGTTATAGCGCTCCAGATCGAAATCCGCCGGGACGACTTCAACCCCCTCTGCGATGCCCTTCACCATGTTAATGTGTCCACGGTCTGCCGATGCGATATGGTTGACAAGCTGGCGTACGGTCCAGCCGCCTTCCTGTGTATGCACCTGTGTTTCCCAGCGTTCCCCCACCTGATCCAGCACATCGTTCAGGTAAGTACGGGTCTGTACCAGTTTTGCCTTCAGCTCTGATTTCTGTTCAGACATCAATCCTTCTCCAGCAGTTGTGTAATTAAATGGGCATTTAATACTGTGTTCATGGTAGCACCCGCGCCAGTCGTTGCCAACAGACCGCAGAGCCAATCCCCATAAACAAAACAACGGACTGAAGGTATCAGTCCGTCGCAGTGGGTTATTTTGTGTAGAGAATGATGGAATAGCGGCGGGACTCTTCCCGCCCGCATCTGACTCTTATAGCTGCACGTAGCTCTAGAGCTGCACGTAGCTGTTTTCCGCCAGAATAAACCGCGTCGCAGCCGGAGTCTTGTGCAAAGCCGATGTCACCTCTGATTTATCCGCAATCAGGCTGGAGTCCATGCGACCCGGAACGGCGCGGATTTTGCAGTCTTTCATCACAATGCTGGAGTCGATTTCAGCATCTTCAATCACGCTGTCATCGCCGATGGAGCTGTATGGCCCGATGTAACTGTTTCTGACCGTCACATTATCACCGATGATCACCGGCCCACGGATTACACTGTTGATGATCTGCGTATTGCTGCCAAGGATCACACGGGCCGAGACTTCCGAATCAATGATATGATCGCCGGTCGGCGGCGGTGTATACGGCAGATCACCTAATACCAGATGATTGGCCTGAATAATCGCATCTGGTTTCCCGGCGTCGATCCACCAGCCAGACAGTTTGTAAGCCTGAACAGACTTGTCATTGGTGATCAGCCACTGGATCGCGTCGGTAATCTCCAGTTCGTTACGCCATGACGGTTTGATATTGGCAATCGCGTCAAAGATCGACGAACGGAACATGTAAACGCCGCTGATCGCGAAGTTGGACGGCGGGTCCTTCGGTTTTTCTACCACGCGGACGATTTTTCCGTCACGGATTTCAGCCACACCGAAGCGCGTCGGGTCCGGCACTTCCCCAAGTGCAATCGCCGCTTCGTATTCAGAGTCCTTAAAGCCCCGCAGCAGATCACCCATCTTGTCCTGAAAGATGTTATCCCCAAGGAACAGGCCAAACGGTTCTGATCCGACAAAATCCTGCGTCAGGCCAACGGCATGTGCCAGACCGAGCTGTTCTTCCTGAATGATGTAGTCGATTTTGACACCCAGCGCCTCACCATTGCCCAACTGCCGGACAATCGGCGACTCCATGTCATTGACAACGATCCCGATCTCATTCAGGCCGCCATCACGCATCATCTCAATGGCAAAGGCGATCAGGGGCTTGTTGGCAACCGGCACCAGTGGCTTTGGCATGGTCAGGGTGACCGGGCGCAGGCGTGTCCCCTGGCCCGCCGCGAGAATTATTGCTTTCATCAGAGCGCTCTCCTATGGTCTGCCTGTAAATGCAGAGGATTATGTAAGGTCAATCATTAAAGGCGCATTAATAGTGCTGAATGGCATTCCCTGATACATCCTATCGGTGTTTATACACCATCACAAGGAAAAAAGCGTAAATAAACGGGGCCATCCACCCACCAGATGACCGCATTCTGACGCTTTTTACCTTCTTCGTAAGCTCAGGGCTGATTTATGCCTCAGTCCGGCCTGTACCGCCGAAACGAAAAGGATTGAAGTCGGTATTATAATCGTAGAAGTCTTCGTCCTCTGCCCGCTTAAGCCAGTGGACCACCGCCAGCGTGACCGGTGTCAGCAGCACTTCCAGCCCGACCTTCAATACATAATTAGACACGATCAGCACGACCACCAGTTCCGGCGGAAAAACACCCAGCAGCGTGGCGATCCCGATAAAGATCACCGTATCCACCGCCTGACCGACCAGCGTGCTGCCAATCGTCCGCAGCCACAGCCAGCGCCCCTGCGTCGCGATCTTCATCCTGGCGAGCACATAACTGTTGCTGAATTCCCCCGCGAAGTAGGCCGCCAGACTTGCCACAACCAATCCACTCACGCCGCCCAGCACAGCATCATATGCCCCCTGGCCGACGGTGTCCTGCCAGAAGGCTTCACTAGGCAGTATCCCGGCCAGCCAGACGAAAAGGCCCAGCAGCGCCATCGCGAAAAAGCCCATCCAGATCACGCGGCGCGACCGCCGGTAGCCGTAGACTTCGGTCAGGATGTCACCGAAGATGTATGAAATGGGGAAGACGAGCGTCCCGGCATCAAAGGCCAGTGCCAGCGGGCCAAGCGATACACCGAGGTCGATGATCTTGGCACTGCTAAGCAGATTGCTCACGAGCAGAACCGTGACGAACAGCGCCATCACGATATCGAAATAGCGGTAGTGCTTCATGAAGTTGTGATCCCTTCTTGCAGATAGCGTCGGGCTAACGCAAAAATCGAGAGAAACAAAAAGCGGGTGTGCGACAAAACAGGTCACTCCCGCCTTTTAGTTTAGCATATCTGCCAGAGGGTGTTCAGAGAGGCAGCGCGAAGGCCGCCTCACACCGCACTTACGCCGTTTCAATCGCAATCGGATGCTCTTCACGCGGCGCACCGATATAGGAACGTTCCTGTTCCACAATCTCCGGTTCCAGTTTGATGAACAGCGGCTGTGGTTCACGCAGGGCCTGACCGGGTGCAAGCTGGCTCTTCTCCCACTTGCCAATCGCGCCAGCCGCATCATAGACCAGCGCGGTATGCGAGCGCGTCGTTTCCTGATATTCCACAATTTTCAGTTCACCGAACAGTTTGCCGTCATAACCCAGATATTCGTGCAGCTTCTGCGAGCTGAACGGCAGGAACGGGGACAGCAGCACCTTCAGGTTATCGATCACGCGCAGGATGGTATACACCTTACGCGCAGCCGCCGCCGGATCGGTTTTGATCGTCTTCCACGGCTCGAACTGCGTCAGATAGCCGTTGGCATCGCGTACAATGCCCATCGCTTCCTGAAGCGCCTCACGCAGCCGCACGCGTTCGATCAGATCACCGATCGTCTCAAATCCCTTTTCAGCACGCTCGATCAGGGCCAGATCTTCGGCATCGAGCGCATCATACTGCGGGACGGCACCCTCATAGCGCTTATAGGCGAATCCGAGCATCCGGTTGACCAGATTGCCCCATGCCGCGACCAGTTCATTGTTCACCCGTGACAGAAAGCCATCCCAACTGAAGTCAGCATCCGCTGTCTCCGGGAAGGTGGCCGCCACATAATAGCGGATCGCGTCTGCCTGATAGCGTTCGAGGATATCCGGCAGCCAGATCGCCCAGTTACGGCTTTTGGAAAACTGCTTGCCTTCGATGTTCAGGAACTGGTTCGCAGGGACATCATACGGCAGGTTCAGGCGCTTTTCGGGATCTGCTTCATACAGCCGCCGGATGCCGATCAACTGCGCCGGCCAGATCACGGTATGAAATGGCACATTATCCTTGCCGATAAAGTAGTAGCTTTCGGCTTTCGGGTTATACCACCATTCTTTCCATGCATCCGGCTTGCCGTTATTTTTCGCCCATTCCACGCTGGCCGTCAGATAGCCATTGACCGCTTCGAACCAGACATAAATGCATTTGCCTTCCCATCCTTCAACCGGGACCGGAATCCCCCAGTCGAGATCGCGGGTATACGCTCTGCCGCGCAGTTCGTCATCAATGCCCTTCTGGACAAAGCCGCGTGTGAAGTTCACCACACTGCTGCGCCAGTGTGACTGCTGCTGCCCGACATAATCCAGCACTTGCTGCGCGGTCTTGCTGAGATCAAGAAAGAAGTGCTTGCTCTCGCGCACGATCAGCTTATCTGTCGGATCGGAGCGGTTATAGGGATCGATCAGTTTGGTCGCGTCCATCAGGTTGCCGCAGTTATCGCACTGATCGCCGCGTGCGCCTGTATATCCGCAGATATAACACTGCCCCTCAACATAGCGATCCGGCAGAAAGCGCTTTTCCTTTTCGCTGTACAGCAGTTCCTGTGCATCGACATACAGGTAGCCGTGCTCCAGCAGTCTGGAGAAGATATCCTGTGCAATGCGGTGATGGTTCTCGGTATCGGTATGCGTGAACAGATCATAACTGATGCCGAGCTTCTGCTGTGTCAGCAGAAAGCGGTTGTGGTAATGTTCGAAAATCTGGCGCGGTGATACGCCACGCCGGTCGGCCTCAACCGAAATCGGCGTGCCGTGGCTGTCCGAACCGGAGACCATCAGCACGCGGTTGCCTTTCAGCCGGTGATAGCGCGTAAAAATATCGGCGGGCAGATACGCCCCGGCCAGATGCCCGACGTGCATATCACCATTGGAATACGGCCACGCCACAGATACCTGAATCAGTTTGGGTTCCAGGTTTGTTGCCTGTTCTGCTGCTTCGTTCGCTGTTCCCATAAGACGTCTTTCACTTCCTGTCCTGCGCACATGGCGCGATTATACCGATATTTTGCTGAGAGTGTGACACTGCTGACGCTGGCCCGTGCTGCTGACGCCATAAAACAAAACCGCCCGTCCGGTTTCTTCAGACAGGCAGTAAGGGATTCTGTTACGGGTTATGCGGTGTGGGATGACCTATCCGTGCCTAACCCATGCTCAAAAGCCACCTGTCCGGCAAAAGCGGAGAGACGACATTCGCATGGTTGAGGTGTAGGTGTCAGTGTTCATCCTATCAATATAGGGATTTTCGTAACAATAAGCAAGCAGCAACTTGTCCTCGTCTGAAGGGTGATGTTTCGCGCTGAATCGGCGTCGCAATATCGCACTGAATCACCGCTTGTGCTATCATGGCATGAAGTATGAAGCGCGACCGCAGCGCTTACACTTCTGTTTAATTCATTCGACGGTTTTGTGAGGCATGATTGCTGTGGCAGAACAAAAACCGACCCAGAAAAAAACATCCGCAGCGCAGCAGTCACAGACGCCACATCCACGCCAGGAAAAAATCGAAAAATACAGCGTCAAGCCAGAATTCTGGGATACCATTCTGGATGCACTGCCACCGTGGACGGACGAAATCGCCGCCATTGTGCTGATTATCTTCGGCATCGTCTCGTTTCTATCGCTGTTCAACGTCACATCGGATGCATCGCTGTCCGCTGCGTGGTCCAATACCCTGTCCCTGCTGTTCGGCTATGGCAGCATCATCGTCTGCATCGGCATCTTCCTGCTGGGCGTGGTAATTCTGCTGCCGAAAGTCGGGCTGCGGATTCAATTCGCCCCTCATCGCATCTTCGCGATTCAGGTTGCATTTTTCGCCAGCCTTGCCCTGCTGCATCTGACCGCAGGTGACATCGAATTCAAAGCGGTCGCACGTGCCGGTCAGGGTGGCGGCACGATTGGCGGCGCGATGAGCCATTTCATCAGCGCATGGTTCGGCACGACGACCGCGCTCGTCTTTTACGGGGCGATCTTCGTCATCGCAATGGGCGTCGCACTCGGGATACACCGTTCGCATATCACCAACTTCCTCCAGCGCCTAAGCGAATCGCTGAACAGTTACAGCGAACAGGTTTACAAAAAATATCACTCACAGCCCGCCGAACCGGTGCAAACCGTACGGACGACGGCTGGCCCGCTGATGCGTATCCGCCCGGAGCCGGATCAGCTTCCGCCATCACAGCGTCCGGGCGCTTCCCTGCCGCCGCTTGGGCTGGATTTCGATGATCCCGAAGCAGCAGCCAGCGCGGATGACACCCCCCGGCGTGAACTGACCGAAGAAGAACTGGCGCTGTTCTCGCGTCCGGAGAATATCATCGACCCGTCCGTCGTCGGCCAGATCCTCAAGGGACAGCGCACTGAATCCGGTCAGCAGTTGGTCGAGCGTCCGGATGGCCGCATCAAGACCTATTTCAGTGTTGAGAATATCCGAGAGGCGAAAAAGGTCCCCCGGCGTGAAAAGGATCTGCCAACCATCAATCTGCTTCAGGACATCGACATCGTCCTGCCGGAAGAAAATGAGATCAACCGCAACGTCGTACTGATCGAGAACACACTGCTGGAATTCGACATCGACATCGACGTGGTAGACGTGCGCATCGGCCCCACAGTCACCCAGTACGCCGTTCAGCCCTTCCGCGAAAAGAAGGACGAAGCCGGCGAAGGCGGTGTCCAGCGCACGCGCCTGAACAAGATCGCTTCACTCGGCAGCGACCTTGCACTGGCGCTTTCGGCCAAACGCCTGCGCCTTGAGACGCCCGTCCCCGGCCACAGCTACATGGGGATCGAAGTCCCCAACAAGAATCCCAGTGTCGTCGCGCTGCGCTCGGTGTACGAGAGCAAAAAATACTTTGAGGAAAATCAGAAGAAGAAATCGCCGCTGTACATCCCCCTTGGCCGTGACGTCGCCGGGGACGCCATCGGCATTGATCTGGCCGGATGCCCACATCTGCTGATCGCAGGCACCACCGGCTCCGGTAAGTCGGTGTGTATTGCGGCCATTGCCACCGCGCTCGTCATGGAAAATATGCCGGACATGGTGAAGATGGTGATGCTCGACCCGAAGATGGTCGAACTCAGCCGCTTTAACGGCCTGCCGCATCTGCTCGGCCCGGTCGAGACCGAACTGGAACGCATCATTGAGGCGCTGCGCTGGTGTACCCGCGAGATGGACCGGCGTTATAAGCTGCTGGAAGAACACGGCGCACGCAATATCGAGATCTATAACTCACGGCTCGGACAGCGCCGCAAAAAGGATCAGCTTCCGTACATCGTCGTGATGATCGACGAAGTCGGTGACCTGATGTTGAGCCGACCGGAAGAAACGGAAGCGACGATCACCCGTCTGGCGCAGATGGCCCGTGCCGTCGGGATGCATCTGGTGGTCGCGACCCAGCGCCCCAGCGTCGATGTCATCACCGGTCTGATCAAAGCCAACTTCCCGTCGCGTATCTCGTTTGCGGTCGCGTCCGGTGTGGACTCCCGTGTCATTCTGGATGCGAGCGGCGCTGAAACCCTGCTCGGCAAAGGCGACATGCTGTATCTTGCGCCGGATGCCGCCGGGCCGAAGCGTCTGCAGGGCTGCTACGTCTCCGATGAAGAAGTCCGCAAGGTAGTTGCACACTGGCGCGCATGGAAGGCCCAGCAGATCATGGACGGCAAGCTGGAAAAGCAGGGCAGTGCGCCATGGGAACGCGGTTTGACACGGCGTGAATTCCTGGCTGAAACCGACCCGATGCTCGAAGATGCGATCGAACTGGTCGTCAAGGAGCGCGAAGCATCGGCATCGCTCATCCAGCGGCGGCTCGGATTGGGTTATCCGCGTGCTGCACGTATCATGGACCTGCTGGAAGAACTCGGCGTGATCGGCGAATCAGTGGCTGGGGGGCGTGCGCGCCGCGTCCTGATCGAAGAGGGCAAAGACCCCTTCAAGGACATGATCGACCGGCAGATGAAAGACAAAAAATAAGCGGTAAGAAACAAAAAAGAGCGAAGAGAAACTCTCCGCTCTTTTGTTTTATCGATCAGGCCGTCAGGCGATCACGATGCAGGCGTTTTCAACTGCTGCCTGAGATCGGTGATCTGCGGCGGTGGCGTCTGTTTCAGTGTTGTGTACACGGTGCGATCCACGTCCAGCAGATCATCACCCCAGATGACTTTCTCGCCCGTATCAACTGCACTGCCTGCGATCAGATGACGGAGCGCGAAAAACGCATCCACGGGATCGACCAACGCCGGGCTGCTCGTCACACTACGGATTGCTTCCAGTGAAGGCAGCACGCCGGACTCGGCATCTGCGCTGTCAAGCGTATTGATGACCACACACGCATCGACTTCTGCCAACAGTGTCGGCGCGATGATTTTCTTCCCCGTACCGGACAGCCGGTTCTCATACGGGCGCATCGGCAGCGTGCCAAGATCAACCGAACGCATACTGTCATTCATCATCGACGGAGTCAGCGCCTCATGCTCTGCGATCAGAACCCGTGTCAACGGCGTATAACGCCAGAAGCCGCGCAGGATATTCGCCAGCACGTCTTCCTGTACACGGTCAGCAATCACCAGCACGCGCACCACGCCGTAAACCGACTGCGGCGGCATATAGGAAAAGCTGCTGCGGCTGGCGCTGTGGACGATTCCGGGCGCAGCCATTACTGCCCCCCGTCCAGTGAGAAGCCGCGCTCATCGTCGAACATGTAGAGGTTTTCAGTCTTGATAAAGTCAAAACCGGCATTCGAAGCGCGCTGAAGCAGGCTCACAAGCTGATAATGCGTAATCGGGCGCTCGCCAATCGACTGGAAGCGGCAGCGCCAGTGATCGGTGCAGAATACACCGGGGAACCCATCCGGCCACACCTTAACACCGCGATTGGTCACCATGATGAGCTGAAGGCCATCGCCGTTCAACTGAAGCAGCTTCTCCGCCAGCTTATCGGGATCGCGTCCCTCTTCTGACCAGTCCAGGAACAGGTCAATCCCCACCAGTTCCTTGTGACGCGGCGGCAGGGCCGGTGCCCGCTCAACCCGGATCGCTTCAGTCGCTTCGTATTTGACAACCGGCAGCGTCTGCGGTTCCTGTCCAAGGTTAGCGATCACTGCATCGGCGAATTCCGCAGTGCCGACCTTGCGCTGGCTCTTGCCTTCCTTGTAAATGTCGCCGGTATGAACACCATCTTCGATGGTCTTCAGCAGCGCATTGTGAATGGCTTCCGCTGTCCGCTGCTGACCCAGATAATTAAGCATCATCACACCGCCCAGCAGCAGCCCGGACGGATTCGCAACACCCAACCCGGCAATATCCGGTGCAGAGCCGTGAATGGCCTCAAACATGGCATACGTATCACCGATATTTGCCGATCCCGCCAGCCCGACCGATCCTGTCAGTTCGGCCACGATGTCTGATACCACATCGCCATAAAGATTGGGGATTACGATCACATCGAAGTCTTCCGGACGGGTAGCTGCACGCGCCGCGCCAATGTCGATGATCATGTGATTGGCTTCGATTTCGGGATATTCGCGTGCGACCTCGTTAAAGACCTTATGGAACAGGCCGTCGGTCATCTTCATGATATTATCTTTGGTGAAGCAGGTGACCTTCTGACGCCCATTCTGCCGCGCATACTCGAAGGCGTAGCGGTTGATGCGCTCACTGCCGGGCCGAGAGATCAGCTTCAGCGTCTGATAGACTTCATCGGTCTGGCGGTGTTCAATCCCTGCGTAGAGATCTTCTTCATTCTCACGAATGATGACGATGTCCACATCATGGAATTTGGTCTCGATAAACGGATAGTAGGCCATCACCGGGCGCACATTGGCATACAGCCCCAGTGACTTGCGGATCGTGACATTGATGCTCTTGAAGCCACCGCCCTGCGGCGTGGTGATCGGTGCCTTGAACAGGATTTTATTCCGCTGGAGCGAGTCCCAGACACCGGACGGGATACCGGTCGGATTACCGGCAAGGAAGAGCTTCTCGCCGATCTCGACCGCTTCTATTTCGAACTGCGCACCTGCCGCTTCCATAATCCGCAGGCTGGCGGTCATGATCTCCGGCCCGATGCCATCGCCATAGGCGACCGTGATGGTCGGCCTGCTGATGGCGGCCTTTTCTTTCTTCTCGGTCTTCTCGGCTTTAGGCTGAGTTGTTTTTGTTTCGCTGGTCACAGTCATACACCATCCCTGTAATTACACTGACCTGAAGTGGATACTGGCTCGTGATTGTGATACAAAGCTGCCGCTGAGATACCCATCGGTCAGCAGCAGCGGGATGTTCACAACAGCGTTGGCGATCCATATCGTCTTATACTGGAAATATCCTTCGAGTATAACATCCGGCCTGAGGTTTGAATATACAGCATCTCTGTATCGCACTGGCGGTCAGGGGATTCCCGGTGGTATCCCCGCAGGGCGGCCCATGTCTTATACCAGATACCGTTCCTCATGTTGCAGCATCCGCTTCTACAGTTAAAATGGAACCTTGTCGATCATCATCTGCTGACAGCGCCATGGACCGTGCAGCGTGATGATCCAAGCATTGGAGATCGGGAAATAATGGCGGACAGCCTTTTTGATAATCGTTATCGTTATGATTTTATTTATCCACGCGGTCGCTCCGGGGAAACACTGCGTGCCGTCGATACCCGCGACGATGACCGTCCGGTGGTCATCAAGCGCCCCGCACCGGGGGATGCACCCCCCATCCGCGCCGGTCAGGAAGTCAGCATCCTGAATGAACGGCGCGCCCTCACCCGCCTGACCGGACATCCCGCCCTTCCTGAACTGCTCGGAGACGGCCAGTTTTCCGCCGGGGGGACCAGCCATCAGTATATTGTGATGGAACGGGCGGAAGGCCTCATCATCGCCGATGAGGTGCTGCGGCTGGCGGCTCAGGGTGAACGCCTGCCTGAACTGGAAATGCTGATCATCGTCGATCGCCTGCTTGATCTGCTCAACAGTGCCCACCTGCGCGACATCGTCTACAACGACGTTGACGCCAAGCATCTGTTCTGGGATCGTGATCATTACCGGCTGAAGGTCATTGACTGGGGGAATGCGGTCTTTCTCGAAGGCGATGAGATCACACCGCAGGGCATCAGCCGCCAGAGTGATGTTTATCAGGCTGGCGAACTGCTCTTCTTCATCATCACCGGTGGACGCCGCGCCGAGATTCAGCGTGATGCCGGTGAGGATTTCCGCGTCGATTTCGGTGGTGATGCCGAGAATATCTCCGAACGCCTTCAGTCGATCATCAGCCGTGCACTGCACCCGAACCCGCGCCTGCGCTATGCCTTTATCAGTGAACTGCGCCGCGATCTGGCCGATTATCGCGGGCCGCTGGAGCGCGAACGCGATGCCATGCTGGGCCGCGTGGCCGAACGCCTGCGCCGCAACCTGAGCAGAAACGAACTCCGCGCCCTGCTCACCACACTCGACAGCGCCACTGCCACCGATCCGGGCTATCCCGCCGGCCACCAGATCCGCCGCGACATCTACGACCGGCTGCACGATCTTGAAGTCACCGCCGGGATGGACGCAGTACGCATCTACATGGACGGCGGACAATGGGGCCGCGCAGTCGAGATGCTCAACGAACTGCGTGACAAGGCCGGCCCGCAGACGTCGGGCATCGTCCATCTGCTGCTGGATTTCGCCGTGCTGATGGACGACAGCGGCTTCGGGCAGGACACGCCGCCCGCCGTGATCGACGCGCTCAATCTGATCTTCGACGGCAGCATGACCGATGCGGCGCAGATCCTGCTGATCGACGACGCCGCAGATAATGCCGTGCGTCGTATCCAGTGGCTGCTGGCGGAGCGCATCTCGTCACATGTGCCGGAAGCCCTGCTGCTGCGTCCAAACCTGTTCCGGCTGGAACTGGCACTGGCGACACTCGCCTCTGAAGGCGTCATGCTGGCCGAAGCCCGCACCGGGCTGGCCGAGATTCGTAATCTGCTGGACGGCATCGGCGCGACACGCAATCTCGCCACCCTGCGCGATACCTACCGCACCGCCGTAGATCGCCTCAGCGCCCTCAATACCCTGCTCTCGACCGTCGCCGTGCAGCATGACCTGTCGAATCGCAGGCTGCCGCTGACCTCACTGGATCGCGCCCTGAACGCGGCCATGGCACTTGCCGATAACATGCATGTCATCGGCAAACAGGCCACTGGCAGCCCACGGGATGCGATGGCTGCACTGGACAACAGCCGCGCCATTGATCCGATCAACCCGGCGTGGGAAGCCATCGGCCAGATGCTCGACACGCTCTATCAGCTTCTCCAGTCCTATCAGACTTACGTCCCCAGCGCCGACGGCAGTGATCTGGAGCCGTGGTTTAAAAATACCCAGACGCAGATGCAGCCTTTCCTGCAAAGCCTGTTCGATGAACTGCTGGAAGAGATGGTTGAAGGCGTCAAAACGGCTGAAAAGGCGTGGGACGACTACGCCAGCGCCGCGCTTCAGGGCAGCCGCGAAGGGGCCATCACAGCGCTGACGACCGCCATTGATGCTGTCACCACCATCAGCCCCACCCTCACCGCATGGCTGAATCAGCTTCGCTCGGTGGTCGAAGGCTCCGCGTATGTCGAGCGGCACGCACTCTATGGCGGATTGGGCCGCGCCCTTGCCGATGGCTGGGAAGCCTTTGATCGCAGCCGCCTTCAGGATGCCGAACGGCTCGGCCAGCACGCCTACGAGATCGCACGCAGCGAAGACGAGCGCATGGCCGCCCAGCGTCTGCGAGACATCGCCCGCATTACCCGCGACTGGATCGAGCGCAATACCATCCTCAATGTCCAGCGCACGCAGAGCGCCCTGAACGCGGTTGAAGCCCTCTACACACCGGAAGAACTCAAGGTACGCGATAACTTCAACGCGCAGATGCCGAGCAAGGAAACCTATCTGCGGGCGATGAACAAGGGGCTGGTGGAGCTTTACCAGCGCCACAGCAGCGCCGCCAATCGTATTCTTACTGTGAATTTCGTCATGCTCGGCGCACTGGATACCCACGACGGCCTGATCGACGATGGCCGCTTCTGGCGTGAGGCCGCACAGCGTGCGCTCGGTGAAAGCAAGTCCAATCACATCCTGATCCGCACCTTTGATGATTTCATCGACCGTCAGGTTGATCTGAACCGCGTCACCGAACTGCTCAACAGCCTGCAAAACACATCCGCGCTGAAACAGCTTGAGAAAACCCGCCGCCTGATCGAAGAAAACTCACAGGCCCGCCTGATCGGACCGGTGATCCTCAGCCTGCGCGAAGTCGAAGCCGGTGTGCGCGAATGGGCTGACGGTGAATTCCGCACCGCTGGTCTGAAGCTCGAAAATGCACTCAAAGCCGCCGCCGAAGCACAGCACAGCGCCGATCTGCACATCGAACCCTATCAGGAATGGCTCGGCAAATTGCAAACCGCCGCCGCTGAACTGCATGTCCTGCTGCGCACCCTGCGTCAGGAGATCGAACAGCGCCCGACCGAGCCGCAGGAGCCGATTCGCAGCGCACATCACAAAATGGCACAGGTGACGGAACAGCTATTAGGCAGCGAACACGCCTCGACGCTCATCAACTGGCGTGATACCTACGAGCGTTTTCTGGCCGTCTATGTTGACCGGTCGATCCGCCGCAGCCAGAAGCTGGAACGCTTTAACGAGCTGTTCCGCGCCATGTTCATCGACCGTCACCCGGCTTATCCGCTGTATCGCCACTGGTTCGACCAGACCGAACGCTCGCCGGAATTCCCCGCACCACCGACCGATGAACCGACGCCGCGCATCGACGAAAACGCCGTCGTCACCGAAGCCGATTTCGCCGCCGAACCGCTGGATCGTGTCAACGTCGAGCCACGCGAAGAACGTCCCCGCGCCGGTCGCTCATCCGGCCTGATACTCGGACTGATCGTCGTGCTGCTGCTTGCCGCAGGGATCGCCTACGTCTACCTGAATGGGCAGTCTGATGAGAACCCATTTGACGGTGTCCCAGTCACGCTCAGCGAAACACCCACCGAGACACCGTTCGGGGCCGACTCCGCTACGGATACCGGCGCTGTCGCAGCACTTGGAACAGCCGACGCCACCGAGACACCCACACAGCGCCCCGCTGTCACCGCCACACCGCGTCCACCATCGGCCACACCCACCGTCGAACCGACAGAAGAAGCAGTTGCGGATCTGCCGACCGAGACCGTACCGCCGACCGACATCCCAACTGATCAGCCGACTGAAACCCATACGCCATCGGCCACACCAACGCCAACCAACACATTGACGCCGACGGCCACACCCACTGCCACGCTGCCGCCGCAGGGCTTACAGGGTGCACAGGATCTGCTGGCACAGCTTCCTTCGCTGCCGGAGTCTGCGATGACATGGACATCAGATCAGTTTGCGCCGGACCCACGTGGGGATTACTGGCGCCTCTCCGGAACAGGTGATTCAAGCGGCGAAGAGGTGAATATCACGCTGTCCGCCACCACACTGGATACCCTTTACGGCAATAATCCGGCTGCCCGTCTGCGCCGTGCTGAATCCGTCATGACGCTGCTGACCTTCAACCCGGCAATCCCTGTCGAGCAGGTCTATTTCGGGATGGTGCTGCGAACCGCTGACGGCAGTGAAGCCGGTCTGTATATTCAGGCGGAAGGACTGAACCGCATCAACGTCTATCAGCGCATCAATGGCGAGAAACGCTTTATCGTCCAGCAGGCTGCAAATGTGATCCGTGCCAGCATCCGGCTGGATCGTGATCCAGCCACCGGATCGGTGACGATGTACCTCAACAACAGCCCAATCGGACAGCCAGTCACACTCGGCACACCCGGAGAAGCCGTGCTGCCGGTGATGTATGTCTATGATGATATCGTGGTGGTGGGTGTCACAGGCTGGAGTGTGACACTCCAGTAAACGCCGAAACGCGTTACTTAACAGGGTGACAGCGCTTGCCTCAATGCTGGCCGCGCTGTCACGGGTTTACATCACAGGGATGGAGGTTGATTCAGCCGCGCTTCGAGCGTATCCGGTGATTCCGCCTGCATCCCGGCAGATCTCGCCGCTTCGAGATGCGACAGCGACCGGTCAATCACCAGACACTGCGCCACCGGGACGCCACTTCGCACCGCGACGCGCTGATAATACAGCGTATCACGCCGGAACTGCTCCAGCGTATCCACACCGAAGACGGCATCAAACCAGTGGTCAACCGCCCCACCCTGAAGCAGCGCCCGCGTCTGGCTGTCCAGCAGATGAGATGTCACACCCAATCGACAGCCGCGTCCCGCCAGCACCGTGAGTATCGGATGCATATCAGCGCGGACGGCATCGCATTCACGGCTCATCAGCGCAGGCAGTTCACGTGACAGGGTTTGCAGGGTTTCACGAGAGGGTTGGGCGGTCTGCGTCAGGCGGAACAGCGCACGGGTCACACGGTACAGCCCTTCGTACACCTGACTCAACGGCTCATCACCGTCAAAATCAAGATCGGCATGATAGCTGTCCCAGTCCGCCCGGATGCGCTCATAAGCCACAGTCCACTGTGACGCCGTGCCGCCATAGCGTGCCGCCATCACATCGCCCAGCCGATGCGCGGCACATGGCATCAGCCGCGCCGGATCGATCAGCGCACCGTGAAGATCAAACAGGATGAACGTAATCTGTGAATTGAGGCACACAGGCCGTTATCCGGGGACTTTTCTAGCGCGTATTTGAAGATTCAAAGTAGTTTGAATCTAGGTTCTGTTGACGTTTCGGTTATCATGCGGCTCTGTAAGCCAGTTTTGTGTAGGGGCGGACCTGCGATATATCGCCGTGTCCGCCCGCCATAACCCACAGTCGGCGGGCGATGACGTGTGATGCGCAGCATCATCCATCGCCCCTACAAATGAGCCATTTTTGCAAATATCAACACAACCTAATAGAAACGCCGGACAACGCAGGCATTGT
>CAYNDH010000105.1:0-9745 GCA_964395665.1 uncultured Anaerolineaceae bacterium
GGTGTGATCGAAGGCGACCGGCAGCATCCGCAGCGCGTCCTTGCGGCTCTCTTCCCGCAGCAGACGCTGATCACTGCCATCGGCGTGCGACACATAAAGCTGGGTGCGCAGCCCACCCTGATCATCACGGGAAACAATCGTCCATGCGATCTGCTTGCCATCGCTGGAAACCACCCAGTCGATGCGCAGGGCATCGGCTGACATCTGCATAAACGGATGCGGTGCAATCTGCCCGTCGGGTGTGGCTACGTTGAGCCGTCGGCTGGCCGGGTCAAAATACAGGATGGATCGCCCCAGGATTGTGAAGCGGCTGCCGTTGATGCTGGTGCTGCGCTGTTCACCCGTCAGCGCGTTGATGAACAGCAGTTCGTTCCGGTTTCGGTCGGCGGTATCGGTCTGCACAAAGACATACACCGGCTGCACATCCGCGATCGTGTCTGCCTGGTCTGCCTGATCTGCCTGATCGGTTTCGCCGTTTTCCTGCGCCATATTCGGGGCGTGAGGCGTGGAAAGCAGCAGGCCGGTCAGACACAGCACCAGACCTGCAAGCATCCCCCGGCACAGACGCACTTGAAACAAATTGATTCTATTCATGATTCCATGCGCAGCATCTGCGCGACGATCTCCGGCAGGATTTCACCGGATGGATAGGCCAGTGTGACATCCGCCCACGATGAGAAGGCGTTCGCATCCGGGTTGATCTCAATCACGGCTGCCCCGGCGCGTTTGGCAATGGTCGAAAGGCTGGCGGCAGGCTGTACCACACCGGAAGTCCCGATCACCAGCATGACATCACACCTTGCAGCAAAATCGATGGCCTGATTCAGCACATCCTGCGGCAGCACTTCCCCAAACCAGACGACATTCGGGCGGGCATACGCGCCGCAGAAAGGGCAGTGCGGCGGGCTTTCGGAGCGGTTCAGCGCCTTGTCCGGGATCAGCGTCGGCTTCCCCTGACAATCGGCATAACATCTGCTCTCGGCCAGCGTGCCGTGCAGGTGGATCACGTGCTGGCTGCCTGCGGCTTCATGCAGCGCATCGACATTCTGCGTGATCAGCAGAAATTCCGGTGTGCGGGTCTCGATCTGTGCCAGTGCGATATGCCCCGGATTAGGCCGCGCCGGTCGGACGATCTCGCGCCGGTATTCATACCAGTCCCAGACCAGTCTGGGATCGCGTTCGAAAGCCTGCGGCGTCGCAAGCTGCATTGGATCGTATCGCGCCCACAAGCCGTCAGTGGCATCACGAAAGGTCGGCACACCGGACTCTTTGCTGACACCTGCGCCGGTCATTACAGCGATGCGTTTTCCCTCAAACAGCAGTTGTGCTGCGGTCTTTACATCTTCCTGCGTCATCTCATTCGCCGAACGTTTGTCGGATTTGTTGAATTATAGCACGCCGCTTGTGGCAAACCGCTTGTAAGCACACTGCTTGTAACGAAAAAACGGCAGGCCGAAAGGATGGCAGGCGCACGCTACGGCGCAGGCAGATGATCATTGAGCCAATAGAGAATTAAACCCATGACGCGATCGCGATCAGGGCTGCGGGGCGTAAAAAAGCCAGAGCCGTGATTGGCGCTGTTGTAAACGTGCATCGCAGCATCACCGGCCATTCGCTCAAACATCCGCCGCGTGTCATAAATAACGGTATCCCGCTGGCCGACGATGAACAGGGCGGACCGGTCACGCAGAGACTCGTACATCGGCTCATCAAGCAGGGGGAAGTCACCCGGTGAAATCAGGATACTGGTCAGGCAGGGTGCGGCGGCGGCACAACCGCCAAGTGCGGGCACCGCGCCCATGCTGATGCCGATAGTCGCCAGCGCATCAGCCTTCACATCAGGCTGCACGCTCAGCCAGTTGAGCCACTGCTCGGCATCGTCGATCATCATGGCGAGATTGCGCGTTCCGCCGGTTTCGCCGAAGCCGCGCTGATCGACACTCAAAACCTGTAAACCCGCATCCAGCAGCGGCGGTATCAGCGGCGTCCATTCACTGCGATTCGAACCCTGCCCATGCAGCAGCAGCACCGCCGCCAACGGCGTATCGGCATCTGCCACACGGTAAAAATCGCCGACCATTGTCAGGCCATCCGAAGCCGAAATCGTCACCTTGTCCGCTGATGGCTGCAATCTGAGGGTCTGTAAAGGGTGATTCAGCAGAAAGGCAGTCCCCAACAGGATAAACAGGATGATGCCGCTTGTAATGCCTGTTCTGAATCGTTTAAACGACTGCATCGACAAGTCTGCCTTCTGATATGAGAAGCGTGTAAACAGAGCCAATTAAAAAGAGGATACACACGGGTATCCTCTTCCACAAAAACCAATCGGAAATGTGGCTGGATCAGGGAACAGCAGCGGTCTGCGACTGTTCGATCTGATTCTCGGCCTGACGCCAGTTCACAGATGGCGCGATCAGGCGCGGGTCGATGCGGTCACGGTTTTCAAGCGCCAGCGAGATCATCCGCTCGATTTCGGCATCATCCAGCAGATGCGGCTTGAGGCCGAGATCCAGCAGTTTGCTGTGGACGACGTTGTAGTAATGTTCTTCTTTTTCCACACGCGGGTTTTCGACAGTCTGAATATCGACATTCAGGCCCATACTGCGGCCTACCCGCTGCACCTGTTCGCTCAATTCATTGACTGAGAACCATTCGGTGATCTGGTTATAGACGCGGTATTCGCCCAGTGCCGGATCAGCCGCAATCGCCAGTTCGATACAGCGCACGGTGTCCTTGACGTTGATATAACCGCGTGTCTGGCCGCCCTTGCCATAGACCGTCAGCGGATAGCCGACCGCTGCCTGCACGCAGAAACGGTTCAGGGCTGTGCCGTAGATCTGGTCATAGTCAAAGCGGGTTGCCAGCGCCGGATCAAGGACCGTCTCGTAGGTGTGTGCGCCGTAGACCACGCCCTGATTCAAGTCTGTAGAACGCAGGCCCCACACCCGGCAGCAGAACATGATATTGTGTGAGTCATGCACCTTGCTGAGGTGATAAAACGAGCCGGGCTGTTTGGGGAAGGGCAGCACATCACTGCGGCCCTTGTGATGAATCTCGATAAAGCCTTCTTCAATATCAATATCGGGTGTGCCGTATTCGCCCATTGTGCCCAATTTCACAAGATGGGATTCCGGCGCAAATTCCTTGATGGCGTACAGCACATTCAGGGTGCCGACGACATTGGTATGCTGGGTATGTACCGCGTGTTCGCGGTCGATCATCGAGTAGGGTGCGGCACGCTGCTCGGCAAAATGAACGACTGCTTCTGGCTGGAATTCCTGAAAGGTTCGGGTGAGGGAAGTGTAATCAGTGGTGTCTCCATGATAGTGGATGATGGATCGGCCTGTAATCTGCTTCCACGTGTCGATGCGCCGATGCATGGTCGCAATCGGGATCAGACTGTCAAAGCCATTTTTAAGGTCGAACTGGCGTCTGGCAAGATTGTCGAAGACTGCGACTTCATGCCCCTGCTGCGATAGATAGAGCGCCTGCGGCCATCCAAGATAACCGTCACCGCCCAGGATCAATATACGCATTTCATCTCCCTTTCGATTGTCCGCACGCTAACTACAACAATCCTGCGAGAGAAAAGTTTCACAAAGACCGCCGACATAACAATTTCTTAAGAATTACCTTACGATCCTTAACATTCTCCGGCCTGATGCAGTGCCTGATGAATCAGCTCGGCGATAGTCGATTCCAGCAGTGCCTGACCGCCTAATGTGATCCCAATCTGCGGCAGATGACGCGAGACAAGGATGTTGGATGGGGGATTGGCTGGCATAGGCGGAAGCGGGCCATCTCTGCCGGTGATCTCGCGTGCGATCCTGACGACATCGTGATGGGTGATGTACAGGTCGCTGAGATGCACAGTATCGAATGGCAGTTCGGGCAGGGCCAGCAGCGCGGCCACTGTCCGCGCCACATCTGCGCCGTGGACTTCCGTCCCGCCGCCGCTGGATGTGATCGGTTCATCATCCACATCCAGCACCGCTGTGATCAGCTTCCACCACTTGGTACGCTCCGGCGGATGCGTGAGGCCGTACACACCGGTCGCACGGATAGTACAGGTCTCAATGTCACTGATCTGCGCTGTGCTGTGCATGAAGGCTTCGACCGCCGCCTTATACGCGCCATAGTGGCTGTCCGGTGAGGTCGGATGCGTTTCATCCAGCACCCGTCCCGGTTCGGTCCGCGAAAAGACCGCACGACTGGATAAAAACAGAAATCGTCTGACACCCGCATCGCGGCTGTCGAACAGAAGCTGAAGCGAACTGTGCAGATTGACATCCAGCCACGCCTGCAGATCATCCCCTTCGCCGCCGCGATAGCGTCCGGGGATATGGGCATAGGCCAGATGGATAACGGCATCGGCCCCGGTCACGAGTGCCTTACGGGATGCTGATTCGCGCAGATCGCCGCTGATCCATTCGATAGCGTCCAAACCGGTGCGGTCGGACTCTGGCCTTGCGAGTGCCCGGATCGCGTATCCCTGCTGCTGAAGTTCAGCGACGACAAAGCGCCCGACATAGCCGGTCGCGCCGGTCAGCGCGATGATTGGCTGGTTGATCTCCGGCATCTCCGGCATTTCCGGCATCTCCGGTACTTCCGGCATCGTCAGCGGACACCGATCAGGTTCAGGGCGACTTCGTCAGGATGATCGATGACCTGATGCGCCCCCGCGTCCAGCAGTACGGCGCGTTTTAGCGAACTGGTGAGGCCGACCACATGCCCAATGCCGGACGCACACGCATCGCCCACACCGGACGCGCTGTCCTCAAGTACCATGCATCCACCGGGATCAATGCCGAACATCTGCGCAGCGCGTGCGTGGCGCTTGCGATCACTGACCGGATCGACCACATCTTCCGCACCGAGAATCACATCGAAGACTGCTGGCAGCCGCATGAGGTCGAGTGTTCGCAGCAGCCGGTCCCGGCGAGAGCGCGAAGCGATAGCGACATACCATCCGGCGTCATGTGCCCGTCGGATCAGTTCCACACTGCCGACAATCGGCAGCAGACGTCCCCGCCCAAGCGTGAAATACCACTCGTTCTTGCGCTTCAGAAGGTGTTCTTTCTGCGCTTCGGACAGTTCCAGTCCGTCACGTGTGCAGGACCACAGCCGATAGATCCCTTCCAGCCCCAGCCCGACCAGCGCCTGCGGGTCATCTTCCAGCCGGATGCCGAGCAGCTCGTCAAAGGCGCGGTTCCAGCATTCAAAATTGACCGGCTCGGAGTCGACGATCACGCCGTCGAAATCCAGAATCAGCATCCGGCGTTCGCTGTTGATCACGTTATAGGGCATTTCAGCTTTCCTGTGCCTGCGGTGCGGTAATCGGTGCGATAAGTGGTTCAGGCATTGTGCCGTGTTCCAGTACATGCCACCACAGGTCAATCAGCGGCTGAAGCTGATCGCGTTTGGGATGGCTGGTTTCCCATGGCTTCTCGTACTGGTAGTGGATCACGTGAACGCTCGACCACTGCCAGAGCTGCGGAAGGTTGAACCACACATATTGCAGTGTGTTATAGATATAGGGCAGGCCGTGCCATTTGGGGAACCAGGTTTCGAGAAAGGTCTGATCGGTGCGCCGCCAGAAGACATCCGGCTGATCCAGCGCGGCCAGCATCCGCTCGAACTGGCCGCGATCCGGCTGCGCGACGAAGACACCGGCATTCATCCGGTGGAAGTCGGCCAGTGTTTCATACAGGTTCGGCGCGGCGCTGAATTCCGGATAGCCAAAGAGGTGGTCGATATTCTGGATCACCAGTGTATCAGCATCGAGAAAGATGATCTTCTCGTACTGGTCCAGTGCCCACAGGCGAAGCTTAAGGAAGTTATCCAGCGGATTGTGAAACTGCGGCTTATTGCCTTTGGTGAAAGGGGCGGCGCTGTGCTGATGTTCGCGGGAATGGCGACGGCGGAAGGCATCCGACAGCGGCAGTGCTTCGACCGGTAAAATCTCGCAGCCGAGCGCTTCCAGTTCGGCCAGTCCGTCAAATGGATGCGCGGCCATGACGATCAGCGGCCACTGGGATTGGCACATTCGCAGCGACTGCGCCAGCGCTTTCGTGCCCAGGATGTAATCTTCATTCGAGACCAGTGTCACATAGCGATTCACAGGCAGCTCCGGTGATAAGAAACAGCGGCTTCAGAAACGCCTGCGAAGAGTAGCATATTTCGCGGCGGTTTGCCGGGAAAATGATCATCACGTGCATTGCAACCTGCTTGCAACCGGTTCCGTAACAGAAAAAGGTATCCGAAACGGGGAATGTTCAGTATGATATGGGTGGCAAGGCAGCGCTGGGATTGCTGTCTCTCAAAAACGTCGTTCGTCATCGAGAAGCTCATTTAAGATGGATTCATTGATACCCGATGACAGTCTGCTCATACAACGGATCGCGCAGCACGATCAGACCGCGCTGGCGCTGTTGTATGCCCGTTATGGGGATCGTGTCTACGGCCTGACTTACCGCGTCCTGCAAAATTCCATGCTGGCAGAAGAAGCCACACAGGATGCCTTCCTCAAAGTCTGGCGGCAGGCTGAACGCTGGGATGCGGATCGCGGTAAATTTTCAAGCTGGCTGCTGACCGTCGCCCGCAACTGCGCCATTGACCGGCTGCGGCAGGAACAGCGGCAGGAACACGGTACCGAAGTTGAACTGGATGAAGAGCTTCAGCCGCTGGTCGCACCCAATATCACCGATGAACAACTGCATTTCGATACGGAAGCCCTGCGCACGCTGATGGCCGATCTGCCGCCGGAGCAGTCGCAGGCCATTGAACTGGCGTTCTTTCATGGCCTGAGTCATTCACAGCTTGCGGAACGACTCAACCTGCCGTTAGGGACGGTGAAGGCGCGGGTGCGGATGGGATTACGCAAGCTCAAATATGCATGGTTAAAGAATTATGATGGATTTGATTGAAATTTATAAAATATTCCATGAAAAAAACATCTGTTCATCGTCCTTCCAGCGTAATATTGAATAAGTAATTTTGTAAGAGTTGCTATGGAATCTCGAGATTTGTATCCGTCTGATGACCCATGCTCGCGGCTGGAAGACCTGCTTCCGGCTTACGGTATGGGCCTGTGCGATCCTGAAGAGGCGCTCGAAGTTGAGGCCCTGCTGAAACAGTGCCCCGAAATGCAGAGCGAACTCGAAGAGTATCGCCAGTTAGCCGCGTATATGCCCTATACGGCTGAAGACCGGACTGCGCCGCAGCAGCTTCTGACTCGTATCCTGAATGCAGCAGCAGCAGATGAGGGGACCTCTGATACGGCGGCATCCACCCATACCACGTATCCCAATGGCACGCTTTCGTCAGTATCCGCGCCAACGGTCAGAAGCCCACGGCTGAACGCCCAATCTGCCGGGATGTCTCTTGATGGTGCCTCATCAGACAGGGTGATTCCGTTCCGGTCGCAGCAGCAGGAACCGACGCGGCAGCCCGGTAACAATCCATGGCGGATGCGCGCCCTGATCTCGACCACGGCGGCGGCTTTCGCCGTGCTGCTGCTGATTGGCGCGAATATCTTCTGGTCGGTGCAGATGCGCGAACGCGAGTCCACACTTGAAGAGACGCAGAATCTCTTAAAGACCGTCGGCGAAGATCAGTTGATCCGCTTTGAACTGGGATCGGTGGATCAGGCGTCCCCTGATGCGCGGGGGACGGTCTGGTGCAACCCTGAAAACACGGTCGCCGTCGTGCAGGCGGAAAATCTGCCAGCAGAGGCGCAGCGACAGGATCTTAAAGTGTGGCTGTGGTATGGGGATCAGCGCGAAGAAGCTGGCGATGTCTGGATTAACGATCAGGGGTACGGCACGGCGGTGATCAGGGCATCACAGCCGATGGTGAATTATGATTACGTGGTGATTGCACAGCATATCGCGGAGATAGACGATCATTCCCGGCCCTTTATCCGTGGCGATCTGTACCGCCGCCGATCACCGTATGGGAAGCACAGAGGCCCTTAAATTGACATGGGTTCAAAAACGGGAAATCCACAGCGGATTTCCCGTTTTTATTTCTGCGGCGGCGGCTATTTTCTGGGTTCTGTTGATGTTTCGATTATCATATGACCCTGCAAAACGAGTTTGCAGGGGCGATGCTGTGTCATCGCCCGCAGTGACTTAGCTCAGCCGCTCGATAATCGTGCCGGTGCCCATCCCGCCGCCGCAGCACATGGTCTGAAGGCCGTAGCGCTTGTCGTGGGTTTCAAGCGCATGGAGCAGGGTGGTCATCAGACGTGCGCCGGATGCGCCCAGCGGATGCCCGAGCGCAATCGCGCCGCCGTGGACGTTGACTTTTGACATATCCGGCTGAAGCTCACGCTGCCACATACCGATCACCGCAGCGAAGGCTTCGTTGACTTCAAACAGGTCGATCTGATCCAGCGACAGGCCAGCGCGTTCCAGCACCTTATGCGTGGCGGGGACCGGGCCGGTCAGCATCAGATGCGGATCGCTGCCCACGGTGGTCGCGGCGACAATCCGCGCCCGTGGCTTCAGCCCCAGTTCCTGCGCTTTGGCCGCAGTCGTGACGATCAGTGCCGCCGCGCCATCACTGATCTGGCTGCTGTTACCGGCAGTTGTGACGCCATCGGTGCTAAAGGCGGGTTGAAGCGTCGCCATCTTCTCAAGGCTGGCGTTGGGGCGAATACCCTGATCGTGTTCGACCATCAGCGTCTCGCCGTTGTCGTCAAGCCCTTCAATCGGCAGGATCTCGCGAGAGAACCAGCCCTGCTGTGCGGCATGCGCCGCCCTGCGGTGACTGTCAAAGCCGATCTGATCGACTTCTTCGCGAGAGATGCCCCATTTCTGCGCGATCTCATCGGCGGCCATGCCCTGCGGGATCAGATTGTGATCCGCCATCATGCGTTCGGTGAAGGGCTGTCCACCTGCAAGGCTGGAACCCATCGGCACACGCGACATATTCTCGACGCCGCCTGCCACCACGACATCCGCCTGACCTGAAGCGACCATCGCCGCCGCAAAATGGACGGCATTCTGGCTGGAACCGCACTGGAAATCAATCGTCGTTGCCGGGATCTCAATCGGAAGCTGGGCGTCGATTACGATATTGCGCGCCAGATTGAATGTCTGCTCTCCGACCTGGCTGACGCATCCCATGATGACATGGTCGATCAGTTCCGGGTTCAGGTTGGCGCGGGCCAGTGCTTCACACAGGGCATAAGACCCCATCCGCACCGGATGCACCTCACGCAGCCAGCCGTTGCGACGCCCCAATGCAGTGCGAACCGCTTCAATAATAACAACATCGCTCATCGAAAAATCCTTGTAATCTATTCACCATTTGATTTCGAATCAATCATACCGTTAATCCCCTGATAGGAAAATGATCGAAAACACACATAGCAAAATGCCCCGACAGCGGTGTCCGGGGCATTCTGTGATCCTGTGAGGATGTCTGGATTTCGTTGCTGTTTCGATGATCGTGTGACCCTGCAAATGAACGATTTTTGCAAATGTCAACACTACCTTAATGACCGTCTGGGCGGTTATCCATTCCGTCTGCGGCGTGACACGAAGAACAGCAGCACGAGAATCAGCAGCAGCAGTAATCCGCCGCACAGCGCGATGATCGGCAGTTGATCCTCTAACGTCTGGGCGCTGCCGGGGACGACCACTTCCTGCGGTGCGCCGGTGGTGGCTGTCGGCTCCAGCGGCGCATCATCTGCGGTCGGGGAGGCTTCTTCTGTGACCTCTTCGGTCGGCGTTTCGGT
>CAYNDH010000105.1:9845-15906 GCA_964395665.1 uncultured Anaerolineaceae bacterium
GCGACATCTGTTGATGCAGCATTGGTTGATGCGCCTTCAGTTGATGCGATATTCGTCGCTTCAACACTGGTTGCTTCAACACTGGTTGCTTCAGCATTTGCTGTCTCTGCTGCTTCTGCCTCTGCCGCTTCGGTCTGGGCTGCATTGGTCGCGGCGCTCTGGGTTTCCAGCGCTTCGGTGGCAGCGGCCTGTGTCTGTGCGACATCCGTGCCGATCTGTTCAGCGGTCGCGGTCTGCGTGGCGGCAGCGATGATGGCACGCTGTTCTGCGGTTGAGGTGCGCTGTGCGGCGGTCGCTGCGGCTTCAGTCGCGCTGGCGGCGGTGTTCACCTCTTCAGTCAGCGCCGTGTCTGTGGCTGCGATGTCAGTCGCTGCCGTGTCCGTCGCGGCGGTATCGGCAGCGGCACTTTCCGTGCTGGCGAGATTCCGGCTTTCAACGGTGGCGTCCGCATCTGCTGTGGCCTGAACATTGGCCGCCTCAGCTTCTTCGGTGGCTGCGATTTCGGTCTGCGCGATCTGTGTGGACTGGGCATCTGTAGCCTCAGCATCAGTGGTCGCCTGTGCCAGTGCGGTCCCTTCGGCCTCAAAGGTTGAGGTTACCGCGATGATCGCCGTATCTGTCGAGAGCGCATTCTCCGTTGAGATGGCATTCGCAGTTGCTTCGAATGCTGCGGTGGACGTAGACAGCGTGTCTGATGTGGCCTGCGCATCCAGCGTCGTCTGGACGAGGGCGGTCGCGGCGGCATCCGTTGCCGGGGCGTCAATTGTCGGTGTCGGTGTAAAGGTCGGTGTACTGGTCGGCGGTGTTGCCGTCAGGAAAGGCTCTATTGAGAAGCTGAACGGTATCTCCGTTGTGCTGACCGTGCCGAAGATATTCTCGGCCTGAATTTGCAGGGTCAGCGGTTGGTCAGGGTTGAAATCCAGCGGCTGTAGATACACACTGAACGGCGCTTCTGACTGTTCGCCAAGGCTCTCACCATTGATGCTGTAGGTTACCGACTGTACAGGGACTCGTCCGCCGATTTCAAGTTCGACATTGCGCACTGCGACCAGCACTTCACCCGCACTCAGGCCGCTGACCGTGATTTCCGGCGGCAGGGCAGCCGTGCTGAAGCTCTGCTCGGCGCTGGCGGTCGCCCCGCTCAGGCTCTCGATATTGATGCTCAGGGTATGCTGTCCGGGGGCGAAGCTGGCCGGATCGAGTTCCAGCACAAATGGCGCTTCGGTGTCTTCGCTGATAATCTCGCCATCGACAACGAACTGAACCACGCTGGTCGGGCTTTGCTCCTGAAGATCGACCGTGACCGTCGTGATCTCACTCAGTTCGCCGAGCGCTGCCAGATCAGGCGTGACGCTTACAACAGCGGGCAGCGCCGGGATCTCGAACGTCGCTTCGGCAGTGCCGGTATCGCCGTTTTCGTCGGTGAAGCTCACCTGCAGGGCCGCCGGGCCGGGCGGATAGATAAACGGATCAAGTGCGAGATAAAACTGGTTTGTGCCGGGATCTGCCGGGCCGCCCAGTTCAGTCCCTGCGGGGGCTTCCTCATCCGTCGGGGCTGCTGCGCCTTCTTCACCGCTTGTCACAGTATAACTTCCGCCGACGAGCGCATCATCCGAGTTCACGGTGATACTAAAGGCAAGGGCATTGGCAGGGCTGTCAGCAGTTGGCTCGGTTGGCTCGATGCTGACAATCGGGACTGGAACAGGTGCGCGCAGTGTCCCCTCTCCAACCGTACTTTGGCCGAAGGGTGTATTGGCCTGCATCGCCAGCGTGTACTCGGTGCCATCCAGCGGGACATCGACATTCAGCGTGACGATGTACAGGCTGCGGAACAGGGCCGCCAGATCGGTGTAGATCTCGATGAGCTGTTCCGGTGTCGGTGACTCGAAGTAACGGGCATTGGTGCCTTCGGCCAGCGCCTGAAGATACGAGCGATCCGTGCCGTATCCAAGGCCGATGGTGTAGACCGGAACCCCCTGTGTCAGCGCGGTGGTGAGGGCGTTTTCACGGGTATTTTCGGCCCGGCCTGCCACCAGATAATGTGCGCCGTCGCTCAGGATGATGACCGTATGACGCGGCACGGGTGCCGCCGCCGCCAGTTCGATACTGCCGACCGAGCCATCATAGAGATTGGTCTCGCCGCCAAAGCTGATCGACGAGATCGCATTTCTTAACACATCTTTGTCGGTGGTGAAATCCTGCACCACGCGCACATCATTGCCAAAGGTGAGGACGGCGATCGGGTCATTCTCGGCGAGACTGTCCACAAAAGCGGCTGCCGCAGCCTTGGCCTGTTCAATCGGTGCGCCGGCCATGCTGCTGCTGACATCAATCGCCAGCACCACACCGAACGACAGGTTATCGTCGGTGATGTTCTCGACACTGATGATCTGTGCGCGGTCGGCCAGTTCGCCGGTGATCGTGAAATCGTCTGCGGTCAGCCCGCGCACGGGTTGGCTGAGGGCATCCAGCACCGCGACTGATACGACCGCCTGTGGAAGCTGGGTGGAGTCGATGCCGGTGATTTCAAGATTGACCGTTCTGGTGGGTGGAGTCGTGTCCTGCGAGAGGACGTGCTGTAAGGGGGAAATCAGGAGCAGGGCAAAACTAAAGATAGCAAAAAAAACAAAAAGCCTTTTCATAAAAAAATACCCTTCTGCCGCGATGCCGGTTTAGCAAGATCAGTGTGGATAGATACAGTCAGCAGGATGCGCAGTCTGCGTCACCTGGATTGGCCGGTTCGATCTCAGTACAGGGATGTTATTCTGTAGCGTAAATTTATTCCAGGCGATGATGATAACGAAAAGCCCGGTTCAAAACAACTGATTACGTATCAACTGGCATCAATCGACTGGGGTTTCGTTTCTCGGCAGCACTGCCTTGATCTGCTCCATCACGGCGGCATCCTTCAGCAGAGTGGGGGAACAGGTGAAGGCATCCACGCCGATTTCGACGGCTTCGGCTACCTGTTGGACAGAGGTCAGCGGGTGCAGGGGCATACAATGCACGTTGAAGGGAATCGATGGGCGCAGCGCGTGCAGCAAACGCAGATCGTGCGCGGGATCGGGTGTATGTGGGCTACCGACCGCCGTCACATGCGGACTCAGCGTTTTGAGATGGGCGATCTGATCGTCATGCTCGATCTGCACAATCGCGGTCATATGCCAGCGCTGGGTCAGGGAGACCGTCCGGCGCAGGATAACGGCATCGAGCAGCGACGCATACATCGTGAGCGCCGATGCCCCCGCAGCGCGGGCTTCGGCCACATGATAGCCATCAAGGATATAATCGTAGGAGATCACCGGAGTGCGGGTGGCACGGGTGATCAGCAGCAGATCTTCAAGCCCATCGGCCTGTGTATCATCGTCGGTATAAAGCGTCAGGCCATCCACGCCGAGCCGCTGATACCGCATAGCCGAGCCGACCGGATCATAAATCTCGGTGCGCTGGATGCTCCCCAGAATGCAGATCTCGTTGTTGCTGGTCACCATATTCAGAATGGGCAGTGGGCGCTGCTGCATTTCGGCCAGTGCAATAATCGCGGCCATCGGTGTGCGGCGCTGTCGCTGCTGAAGCTGTTCCTGTTTGTTGGTGATAATTTCGTCGAGCTGCAGGTGGGATGAAGCGTTCATGCGATCCTTCGTGGCATAATCGCGTTTAATTGTAAACGCAATTGCGGCATAAACCTGTAAAAAAACTATAAAAGACTTCCTGTTTGTTTCACCTTAAGGAAGTTGTGTACAATAAGAGAAATGACTCGCAAAACCGGAATCAATCAATGGAACTTTCTCACGATACTGTACGCGCTATTGCTGAACTTGCAAAACTTGAACTTACCGACGATGAAGTTGCAACCTATGCCGGCCAGCTCTCCAATATCCTGAATCACTTCGAGAAGCTGCAAAGCCTTGATACATCGCACATTCCTCCGACAGCCTCAGTCCTGCCGCTGAAAAATGTGGTCCGCAGTGATGAGGTGCAGCCCGCGCTCTCGCCAGAGCAGGTGATCGCCAATGCGCCGGATGCCGAGGATAATCAGTTCCGTGTCAGTGCTGTACTCGCCGAATAGTCCCTTGCTGAATAATCCGTTGAAGAACAGGCGGATCGGCAGCCAACAGGCAAATGGGCGCTGGTTTGGCGCTGCGCTGCCCTTGCCTGTTGCAGCATCTGCACCGTTGCAGCATCTGCCTGTTGCAGCATCTGCACTGAAAGAGAGAACCTGAAATAACACCATGAAGAATAACCGACTGCTGCTGATTGAAGACGATCATGATGTTGCAGAAATGCTGATCATGTATTTTTCTTCACATAAATATGAGGTCCTTCATGCGGATAACGGGACAGAGGGTATTGAAATCGCTCGTTCGAAGTTTCCCGCACTGATCCTGCTGGATGTCATGCTGCCGTTTATGGATGGGTACGATGTCTGTATCCGCCTGCGCCAGACGCCTATGACGAAATTTATCCCCATTCTCTTCCTGACGCAGCGTGACGAACGCGCCGCCAAAGTCAAGGGACTCGAACTGGGGGCAGATGATTACATCACCAAACCGTTTGATGTGGACGAACTGCGCCTGCGCGTGCAGGGATCGATTCGGCGGGCGACACGCGAAAACCTGAACGAATCGCGCACCGGGCTGCCCACCGGCTCGCTTGTGGAAGAAGAAATCGCCCAGAATACCAACGGGCAGGTGCTGATCTTCTTCATTCAGGGCTTCAACACCTTCGGGGATGTTTATGGCTTCGTCACCGCCAATGAAGTGATCGCTTATGCCGCGAATGTCATCCAGCAGGCGGTTGCAGAAGAAGGGATGATGCAGGATTTCGTCGGCATCATCAACGACGATTTCATCGTGATCACCCATCAGACGGATATTAAGGCCCTGGCACAGCGCATCTGCGAACGCTTCAACCGCGAAGTCCGTGCTTTTTATTCATTCGTCGATGCGGATCGCGGCGGTTTGCTGATGTATGCGGGGACACCGCAGGAAGCGGTTGTGCCGTTGATGCAGCTTCGCTTTGCGAAATATGCAGGAGCGAAAGTTTCCAGTTAAAGCCGACCAGGACCGGGTGAAACCGGCCTGAACCAGAAAAAACAGGTTCGTCCTGTCTGCCGCTGATAGGGTGAGATCTGATAACACCGGGAATTAACCGGAAGGAGCAGCGCGTCGCATGAGCACTGTTGTCGAAGGGCCACGGTTAATTTACAGATTTGAAGTGCGGCGTAGAGTTCATCTGCGCCGTTTTTTGTGGAATCTGCTGGTGGCTGTGGCCTCAATAGGGGCATGGGCTGCCTTCTTTTACCTTACCGAACAGCGGCATGAGGCGCTGTCTCCACTGCTGCTGACCGTCGGTCAGGTGCTGGCATTGGGCGCGGTGGCTGTTTTCGCGGTGAGGGCGGCTTTTGCGTTTGCCCGTTCCCTGCGTACCCAGTCACAAAGCGCACAATTCTATGATCGCGGCTTCCGCTGGCAGCGCGGCACCGACGTCAACCAGTATGCATGGAGCAGTGTCCGCAATTTCCGCGAAGGTCATCGCCAACTGCGGCTTGGCCGTCTGATCCTCGGCGGCTGGGGCGGTCATACACTGGAGATGAAGGACGGGAAGGTCTACCGCTTTACGGCGATGCACGGCAATCCGCGCATCTTTGCGCATGTCGTCCGCCCGTATATCACAGAGGCGGTTGGCGAACGTATGGCACAGGCCTTACGTGAGGGGAAAACGATCCGGCTGCATCCCCAGTTTGTGATCGCACGGGCCGGTGTGCAGGCCCGCCGGGAGAAGATTCGCTGGTCGGAGCTTGATATTAAAATCGGTCGCGGTCGGCTGCTGGTCAAACGGGCGGATGCAAACGGCAAGTTCAGAACCGTCGCCCGCTTCCCGCTAAGCCAGATCAACAATCTCGGCGCATTTCTCGATCTCGCGTCGAGTACGATCCAGAATCACCAGCCGGAGCGCTTCAACATCAGAACGCAGAAACTGACATATCAATAGCTAAAGCCACTAAGGGCGTGTTGACATTTACAAAAATCGCTCATGTGTAGGGGCGATGGATGATGCT
>CAYNDH010000106.1:0-6895 GCA_964395665.1 uncultured Anaerolineaceae bacterium
CATTGCTTGCAATGGCGCCCTGTCCGCACCGGTAACCAATTTCCAAACAGGTTCTGAAACTATTTTACATCACGGATAGAACAAATGCCCTACGAAATTTCTCCGGGACCACGTGATAATGTCGTGCTTCTGAAGCTCATTGGCAAAATGACGTACGAAGACATGATGCTGGTCGAGCCACTGGGTCTGCATCTGGGGCCGCGCTATATTCTGCTGGATGCTTCAGAGCTGGATGTCTTCCTGCCGGAGGGATTTTTTGAAGGTGCAGCCCAGAGTTATTTCGTCCATCCCAATATGAAGGGGCTGGCATTTTACGTGAAGTCACAGGTGCTGCGGACGGCGGGCATTATGGTCGCTCATATGACCCGTCAGGCCGACAAGGTCACGATCTATCAGTCTTATGACAAAGCGCTGGAACATATCATGCAGCTTGCGGAGCAGGCTGAACTGGCTGATACGGATGAGGGGGCTGATATGGGCGCCGATGAGGATTCGAGGCCGTAAGATTCGATTCGTGTACTGCCAGCGGACACAGCACCGCCGGTCTCTGCCCAATAGCTGTAGGTGCTGTACCACGATCTGGTGTCGTTATCGCCTGCTTCAAAAACACCAGCCCCTGTAAACCAATCCCCATGGATGCTTGCGATTGCGCCGGGGGCACGCTATTGTTTGAGTCGTTCTGTCCCTTTAGAACCTGTTTGAATATTCAGAAAACCTGCTCTGAATGTTATGGAAACAGCGGACAACGACATGCAAGCATGGACATGCAAGCATGTTTAGGTGTTGGGACAGGGCCGCATTGCTTGCAATGGCGCCCTGTCCGCACCGGTAACCAATTTCCAAACAGGCTCTTATACAGATCAACCAGAAAACCGTTCTTCGAATTTCAGAAAGTGTCTCGACTCATGGCTGATGATCCACAAGTGCGTGATTTCGTTCAAAAATTCGCGGCCAATGCCCGCAGCCGAACCTTATTAGAGGGCGATAACCGGGCTGCCGCACGTTCCTATTTCAAGGGGATTGGCCTGACAGATGATGATCTCGCCAAACCGCTGATTGCAATTGCGAACACATGGACAGAACTTGGCCCATGTAATTTTCATCTGCGACGGCTGTCCGCCAAAATGAAGGAAGGCATCCGCGCTGCGGGTGGTACGCCGCTGGAATTTAACACGATCAGCATCAGTGACGGCATCACGATGGGGACTGAAGGCATGAAAGCCTCACTCATCAGCCGTGAGATGATCGCGGACAGCATCGAACTCGTCACCCGCGCCAACTACTTCGATGGTGTGATCGCGCTGTCATCCTGTGACAAGACGATCCCAGGCACGATTATGGCGCTGATCCGGCTCGATATCCCGGCGCTGATGGTGTACGGCGGCAGTATTGCCCCCGGCAATTATCGCGGCAAGGACATCACCATTCAGCAGGTGTTTGAAGCCATTGGCGCTTATGCGAATGGCCGCATCAGTGCGGAAGAATTCCACGAGATCGAGTCGGTGGCCTGCCCCGGTCCCGGTGCATGTGGCGGACAGTTCACGGCCAATACGATGTCGATGCTGAGTGAGGTGATCGGTATTTCACCAATGGGCATGAATGACATCCCGGCTATGAGTGATGATAAGGACACGATTTCGTTCGACGCCGGTCAGCTCATCATGAATCTGATCGAGAATGACCTGCGCCCATCGAAGATTATCACCCGGCAGGCGCTGGAAAACGCGATTGCGGCGGCGGCGGGTTCCGGCGGAAGTACGAATGCCGTGCTGCATACGCTGGCCTTTGCCCGTGAAGCCGGTATCCCGTTCACGATCGATGATATTGAAGCGATCAGCGCCCGCACACCGCTGCTGGTCGATATGCTGCCGACCGGCAAATATACCGCCATCGACCTGCACCGCGCCGGGGGCATCCGCCTGTTTGCGCAGCGGATGCTGGAAGGCGGTTATCTGAACGGCGGGACGCTGACAGTCACCGGGCGCACGCTGGCTGAAGAGGCGGCCTCTGCCCGTGAAACACCGGGGCAGAAGGTGATCGCCCCGCTGGATCAGCCGCTTCATGAGAGCGGCGGCCTGAATATCCTCAAGGGCAATCTCGCCCCCAACGGCGGCGTGATCAAGCTCAAGGGTGACGAGCCGACCACTCATCGCGGCCCTGCGCGTGTCTTTGAGCGTGAAGAAGACGCCATGGACGCCGTGCAGCAGCAGCGCATCCAGAAGGGTGATGTCGTCGTTATCCGCTATGAAGGGCCGGTGGGCGGTCCGGGGATGCGTGAAATGCTCGGCGTGACGGCGGCGATCAGTGGGCAGGGCTTAGGCCGTGATGTGCTGCTGATCACCGACGGGCGTTTCTCCGGCGCGACGCGTGGGATGTGCGTCGGTCATATCGCACCCGAAGCGATGCTCGGCGGGCCGATCGGACTGGTGCAGGAAGGCGACCTGATCGAGATTGATGTGACAGAACGCCGTTTGAGCCTGCTGGTTTCCGATGAAGAACTGGCGGCGCGCAAGGCGGCATGGCAGGCACCGAAGCCGCATTACACATCCGGCGTGATGGCGAAATTCGCGAAAACGGCCTATCAGGCGGATGATGGCGCGGTTACGAACGTCAAGGAATAGCCCGTCCGGGCCGTCTATCGGCGGGCCATCTCTGTAAACCGGATATCATCCAGCACCCATCGGGCGGATCTGTGAGGCAAAAGCGGTACAGCGTCCGCCCGTGGTTTTGGATAACCAGATCAGGGAACCGCAAATTTTCTGCAACTTGTTTCAGGCGAAAACCGTCTATAGAGACGTAGGGCAAGCGGTGTTTGGATGTTAATGCAAATCTCCTTATAATAAGGGATAGTTTGCGCGTGTGATATTTTGAAATCGCGGTAGAGGGTTGGTGTGACATATGGCTGAAAAGTCTGAAAACGAAACTATACCTGTTCGGGATTTTTATATCCGCGCACTGAAGCCGGAAGATCGTAACTGGGTCGCCGATTACCTTGACCGTCACTGGATGTCCACCAAAATTGTCTCTCGCGGGCAGGTATACTATGCCCATCTGCTGCCCGGATTTGCCGCCTTCCCCGGCAGCAGCGAAGAAGATGCTGATCCTGAAGCCAAAGCGATTGCCCTGTTGACCTACCGAATGGTCGAAGACCAGCCTGAAGTCGAGATCATCACCATCAACAGCGATGAAGTCCAGAAAGGTGTGGGCACTGCCCTGATCGAGACGGTGCGCGTGGTGGCGACGGAGAACGGCATCAAGCGCATCTGGGTGATGACCACGAACGATAATATCGACGCCATACGTTTTTATCAGAGGCGCGGTTTCCGGTTTGCAGCGATTTATCCCAATGCCGTCGCCGAATCCCGCAAGCTTAAGCCCCAGATCCCGATCGTCGGCGAACACAGCATCCCCATTATGGACGAAATCGAATTCGAAATGCGGCTGTAGTCCTTCTGCCTGCTGCTTACAAAGCCTGCTGCTTCAAAGGCGACCACCTGTGATGGGTCCTCATGACAAACGGCCTGTTTTGCAGCGATAACCTTCATTTGACACAAATTTAAAGGTGACTTAAACTGAAAGTAATCAGGAAGAGGAGGCTTTTAAGATGAAGCTGCCCTTACCATCAAACATTTTAGCTGACAACTCTGCGCGATTTTTTCGTTTCGATTAAATCGCGTGTTTTTTTATAAACCCTGTTTACAACTAGAGGAGTATTTTATCTAATGGACTACAGCATGATTGGCAAGATCCAGAAGGCAAAGGAATACGCAGAGGACCCGTCACGTGTCACCCTTCACAACCTGTCAGCAGAATTCGTAGGCAGTAACAACAGTTATCAGGTCAGCCTTGGGCCAGATGGCTGGTACTGCTCCTGCCCCGGTTTCCAGAAGTATGGCATCTGCCCGCATATCATGGCAATCGAGCGCGGCCTTGGACCGATGCTCAAGCGCCAGCCCCTGCCTTATGCTCCCGGCCAGAACGTCGTCAGCGATGTGGAAAAAGCCAAAAATTATGCAGAGCGTCTGGGCGAGTTGATGACCTTCACGAGCTTTGAAGCCGGTTTTCGCGGTGGACATAATGATTACACCATCAGCTATAAGAACGGTGTCTGGGACTGTGATAACCCCTACTTTGTGACACATGGTGTATGCAGTAATACGATGGCGATGGAACGGATGCTGAAAGGGATGGTCAAGCCGCTGACGATGCCTGCCGCCCCGCAGATCTCAACCGAAGCGGAGTAAGGTCGGCTTTTCCGACGCGATCAACCGCTGTATAAAACTGAATATCAGGCCTGACGGTACAACCCGGTCAGGCTTTTTTGTTTGTCCATACCGCAGGCGGGCATCAGCCGAGTGCAGGAAAAACGTACCGGTTGCCGCCGGCTCCAGACAGCCGATTGATCGCCGTCCACACTGTTACAGCCCGTACTGCGATGGTTATGAATGGCGTCACAGGTGCGCACCGTGAGGCATTGACATTATCGAGCCGATTTCCGATGATGAGATTGCCGAGCGAGTCCCGTATCGCATCCGAAACCTGACAATCCCCCTCACCTGATTTATAATCGCGGGACAGAAATCATCTGTCAGTTGGAAAATGTCGCCACGTCCCGATACGATCAATCCAGACGATACACCCACACCGCCGCCTAACCGCCGCCTTGTCCTGCTGATGATTGCCCTGACGCTGTACGCACTGGTCGGCGTGGTGCGGATGCTGACGCTGCCGCCAGCGCTGGCCGTATTTCCCGATGAAGTGCGGATTTTCGACGTAATCAGTGGCGTAGGCTGGACAGTGGTGTTTATCATCATGACGGTCAGGGTGCTGCGGCCTGCGCTGCTGCGTTCGCGCAGTTTCGCGACCACCGGACAGGTGGCAGTGTTATTGACGGTGTTCGGCCTGTATCAGATCGTGCGGCTGGCCCTGTTTGCACAGGCAGATTATGATCGCCAGCGCCTGCCCTTTCTGATCGCGATCTGGCTGATCTGGGTGGCAGGGCTGATATGGTGGCGCGTCTTCAGAAGGATTGGTGGGACGGGTTCGCAGCAGGCCGATGCCACCAGCAGTTTAATGAAATAACCGGTTAAATACGGGATTTATACACAGGGAGAGAATAAACGGATGGCTGTGAACGAGCAGACCAATCAGCAGCAACAGCAGGTGAATGAAAAGACACAGCACCTGCGTGACCTTCGTCAGAAGAGCCTTGCAGGGGGCGGCCCGGAACGCGTGAAACGCCAGCACGAGTCCGGGCGGAACACGGCACGCGAACGTCTGGAGATCCTGCTGGACCCCGGCAGTTTCCGTGAGATCGACGGCTTTGTCGAGCATCGCTCCAACAACTTCGGCACTGATAAAAACCGTCATCCTGGTGACAGCGTGGTGACCGGCTGGGGGACGATCAATGGGCGGCTGGTGTATGTCTATTCGCAGGACTTTACGGTCGTCGGCGGCTCTGTGAGCGAAGTCCACGCGCAGAAGATCGTCAAAATCATGGAGATGGCGCTGAAGAACGGTGCGCCGGTCATCGGCCTGAATGACTCCGGCGGCGCACGCATTCAGGAAGGCGTCGAGAGCCTTGGTGGATTTGCCGACATCTTCCTGCGGAATACACTTGCCAGCGGCGTGATCCCGCAGATCAGCGTGATTATGGGGCCGTGCGCGGGCGGCGCGGTCTACAGCCCGGCGCTGACTGATTTCATCTTCATGGTGAAGAATACCAGTTACATGTTTATCACCGGCCCGGATGTCGTCAAGCAGGTGACCCACGAAGAGGTCAGTTTTGAGGATCTCGGCGGCGCATCGGTGCATTCCAGCAAGAGCGGCGTCTGTCATCTGGTTGGAGAAAATGAAACCGAAACACTGATGCTGGTGCGCGAACTGCTCAATTATCTGCCCCAGAACAACCTTGAGGACCCGGCCTTTAGCGCGACCATGGATGATCCGCTGCGGGCTGACTCCGAACTCGATACCATCATCCCGGACAGCCCGAACAAGCCGTATGATGTGAAAGATGTGATTCACCGCATTGTGGACGACGGCAATTTCTACGAGATTCATGAAGATTATGCCGCGAATATCGTCGTCGGCTTCGCCCGTCTGGGTGGTCACAGCGTCGGGATTGTCGCCAATCAGCCGATGGTACTGGCCGGCGTGCTGGACATCGACGCCAGCATCAAGGCGGCGCGTTTCATCCGCTTCTGCGACTGCTTCAATATCCCGATTATCACCTTCGTCGATGTGCCGGGTTATCTGCCCGGAACCGAGCAGGAACATCGCGGCATCATCATGTCTGGCGCGAAACTGCTGTTCGCCTACTGTGAAGCGACCGTGCCGAAGCTGACCGTCACCATGCGCAAGTCTTATGGCGGCGCATACTGCGTGATGAGCAGCAAACACATTCGCGGTGATCTCAATCTGGCATGGCCGACTGCGGAAATCGCCGTCATGGGGCCGGAAGGCGCAGTCGAGATCATCTTCCGCCGTGAGATTCAGGGTGCGGATGATCCCGCAGCGCGTAAGGCGGAACTGGCGTCAGAATACCGCGAAAAATTTGCCAATCCGTACATTGCGGCCAATCGTGGCTATATCGACGACATCATCGAACCGCGTGACACCCGTGCCCGGCTGATCAATGCACTCGGCGTCTTCCAGAACAAGCGCGATCACAACCCGGCCAAGAAGCACGGTAACATGCCGCTGTAAAGTTTGCAGCGAACATCCGATAGAGGATCAGGAGCCAGAGATCACGATGGCCGCGCAGGATAAAACCATCACACCCGACGAACTGCTGGAAATGCCAGATGACGGGATGCGCCGCGAAATCCATGACGGAGTGTTAGTTGCGATGTCCGCTTCCGGAAAGGTCGCCACTCGGCTGGCCGCTTATGTG
>CAYNDH010000106.1:6995-11581 GCA_964395665.1 uncultured Anaerolineaceae bacterium
GTTAGTTGCGATGTCCGCTTCCGGAAAGGTCGCCACTCGGCTGGCCGCTTATGTGCTGCATCTGCTGTCGAACTACGTTTTTCAGCATCATCTGGGGCATCTTGCAGGGGCTGACGGTGGTTTCATCCTTTCGCAGGAGCCATATGTGCTGCTGTCACCGGATGTCGCTTTTATCTCGAAGGATCATCCACAGTCAGAAGGTGATGGGTTTTACGATCATGCGCCTGATCTGGCGGTCGAAGTGATTTCGCCGTCCGAACATGCGGCGGACATTGATCTGAAAACGCAGAAGTATCTGGAATATGGCACAAAGCTCGTGTGGGTGATCTACCCAAAGACACAGCGTATCGTGGTCTATTCGTCAGGGATGCAGAGTGGCAGTACGGTTGACATCAACGGCACACTGGACGGCGGCGACGTACTGCCCGGATTCACCCTGCCAGTGCGTGATATCTTCGCCGTGCTGGACGAGTAAACTGAACGTCTGAAGGAGTATGAACGCGATGGCTGCACAGGATAAAACCATCACACCCGACGAACTGCTGGAAATGCCAGATGACGGGATTCGCCGCGAAATCCATGACGGAGCGTTAGTTGAAATGTCCCCTTCGGGTGCAGTATCGACGGTAATTGCAGTGGAAATCGCAACATTCATTCGCAACTATGTGCGAATACACAAATCAGGGAGAGTGACGGGAGCAGATGGAGGATTTATCCTTTCTGAAGATCCCTATGTACTTCTTGTTCCAGATATAGGTTTCGCCTCTCGTGAGCGCGTTGAACCGTATACACCTACATTTCATAAACTCGCCCCAGATCTGGCGGTCGAAGTGATTTCGCCGTCCGAACGTGCCAGTGATATTCAAGCGAAAGTCCAGAAATATCTGCAATATGGTACACGCCTCGTATGGGTCATTTATCCTGATACCCGGCAGGCTGCTGTTTTCCAGCAAGGTACAAATCAATCTGATACGCTGGACATCAACGGCACACTGGACGGCGGCGACGTACTGCCCGGATTCACCCTGCCAGTGCGTGACATCTTCGCTGTGCTGGACGAGTAAACATGAGCAAATTTCAGAACACCGACTATCTGAAGACACAGCAGTACGCCCACTCTGGGAATCTTGCGGCGCGTATCCGGCTGCATGAGCAGTTCAGTACCAATACCGAGTCCGTTCAGCGCTGGCAGTTTGACCGCCTGCTGCGGATCGCCCCCGCCGATGCCCGAATACTGGAAGTCGGCGCTGGACGTGGTGATCTGTGGAAGCAGAATGCCGAACGGATTCCCTCTGGCTGGCAGCTCACCCTGTCTGATCTCTCGGCTGGAATGCTGGAAGACTGTCAGCGCCATCTCGGTGACAATCCTGATGACAATCCTGCACAGCGTTTTTCCTTTGAGGTGATCGACATCCAGCAGATCCCGTACCCGGAGCAGACGTTCGATGTCGTGATCGCTAACTATATGCTGTATCATGTGCCGGATCTGCCGCAGGCGCTGAGTGAAATCCGCCGGGTGCTGAAGCCGGGTGGTGTACTGTTCGCGATGACCAACGGTGAGAATCATCTGGTGGATCTCGAACAGCTCGTGGATCGCTTCAATGACAAGGCGGGATCGGACTTCGGCCTGATGGGTGTCCGCTTTGCCTTTACCCTGCAAAATGGCGCGGATCACCTGCGGCCTTACTTTACCGACATCCAGCGGGAAGACTTCGAGTCGTCGCTGCATATCACACAGCTTCAGCCGCTGCTGAATTACATCGTCTCGTCGCTGGACTCGCTGGAGATGATGGAGCAGCCCAACGCGCAGGCCCTCATTGCAGAGCTGCGCCATCGCTTCGATACTGATGGGGCCATCGATATTCGCAAGGAAACCGGCCTGTTTACGGCCCGCCGCACTTAAATGACCTGCTTAGGACAAGTTCAATGACTGATCAATCTGCTTCACAGAAGAATATCCAGAAAATCCTCATCGCCAATCGCGGTGAGATCGCCGTGCGCATTATCCGCGCCTGCCGGGATCTCGGTATCCCGACGGTGGCGGTATTCTCCGATGCTGACCGGACGGCGCTGCATGTGCGTTTTGCAGATGAAGCCGTGCATATCGGCCCACCTGCCCCGCGTGAGAGTTATCTGCGGATGGACAAGATCATCGCGGCGGCCAAAAAGACCGGTGCAGATGCCATCCATCCCGGTTATGGCTTTCTGGCCGAAAACGCCGACTTCGCGCAGGCCTGTGCCGATGAAAATATCACGTTTATCGGGCCACCTCCGGCAGCGATCACTGCCATGGGCAACAAACAGACAGCCCGCGAGACGGTCCGGCGTGCTGGTGTACCGGTGGTTCCCGGAACCGAGCCGGATATGCGCGATGAAGACATTCTCGCAATTGCCGCGACCGAAATCGGCTTTCCGCTGATGGTCAAGGCGGCGGCAGGCGGCGGCGGGAAGGGGATGCGTGCGGTCTATCGCGAAGAAGACCTGCCCGCAGCGCTGGCAACGGCCCGTCGTGAGGCCGAGAGCGCCTTCGGAGATGGCCGCGTGTATGTCGAAAAACTGCTGGTCGGCGCACGGCACATCGAGTTCCAGATTCTGGCTGATACGCACGGGAATGTCGTGCATCTGGGCGAGCGTGAGTGCAGCATCCAGCGGCGGCATCAGAAACTGGTGGAAGAAGCGCCCAGCCCGTTTGTGGACCCGGACCTGCGGCGTCGCATGGGCGAGATGGCGATTGCGGCGGCGCGTTCGGTCAATTATGTGAATGCCGGGACGATCGAATGCCTGGTTGATAAGGATAAGAACTTCTACTTCCTTGAGATGAATACCCGCTTGCAGGTCGAGCATCCGGTGACTGAACTGGTGACTGGCATTGACCTTGTGAAAGAGCAGATCCGCATCGCACGCGGACGCCGTATGGGGCCGACCGAGAGCATCCTTGAGCCTAAAGGCTGGGCGATCGAATGCCGTATCAATGCGGAAGACCCGTACAATAACTTCATCCCCAGCGTTGGCCGCCTGACCACGGTGCTGACGCCGACCGGGCCGGGTGTGCGCGTCGATCATGGCGTGTATGCCGGTTACGAGATCACACCGTATTATGACAGCATGATCTCGAAGCTGATCGTTCATGGTGAGACGCGCTCCGAGGCCATGCTGCGGATGCGCCGGGCGCTCTCTGAATACGTGATTATGGGGCTGCGGCATAATATCCCGTTCCATGTGAACCTGCTGAACAGCTTCAGCTTTATCGCCGGACAGTTCGACACCAAGTTCGTCGAAGAGCGCTTCAGCATGTCCACTTATGAGGAAAACCCAAGTGACGCGGATATTGAAGCGGCGGCGATTGCAGCGACACTGGTCGCGCACCGTCGGCAGCAGTTGGCCGCGCAGAGTGTGGCCCCGGCTGCCCGTGATGTCAGCAACTGGAAGTGGGTCAGCCGCTACGAAAGGATGCAGCGCTAGGCGCGAGACGGATGAAGTACATTACCACGATTAATGACAGGCGCTTCGAAATCGAAGTGCGGAATGATGGCACAGTCTGGGTGAATGGCGAACAGCGCGATGTGGACTTCCTGCCGCTGACCGAGTCGCTGTTCTCGATCATCATGAACTCGACCTCACATGAAGCGGTGGTTGAGGAAATGGACGGCAACTATGAGGTGCTGATGGGTGGCCGTCAGTATTCCGGCACGGTGATTGACGAGCGCAGCCAGCTTCTGCGATCACGGCGGGGCGGATTGGAAGCCGACAGCGGCGAGATCTCGATCCGTGCGCCGATGCCGGGGCTGATCGTTGTGATCCCGGTGAGCGAAGGTGAGACGGTCACGGCAGGGCAGACACTGGTGATCCTTGAGTCGATGAAGATGCAGAACGAACTCAAGGCCCCGCGTGATGGAATCGTCCAGCGCATCAGTGTTGAGCCGGGTCAGACGGTCGAGCAGAAAAAAGTCCTGATCACGATGACGTAATTCCTCACTGCTTCTCATAGCTCCGGGTATAGTTTCGATCCAGCGCGTCGTTGAGCGTCAGCAGTGCCGTGATACGACGCGCGATGTTCATCAATTCCCGTGCTTCATCTGGCTTCAGTGGACGCCCCAGCACTGACGTTTCGCGATAGCTCAGCCACTTCTTGAGCACCTGATAGCCGCCAAGCGTGTACTGCCAGACGTCGGCGGGGATGCCTTTCCAATACGTGGTGTTATTCAGATAGACATCGACCAGACCATCCGCTTCAACCACGCGACCACGACCGGGCATAACCGCACTGCCGGAGCCGAAATAGCCCCAGCGCACATTGACGGTGAAATCCGGTACAGCACCCTCAACCGTAGACAGCATCCCCACCGTTTTCAGATCATCACGCGGATTGCCCTGCGTGACACCGGGAACAGGCGTTTCGACATCCAGCAGGGCGGCGACCTGACGACCGAGTGCCGCCGACTCGACCAGCACATCACGCGAAGCAGGCAGCGGGACACGCGGCCAGTCCTGACGCAGCGCCCCCGCATTCTCGACCCGATACGCAGGCGAATGCAGCACGGCCAGCGTGTGGTAGAAGAGGATTTCGGCTTGTTGGTCGAGCGTGT
>CAYNDH010000106.1:11681-15897 GCA_964395665.1 uncultured Anaerolineaceae bacterium
TCCCCCGCATCCTCATCCCCCGGCCCCTTCTCCATTGCATGGAGAAGGGGAGTTGCAAGCTGATTTTTAAGCCCCTCTCCATGTAATGGGGAGGGGTTTGGGGTGGGGATACTTTGGGTGGGGTTTGGGGTGGGGATGGTAGGCCCTTCCTGAGTACCGGGGTTTGGGGTGGGGATCGTAAGCCCTTCCTGAATACCGGGGTTTGGGGTGGGCATACTTTGGGCAAACACCCGCGCCAGATACGCCTTCGCCTGCTCACTCAGATTCGGCCTGCGACCGCCCACCGGCGCGGACTCGGCGGCATCGAACAGGCCGAGCTGCTGTTTTTGCGGCGTGTCGTAGAGGTAGAGGGGGAAATAGAATGCTCCGCGCTCATCAAGATGCCGCCCACCCAGACTTTTTACGAGCTGAACAGGGGTCCAGTCACGGCGTGCTTTCGGCTGTCCTACTAACCAGACATTGCCCGGTTGTACATGGGGAAAATATTCAGCGCGTTTTTCGTTAAGCAGTTTTGTCTCTGGTTCCCAGTAAAGCCAGCGGACATCGAACGGACGATAGCAAAATCGAACAATATTTTGAGGCAGAAAGCCACGTTTCAACAAATAATTCCGTACCTGCCGCGCATTAAATCGTGCTGCATCAGTGACCAATACATTTGCATCTTTCTGTAGGTCGGTATCTGTTACTTTCGGATCAAAGTAACGCTGCATTCTCTTTAAGAGAACATCCTTATCTATTTCTACCAATCCAGAGTCGCGACTTGTTTCTACCCCCGGAAACAATACCGGGAACAACTCTGTCAGTTTTGCCCAATCGAAATAATCTGCGCCGACGATGTGCGGCATGTATGTCAGGCCGATTTCCGGTGACGGGATAACCGGCTGATATTCGATTTTGTTCAGGTTAACGGCTTCGGTGCTAAGCTGGTTCCGCTTGTCTGTCCCCCACAGATCGCGATAGTGGATGACTGAGGCTACCTGATGTGCCGGTTTACGGGTCGGCTTGCGGATCATTGTCGCAATTGCCGTCCCGACCTGAATGCCTTCACGATTGGATTCGGTTGAAAAGATGCTTGGATCAGGTTTGCCTTCCGGCGTGGTTTTGCCGGTCTTGTATTTGTCGCCGTTCAGGTTGTCGATGGTGATGCGATCAAACACCTGCAGATAGCGTTCACGCATGGCAGGATGTGAGAGGCCGTCCAGCCACGAGTAATTGCTGATGAAGCTGATGACGCCCTGCCCGGTCTGCTCGGCAATGCGGCGCTCCGCCATGCGGAAGAAGCGCACATACAGGTCATTCAGCCCCTGTCCCTGTGGGCGCGGCAGGTTCGGGTCCTGTGTGGTGCGGTAGGCGTCGGTCAGGGTGCGTTCTTCGTCTACGGCGACACCGGCATAACCGGAATAGGGCGGATTGCCGAGAATGACCAGAATCGGGCGGTCACGCTTGACCGTCTCGGCGGCGTCGCGCTCCTTTTCCAGATCAGGGAACAGCAGCGGCATCTTCTGCTCGTCGCTGTCTTCCCAGCCGGTGAGCGCGTTGGTCAGGTAGACTCCGGCACGCTGCCCGCGTGAGAGCGGCGCTTTCAACTGATTGAGCAGGATGCCGACCTGAAGATGCGCGATCACAAACGGGGCTGGTAACAGTTCGAAGCCGAACACACGCTCGCGAATGGCCTGATTGACCGCCTGCCCTGCCAGCGCGGGGCCGTCACGGTTCACCAGCGTCTGCCCGATGTGGTGCAGCACTTCGATCAGGTATGCGCCGGTCCCGCAGCACGGGTCAAGGATGTAGACATTCGGATCGGCCAGCCCGTCGGCGATGCCGAGTTCGTTTTTCAGCGCCGCATCCACCCGTGCGACCATATAGCGCACGACTTCACGCGGGGTATACCATACGCCCAACTGCCGCCGCAGATCAGGGTCGAACTCCTGAAGGAAGGGTTCATAGAAATACTGGATGGCGTCTCTGCCGCTGCTGTATTTTGCGCTTTCCCCGGCAAATCCGCCTTCCACGTCATAGCCCATTTCGTGAAAGAAGGCGGCGCGGTCCACACGGTTGAGGGCATCGACGGTCCAGTTCAGCACGGCTTCTACCGAGAGCGACAGCGCGTTTCCGCTGGAGAACTGCTCGAACAGTTCACCGATCACGGGGATATTGAGCCGTCGGGTATCGCGCCACAGGTCGAAGCGGGCCGATGGGTTCGGGTTCTTCTCATGCCACAGCACCCACGCGCTGAAGACGCCGTAAAACAGCGTCTGGACCAGGGTGGAGAGGAAGAAATCCTGCGCTGTCTGGTCGGCAAAGCTGACACCTAAGGCGCTTTCCAACTGACCGCGAATTTTATCGAGCGCTTCCTGCTCGGTCCCTTCGGCTTTGATGCGGGCTTTGGCTTCGCGGGCATAGCTGGCGAGAATCCACGCGACATCACGGGCGCTGGTCAGCGGTGCGGTGCGGCGCATGACGCGCTTCAGGTATTCGCGCAGGGGGATCTCGTGTTTCTGTGCCAGTGCGTGCGGCTGCCTGGCTGCTTCCCAGAAGGCGGCAGCGTTCGGGGCCAGTTCATAGCGCTCTTCGATCACGGGGACACCGGTCTGCGGGTCGCGTGTCACCAGCACGAACTGATAGTAATTGGTGACGAGCACCTGGCCATAGCTGGCGACGTAGCGTGTGATCTGGTCACTGTTGGCGATGCGCGTCAGGACATCCTCCACCCCTTTGGCTTCCACGACCCCGCGTGCTGGTTTCTGGTCTTTCGCCTGATTTTCGTCATATAAGCCCAGGTCGGGGATGCCTGCCCCTGCTGCTTTTGGATGCACAATCGCCTGAACATTGGGGCGCAGGGCGGTACCCACATCATTCAGCAGGCTTTGCAGGATTGGATAGTACGAGGTTTCGGGGACGGTCGCACCACGTAATGAACTCAAGGTCTTTAAGTAGGTTTCAAACACAGACATCAGAACCGCTCAATTCTGTTTGAAGCAAGGTTAATAATTTTAGCGCAAGTATGCGATTTGTGCCGCGATCTGCGCTAAACTCTCGCCAATAATCCTCATGACTGAAAGGACTCAACGATGGCACGGGTGGTGATTATCGGTGGAAGTGGGCATGTGGGGACGTATCTCGTCCCGCGACTGGCCGAGGCGGGCTACGACGTGATCAACGTCACACGCGGACAGAGTCAGCCGTATCTGCCGCACGCCGCATGGAACAGCGTGCAAAGCGTCCAGATGGACCGTGAACAGGCGGAGCAGAACGGCACCTTCGGCCAGCAGATCGCCGACCTGAAGCCGGATATCGTGATTGACATGGTCTGTTTCACCGTCGCCAGCGCACAGCAGATCGTCACAGCGCTGCGGGGACAGGTCCAGCATTTCCTGCACTGCGGGACGGTGTGGGTGCACGGCTTCCCGGTCGAACAGCCGATGCTTGAATCCGCGCCGCGCAAACCGCTGATCCCGCCGCATGTCGCGCCGGATGCGGTCGCGGATTATCTGAAGAACGATTACGCCGCACAGAAAGCCGCAATTGAAGCCTATCTGCTGGATGAAGCACGCCGCAGCCGCTTCCCCGTCACGCTGCTGCACCCCGGTCACATCGTCGGGCCGGGACACCACCCGATTAATCCGCAGGGCAACAAAAATCCGCGCGTATTCGAAGCGCTGGCCGCCGGAGAGGCACTGCCGCTGCCGCATCTCGGACTGGAGACGCTGCACCATGTCCATGCGGATGATGTGGCGCAGGCGTTTATGTGTGCGCTGCAAAACTGGAATGCGAGCGTCGGTGAGGCATTCCATGCGCTGTCCCCGGCGGCGCTGACGGTGCGCGGATTTGCCGAGGCGGTGGCAGGCTGGTTCAATCAGGAAGCGCGGCTGGAATTTCTCGGCTGGGACGATTTCAGCCAGCGGGTTTCCGCCAGCGATGCCGAAGCGACCTGGTATCACATTGCGCACAGTCCGAATGGCAGCATCGCCAAAGCGCAGAAACTGCTGGGGTATCAGCCGCGCTATACCTCACTTCAGGCCGTCTATGAGAGCCTGCAATGGCTGATCGCGCATGGAGAGATCAAGGCGCCGGTCGGCCTGGAATGAGGGCAGACATCTCTCATTACTTTCATCCCTGTTGAGACCGGACCCGCTCCGATAAACCCTTCAGCGGCACAGCTAATCACCACACCTGCATATAATCAAAAAAGGGACGATCCGTGAGGATCGTCCCT
>CAYNDH010000107.1:0-15877 GCA_964395665.1 uncultured Anaerolineaceae bacterium
ACGGCTGAGACAGTAGCGTACCAGCCATAAAACGTATAAACTCAATTCAAATCTTTTGACGATCCATCAAATCTTTTGATGACCCACTCCCCCGACCCGGTAAGGAGCAAGTGATGCGACTCTGGCGTGTAACCCTGCTGGCGGCCAGCCTGACTGCAAGCTTCCTGTTGTTCAGCATCGTAGCGGTGATGTCACCGCAGGCACAGGACGCCACAGAAGATCCGGTACTGACCGAGAATGCCCCCCCAGCCGATGTGATTGTCACCGATGATGGCATCTTTGATGTGATCCCCCCGACTGAGGAATTTTTCGCGACCATCGAGCCAGCATCCGACGCGACAGAGACAACAGAAGCAGTAGAAACCATCCCGGACCCGGCCCCAACCGAGTCCGGCGGGACTGCTGCCCTACTGGAATATACGGTGGTAAGGGGGGATACGTTGCGCGTCATCGCACAGCGCTACCAGACCACCATCAATGCACTGGTCCTTGAAAATGGCATCGTCAACCCTGATATCATCTATATCGGTCAGGTGCTGCGTATTCCTACCGGGGACACCGTGCCGCCCCCCCAAGCCCCGATCCCGACCGCGACGCTCGTGATCACGCCGTCCACTTCCGAGCCGCGCACCGATACCAGCAGCACCAGCAGCTACACCATTCGCACCGGGGATACACTGGCGAAAATCGCCTTGCAGTTCAATACCACCGTCGAAGCACTGCGGACCCTGAACGACATCGAGAATCCGAATCTGATTTACGCCGGGCAGACTCTGCTCGTCAGTGGTGATCCTGTTGGTAATACAGCGAACACGGGATCTGAAACATCCGACACACCGCAGGACGCCCCGCCGGTACAGATCAGCGTCAGTTTTGATTACGGCATCTATCTGGATACCTACACGCAGGATGCAGCGCAGGCGGTATCGCAGGTGCAGCAGCTTGGCGTCAACTGGGTGCGGCTGGACGTCAGATGGCGCGACATCGAATCCGCACAGGGACAGCCTGATTTCGCCAGACTCGACCCGCTGGTACAGGGTTTCGATCAGGCCGGGTTCAATATCCTGCTGACCGTCAGCGCTGCACCATCATGGGCACGCAGCAGTCAGGGTGAAGACGGTCCGCCGGATGATCCCGCTGTATTTGCAGGCTTCATGACCGCCCTCAGCACGCATTATCAGGGTGTCGTCGATGCCTACCAGATCTGGAATGAGCCGAACCTGCGCCGCGAATGGAACAGCACCCGCTATCCGATCAGCGCACAGTTCTACGTCGATCTGCTGCGCCCGACTTATGCAGCAGTGAAAGCGGTCGATCCCAACGCGCTGATCATCACGGCAGGCCTGGCCCCGACCGGCTTTAATGACGGCGTCAATGCGATCAATGACCGGGTTTATCTGCAGGCGCTGTACGAAAGTGATGTCATCAGCGTCAGCGATGCGCTGGGGGCCAGCATCGGTGGCTGGGCCAACCCCCCGGATGCCACCTGCTGCAACCCACCGCAGGGCATCTCCACCCACTTCGAAGATCGCAGCTTTTACTTCCGCGATACACTGGCCGACTATCAGCGCATCATGCAGCAGTATGGGGACACCCGTCCGCTGTGGATCACAAAATTCGGCTGGGGGACCAGTCAGGACACCGCCCCACCGAACGAAAATACCGTCTATTTCACATATACCAGTCTCGATGAACAGGCCGCATACGTTATCCGCGCCTTTGAACTTGCCGCAGAAGTGGGAGGCATTGGCCCGATGTTTCTCAATAATCTCGACGGCTGTCGGAACGGCAGTACAAGGCCGGAACGCTGCGCCTACAGCCTGATCGCACCCGACGGATCAACTCGCCCCGTATTCGACGCGGTCGCAGCCATGCCCAAATGACCAGCTTCGCAGGCTCATAAAAATACAGCAGGCGGGTCCGATCACCGTCTGCTGTAATACGTATTCAGTCCCCATTTATCCCATTTACACCAGATCATTTGAAAACTCTAACCGCACAATACGAACATCCGTGCTATGATATAAGGTTCCAGCGCCTTAACATCGTGTCTCCTTATGATCCTGTTTTGCAGCGCAAAATTGCAGCGGCATAAAATTTTTGCGCCGCCGCCGCCGCTGCAAGCCGATTTTGAACCTGAACGTTTGATCGTATGGCGCTGATTGCTGCACTTTGCAGCAGTATACCGCTACAGTACGGCCTGTCGGTGAGTGTTGCACAACATAGAATTAGCCTGTTCATGAAGCATCCAACTGGAGCATGGCGCCTCAGCAACAGGTCGATTACAGGGACTTGCTTATGATCTTTCACAAATTAGGACGGAGATCATTTTCGGGGAACAGTACCGCTGTAGGGGCGACCCTGCGTGGTCGCCCGGCTTCTCCGTATTTAATTCTAAACCTGCTTCAGCAAGTCCGTTATGTACCGTAACCCTACGTTAACGCACTGAAGACCGCGATATACAGCGGAAGCAGGAACGCGACCGCCACCAGTGCCAGTACGCCGAGCGCAATTGTCACCGAGTCAAATGGTGAAGGCGGCGCCGGTTGCTGAATCGGCTCACTGTAGCGCTGACCATACTGCTGTGCCTGCATATAACCGCTGTCACCCCGCATGGCGGGTGGTACTGGGGGCGGAACCGTCCCCTGATGCTGCTGCGGTGCCATGGAAGGGACACGCTGAAGTTGTGGCCCTGCCTGCCGTGGATGTGTGGGCAGTGGTGCATCCGGAGCCGGGCTGTAACGCTGTGTCGGAACCGACGAACCTGACGGCGAATTGGGCGGCGGTGGTGGCTGGATCGGCATTGTCGGCGCAGAAGGAGCCGAACTCGACATCGACTGCGACGGCGAATTAGGCGGCGGCGGTGGCTGCGACCGCGCCGGCGGGATATTGATTGATGGCATCGGTCGCGACGACTGCTGTGGCTGCTGTGCCGGGTTAACCTTGGGCAGCGTCAGGCTGTCGGAGTTGCCAACGGCCCCCGCACCGGTATTGACGTTTCTATTCGCCCCGCTTTTCAGATCTTCGCGCAGGCGGATCAGCACCTGTCCAAGCTGGTCTGCCATGCGAAAGCGATCATGCGGCTCTTTCGCCATCGCCTTGGCGACAATGCTGGCTAACTCCGCCGGGACATGCGGGTTCACTTCGGTAGCAAGCGGGATACGCTCACGGATATGCGCCAGCGCCAGTTCCTGCTGGCTTGCTCCGAGATAAGGGACACGGCCCGTCAGCATTTCGAACATGACGATGCCGATCGAATACACATCCGCCGCCGCGCTTGGCTTTTCGCCTTTGGCCTGTTCAGGTGCGTAGTAATGTGGGCTGCCCCACACCACACTTTCACGCTGCTGGGGCTGGGTATCGCTCCATGCCTGCGCGATACCGAAGTCCGTGACTTTCACCTTGCTTTCACGGCTGACGAGGATATTCTGCGGCTTAATATCGGCATGGACGATCCCGGTACGATGCGCGAACCCGATCCCCGCGCAGATCTGAATGGCAAAATCCAGCGAGCGCTCAATTCCAAGCGCCCCCTGCGACCGGATGACCTTCTTTAAATCCTGCCCATCCACAAATTCCATGATGATGTAGTGGGTGATCTTACCGGAAGGATCGGTATCTGTGCCGACATCGTGCAGGGTGACGATATTGGGATGTGCAAGGTTGGCAATCGCCCGCGCCTCATTGTTGAAGCGCGCCAGAAACTGCGGATCGACTGTCAGGCTGGGGCGCAGGATCTTGACAGCGACTGTTCGTTGAAGCGAGAGATCCATCGCCTTGTAAATCACTGCCATCCCACCGGATGCGTACTGTGTCACCAGCCGGTAGCGGCCATTGAGGATCGTTTCCGACGACATCGAATTTTCCACTCTCTACATCAGATTCTGCCTGAATTTTACAGCATATTACGGTCGCGTCAAAGGATCGAACACACGGCGGTACTCCAGCATCGCCCCGCGATCCGTCAGGCCAGCGATATAATCACCGACCACCCGGTGCAGTTCCCGTTCCTTCAGCAGTTGAGCATGTTCCGGTGGAAGCTGTCGCGAATCGGCAATATAGGAGTGAAAGATCTCGCTAACGAACCGTTCGGCCCGGTTAGCCATCCGGCGAATGCGATAGTGATAGTACATATTGGCGTACAGAAAGTCTTTTAGCGCACGGTTCCACTCGATGAACTTCAGGCTGTGCTGTACGACATTGTGTGAATGCTGCTGGACATCGAGCGGCGTCTGGATACCAGCCTGCGTCAGATGAGTCAGCGTGGTCTCAAGCACATCATCAACCTGCAAGCCGATCTGTTCCCGGATGAAGCGATGCCGCGTGATCTCATCCATCTTGCCGTCACGCCAATCCAGCCGACGGCATAGTTCCTGCCAGATCTCCAGGTCTTCAAGCTGTTTGGGATCAATCAGCCCAGCCTGCAAACCATCATCGAGATCATGCGCATTATACGCCAGTTCGTCAGCCACATCAGCAATCTGCGCTTCGATACTTCCGCGCATCCGGGCATCCAGCCCTACCAGATAGCTGAGATCACGGCTCGCCTCATGCTTGGCAATGCCTTCAAGCGTCTCGATCGTCAGATTCAGCCCCGGCCAGCCCGGATACCGGCGTTCCAGCTCGGTGACGACACGGTAGCTCTGATGATTGTGATTGAATCCGCCATAATCGGCTAGCAGCTTGTCCAGCGCGGCCTCACCTGCATGTCCGAACGGCGGGTGTCCGAGATCGTGTGCCAGACAGATCGTCTCCACCAGATCCTCATTCACGCGCAGTGCCCGCGCCAGCGTGCGCCCAATCTGCGCGACCTCAAGCGTATGCGTCAGCCGCGTGCGATAGTAGTCCCCGGCGTCGTTGACAAAGACCTGCGTCTTGTATTCCAGCCGACGAAACGCAGCCGAGTGGATGATGCGGTCACGATCCCGCTGGAATGCGGTGCGATAGCTCGGCTCTGATTCCGGATAATGTCGGCCACGGCTGTCCCGGCTGCACAACGCATATGGGGCGAGTATTTCGGCCTCTCGCTGTTCAAGCTCTTCACGGTGTACAGCCACCATATATCCCGCCCTCTGTTCGCACCTGCTGATGCGACAAGTGTGGCCTATAACACCGAAGATGACAACCTTATGCAGTGTGATATAATCACTACCCAAATCCGTACTGTTTGGAGATGCTTCATGGACATCAACCAGGCTGCTCGAATGATCGAATGGCTCGATGAGGAAAGACGGCGCGATAAAACCCTGATCGCGACCATGGAAGAACGCATGGCTCAACAGCAGGAGCTGATCGACGGCCTGCAAAAACGCCTGAACAGTGTCGAGTCCGATCAGACGATCATGCGTAATCAGTTTGTGCCGACAGGTCGCGATCTCGACATGCAGGAACAGATGCGCAAAGAAATGCGCCAGATGCTCGAACAGGTCGAAGCCAAACGTCTGACCGCAGAGCGTGAAGCCGAAAGACGGGCTGAACTGGCACGTGAGAATCTGCTCCGCCCGCTGCGTGAACTCGAAGAGCGCATGACCAGCGTTGCACGCCAGACAGGTGAAATGCCTGTACTGCAAATGGATCGTGAACGCCTGGGATCGAACGTCACCATTCTACAGCAGCGTGTGGACGACCTCTACAAAAAGCTGGAAGAACCCGACCGGCGTCTGGCGTTTCTCGAAGAACAGCGCCGTCAGGATGTGCGCCGCGTTTCTGAAGTCGAAACCGAATTACCTGAAGTTAAAAAGCAGATCGACAGCCTGCGCCCCAAGGTCGCACTGATCGAAGACCTCGCACTGCGTAATGAGCGCCGCGCTCAGGAAATCACCAACAGTGACCGCGAACGGCGTGAACAGATTCAGCAGTTTATCGACCAGCAGACACTGCTGTTACAACAGCGCGACCAGCAGGTCGAAGGGCTGCTTCGCCAGTTCGGTGATCAGGACGAAGCCATGCAGCGCAATATGGAGCGCTTCGAAAGCTGGGAAGAAACCTATCGCTCGATGAAAAATATCATCGAAGACTTTAACCGCATCGGGGATCGTCTCGAACGGCGGATCAACGAAGTTGCAGAAATGCAGCGCCTCAGCGAAGAACGCTTCCGTCAGGAGTGGAACAACTGGCGCACAGATGACCAGAAGCGCTGGAAGCAGTTCACACTGTCCAATGATGAAGTCTGGCGCGGGCATGATAAGGACTTCGAACGCTTCGTACAGCGCATGGATGAACTCGTCGAGCAGATGAAACCGTTACAGGACAGCCTCACCCGTCTGTGGCAGCTTGAGCGTGAACGCGCACAGCTCTACCGCGAACGCTATCAGGCACTGTTGAGCGAATTTGATACACCGGTGACCAGCAAGGTTTCGACCGGGACCATGCCTGCCGTTTCTCCGACTTCGGTCAACGCACCCAGCACACCCGCACGACCGGCTGAAAACGGTAGCAGTCCGTTTACCTCATCTTCGGTGGGTTCGAATCCCGGCAACGGGAAGCCGTAGGTACAGGCGCAGACTTATAACAAACACAAAGGCCGCTGGATCTGCCTCTGTATATCAGAGGTAAATCCAGCGGCCTTTTCTCTCGATGATCCGGTTATCCGACGGCGCAGCTTATCCGCTGACCTGCTCGACTTCGACAGTCTCCAGTTTGCTACCCGTGATCCGCGTAATTTTAGCACCCAGTGCTTTCAACTTCTGTTCGATATGGGCATAACCGCGATCAATCTGGCTGATATTTGAGATCGTCGTCTGGCCTTTAGCGGCCAGCGCTGCCAGCACCAGCGCCATCCCTGCACGAATGTCCGGACTGGTGATGTTATCTGAACCCTTCAGCGGTGTCGGCCCCTGAATCAGCACTCGATGCGGATCACACAGGACGATCCGTGCCCCCATCCGCACCAGTTTGTCGGTGAAGAACATCCGACTCTCAAACATCCAGTCATGAAACAGGACCGTTCCGGCGCATTGGGTAGCAACTACAAGCGTGATACTCATCAGATCCGGTGGGAATGCCGGCCACGGCTGCGCCTTGATGACCGGAATGCGCCCTCCAATATCTGGCACAACCGTCAGCGACTGATTAGACGGGACGACCAGGTCCTGTCCATCCACTTCCCATTCGACACCCAGACGTGCAAATACCAGCCGCGCCATATCCAGATACTGCGGATCAGCGTCTTTAATACGCAGATTTCCACCTGTGACCACCGCCGCACCGATCCAGCTTCCGACTTCCATGAAGTCTGCCCCACAGCGCGCTTCCCCACCGTGAAGACGGTCCACACCGGTGATGACAAGCTGATTGGAACCGACACCTTCGATCTGAGCGCCGAAACCGTTCAGCATCTGGCACAGGTTCTGGACATGCGGTTCGCTGGCGGCGTTGCGGATAATGGTTGTCCCCTTCGCCAGTACAGCGGCCATCAGCGCGTTCTCGGTCGCGGTCACACTGGCTTCGTGGAGCAGAATATCCGCGCCTTTTAGCTGTGATGCTTCCATGTAGAAGACGCCGTCACGGTACTCGATTGCCGCGCCCAGCTTCGTGAGCGCGTGGATATGGGTATCGAGTCGCCGTTCGCCAATCGAATCACCACCCGGAACTGGCAGTTCGACGCGGCCACAGCGTGCCAGCATCGGCCCCGCAAAGACAAAGGCGCTGCGGATGCGCTGGGCAAGGTCCGAGTCCAGTTGAGTGGTCGCGATCTCGCGGGCATGAATGCGAAGCTGTGCCGGGCCTGTCCATTCGACTTCTACACCCATCGCACGGAGCAGGTCGCAGGACACCATCACATCCGCGATTTCCGGGACATTGTGCAGAGTAATGGGTTCGTCTGTTAACAGACACGCGGGGATCATCTTCAGAATGGCATTCTTGTTCCCGCCGGGTGTGACTTCCCCATTCAGCGGGATACCACCTTCAATCAGAAACTGCTGCATACTATTCACCTAGTTTGATTTCGACCAAATCGCCAATCCCGGCACGCAGAACGTCTGCTGCATTCCCCTGATTGACACTTATTTCCAGAAACCGACTGCTGCCAATCAGCGCCATCAGCACGCCAGCAGGTTGATCGGCATACGTTCGCTGAATACCCATGATACGCTGCCCATGAATCTGCACTTCAGCAGTTGATGCCGTGAATTGCACTGTATGACGGTGCTCACCCCACACCGGCCCAGGCATCAGGTGCTGATCATCATGCTGAAATTCACCAATACTGGTGATCAGGTTTCCAAAATGATCGATATGGATGACTTCACCCTGAATACAGGTCTCTGTGATCCGCAGGACAGGTGTCGGCATCATCACCAGATGGTCTATCGCCTGACCGATCTGTAACAGCGGCAGCCCTGATGCCAGCCTTGCGGCAGTCGGAGCGAAGACATCCCGGCCATGAAACGTTCGGCTGATCACTGTCTCATCGCTATCGATTTCCACCGCTTCGGAAAATCCACCCAGTGCTTCCAGCGTATAGGTCAGCACACCATTATCCGGCGCGACAAAGGTATACGGGCCTGCACGGGCGGCAATCGGGCGGCGCGTGCTGCCCACACCCGGATCGACCACCACAACAAATACCGAGCCTTCAGGAAAATAGGCGTATGCACTGTACAGGTTAAAGGCCGCCTGCCGGATATTCTGCGGCTGGATGGCGTGAGTCAGGTCGATCACCTGCACATCCGGCGCCATGCGGCTGATGACGCCTTTCATCACCCCGACGTAAATATCCTGAAGCCCGAAATCTGTCAGAAGCACAACCGGCACAGCGCACCGTTCTCCGCATATCACTCAATGTCAGCAATACTACCCGCAGGAGCCAGTAGCAACAAGTCAGGTTTCGCAAACCATGCATAAACCTCAGACCAGCAAAAATTGACACCCTTCAGCCCAGCCGCTATACTACGCGCTCAATCGGCTTTCTGCTGACAGGATTGTCAGAATACCAAAATGTTGAACTCCAGCCACAAGCATCACCACGCACAGGACATAGCACACCCCCACGTCGTGTTGGCTTAAATTCGGCTGTTTCATTTCGTTCTTTCAATCGCCCGCGCAACACTGCACGGGCGATTTTTTGTTCCCAGCGAGAGGAGTCAAACCATTTATGCTTGCAGTGATTGATTACGGCGCAGGCAACCTGCGGAGTGTCATGCATGCGCTGAATCACCTTGGCGCACCGGGCATCCGGCTGGTCAGGTCACCGGATGAGCTGGCCGGTGCAGAAAAGATCATCCTGCCCGGTGTAGGCGCATTCGGGGCCGGAATGCAGCAGCTCCATCAGCAGCGGCTGGTTGAGCCGATACGGGACGCAGTCGCAGCGGGGACGCCCTATCTTGGCATCTGCCTCGGAATGCAGTTCCTCTTCGAAACAAGCGATGAAATGGGACAGCATCAGGGTATTGGTCTCCTTCCCGGCAAAGTCACCCGTTTCAGTGATCAGCCGGGGCGCAAAGTGCCGCACATGGGATGGAATCAGCTTCGGCTGTGTAAAACATCTCCGCTCTTCGATGGCATCTCCAACGGCGATTATGTCTATTTCGTCCACAGTTATTATGTCATCCCCGACAACCCATCAGATACCGCCGCCGTGGTGGATTATGGCGAAGATTTCACCGTCGCGGTACAGCGTGACCATATCTACGGTGCGCAGTTCCATCCGGAAAAGAGCCAGCATACCGGGCTGCGGCTGTTATCGAATTTCCTCAACATAGAAGGTAAGGCATAAAGTGAGGCATCATGATTATTTATCCGGCAATTGACCTGCGCGGCGGGAAAGTGGTGCGCCTGCGCGAAGGCGATCCTGATCAGCAGAAAGTCTTTAGTGATGATCCGGTGCAGACCGCGCAGCAGTGGCGCGATCAGGGGGCGGAATGGCTGCATATCGTGAATCTGGATGGGGCGTTTTCACAGGCAAATGAGAATCGCACTATCGCGGCGGCGATCGCGCAGTCTGCGGTCCGCGTCCAGTTCGGCGGCGGCCTCCGCACACTGGACGATGTAGAAGCTGTTTTGAATCAGGGTGTGAGCCGGGCGGTGCTGGGAACGGCGGCGGTGGAAAACCCGGCACTGATCGAAGCGGCCCTTCAGCGCTTCGGCCCGGAACGCATCTGCATTGCGCTGGATGCCCGTGATGGACGCATCGCGACCAGAGGATGGCAGCATGCCACCGAACTCACACCGATAGACTTCGGCAGGCAGATCCATCAGATGGGCGTGCAGCATGTGCTGTTCACCGATGTACGGCGAGATGGCAAGCTGTCCGGCGTTAATGTGGAAGAAACCGTTCAACTGGCTCGCCAGACGGGTTTGCAGGTCATCGCTTCCGGCGGTGTTCATGCACTTGAGGACATCCACACGCTGTCGAAAAGCGGCCAGATTGCCGGTGTGGTGATCGGTATGGCGCTGTATGAAGGCCGCTTCACGCTTCAGGAAGCACTTCGCGCCGCACAGCAGATTTCAACAGATCCAGAGGAGTCGCAATAATATGCTGGCAAAACGCATTATCCCCTGCCTTGATGTCATGGACGGGCGAGTTGTTAAAGGTGTCCGGTTTCTCGATCTGCGCGACGCGGGGGACCCGGTCGAACAGGCTGCCATTTATGATCGTGAAGGCGCGGATGAACTGGTCTTTCTCGACATCACAGCATCGCACGAAAATCGCGGCACGACGCTCGATATGGTGCGCCGTGTGGCAGATACGCTGTTTATCCCGTTCTGTGTCGGCGGCGGCATCCGCACGATTGAGGATATGCGCTCTACCCTGCTGGCCGGCGCGGACAAGATCTCAATCAACAGCGCGGCAGTCAGAAATCCGGAACTGATCGAACAGGGCGCTTGGGCCTTTGGGAGCCAGTGTATCGTCGTCGCGATTGATCCGAAGCTCGTCGATGGCTCGTGGATTGTGCATATCAACGGTGGACGGGTTTCAACTGGCAGGGATGCGGTGGCGTGGGTGAAGGAAGTTGAGGCACGCGGCGCGGGTGAGATCCTGCTGACCAGCATGGACCGCGATGGGACAAAAGCCGGGTATGATCTGGAAATGCTGGCAGCGATCTCCGATGCGGTCTCGATTCCGGTGATTGCATCCGGCGGCGCGGGCAGCAAAGAGGATTTTTATCACGCGCTGACCACTGGCAAGGCAGATGCAGCGCTGGCAGCGTCGCTGTTTCACTATAACGAACTGCGGATCGGGGATCTGAAGACATATCTTGCAGCACAGGGTGTACCGGTTCGTCAGGTAGAAGGAGCAGTACGGTGAACGGCGATAGCGCGAAACTTCAACAGCCCATCACCCAGATAAAATGGGGCGAGGACGGTCTGATCCCGGCCATCGTACAGGATGCAGTCACAAAACAGGTGCTGATGCTGGCTTATATGAATGCGGAGTCACTGATGAGGACCCTTGATACAGGCGAAACAGTATTCTGGAGCCGCAGCCGCCAGAGCCTGTGGCACAAGGGGGATACATCCGGCAATATCCAGCGCGTGCAGGAGCTTCGTATTGACTGCGATGGCGATACCCTGCTGATGCTGGTTGAACCGGCTGGCCCGGCCTGTCATACGGGTGAGATAAGCTGTTTTTACCGTCAGATCGACGCATCGGCACAAACTGAAGAAGGCGGAATATCGGAATGAGCGACGAAACCATGCTTTATCGGCTGCAACATATCATTGCAGACCGCAAACAGCATCCGCAGGCAGGCAGTTATACCAGTCAGTTATTCGAGAGTGGGCTGGAGCGCATCACACAGAAAGTCGGCGAAGAAGCGACTGAAGTGATCATCGCTGCGCTGCGCCAGAGCCGGGAAACACAGCTTGATGAGCTTTCGGACCTGTTTTATCACACGCTGGTTCTGATGGCCGCACTGGACATCTCGCTGGATGATGTAAGTACTGTGCTGCAAGCGCGCCATCAGCCGCGAGTGGAATAGTCAAAAAAACAGGCGGGATCGCCTTTCAGCAGATCCCGCCTTCAACACTCATCAAGGGAATTTCGCCTGTCAGATGCGCCTACTGTGCCCGAAAGTAGCCTTCGAGTCCCTCAAATCCATTCCACTCTGAAGGCTGAAGTTCATCCAGCAGTGCTTCCATACGCTCGGCGGAGACATACGAAGCCCCGACAATATCACTTTCTTCTGAAAGCTCATCAATAGCGCGGGATACATACACATACAGGATCAGATTGAGATCTGTATAGAAGAGGTTGATAATCGTATCACCTTCATTGGTTTGCAGTGCGAGTGCACTGTCCGGCTCATCTGCGGCTTCCAGCACATCCCCCAGCGCCAGCACCGAAGTATTGATGATGAACAGTTCATCAACCAGTTCGCCTGTTTCGCTGTACATCTGGCAGCATTCGTAACCGTCAAAGGACATCCAGCTCAGCAGAATGGCGTCCTGCTGAGGGGCATGCTGCTCATTGACATTGACGAACTGGCGGATGCCTTCAATAATCTCCTTGCCCTCTTCATAGGTGGTCTTGCCGGGTGTAATACCATTCCAGCAGGGGGCATCGCACGGCTCGCCGGAAATCAGACTATCCAGCAGCGGTTCATTGACGATCACGTATTCGCTGATGTCTTCCGCCGTGACCAGCAGTTCCAGCGCATCCAGCGGCAGGCCGCCCCCGCCCCGCTGACCGTCAATAAAAGGCCATGCGAGCGTCTCTTCATCCAGCCGCACCAGAATGCTCGGCGTGCCGGTGACACCAACGGAGTCCGCCAGTGCGGTATCGGTTTCGTGCTGCACGGCGGTTTCGGTGCAGGTATTCAGCGCATCGGCATCCAGGTCGAACGCCTCGGCCAGTACGGTACCTGTATCATCCAGATCAATCTGACGGGCCAGCGCCAGATCATAAAGCGCATCGTGAACCGGCCAGAACAGCGCTTCATCCTGTTCAGCGGCACATTCCGCAAGCTGCGCGGTAAAGGGTGAAAGCTCCGGGCTGACCACCGGGAACAGACGGTACTCGAATTTCGCCTGACCGGTGGCTACAAACTCATCGATAAACTCGCCGACAGTGGCCTGATACGTCTGGCAGTGCGGGCACATGAAATCCGCAAACTCGACAATCGTGATCGGGGCATCAGGATCACCCAGCACGAATCCGCCGTCTTCTGTGCGCGAGTGCTCAAGATCGGTGTACCGCTCAAGATAATCGCCGGGATCGATTGTCGTTTGGGCAAGGGCCGGTAATGTAAAAGACAGGGTGGAAATCAAAAGACATGCCAGCAGGATAAAGGACTTTACAGTCGGTTGTTTATTCATCGGATCACTCAATTCAGGTAAGGTATGCGTCAAAGGATAGCGTCTCCACAGCGTATAGCCAAGTGCGGATTGAGCAGTTATGCTATTGGGGATACCGACGGCAGGATTAAAGGCGTCTGAAAGGAAAATAAGTGGCTCCACAGGATCGCTTTGTGGCTGAAACGACATTTCATATCCGCTATGCAGAGACCGATGCCATGCGGATCGTGCATCACAGCAGCTATATCGTCTATTTTGAAGAAGCTCGCAGTGACTATACCCGACAGCGTGGTAGTGACTACGCGAACTTCGAGCAGGAAGGTTTATTTCTCTCGGTGGTTGAGGTCAATGCCCGCTACGTGCGCCCTGCGCGCTATGGGCAGCAGATTACGGTACGGACATGGATTGAAGCCCTTCAGAGCCGTGGCCTGACATTCGCCTACGAAGTCCTGAATCCGGCGACTGGCGAGATCCACGCTACCGGCAGCACCCGGCATATCTGCATCAATCGCGATGGACAGGTGGTCAGAATACCCGAAGCCTGGTTACACTGGGCAGAGAGATAACCGACCGTGGGATTGGTTGACCGGATGGTACCGATCACGTATACTGGCCGGATCTTAATTGAAGCTGTATTCGGTTTCCACTCAACATCCACGCTCCGAGTATAAAACTAATAATTGTTCATGAGGATAAACGCGATGGTTACTTATGCTGATCGCCCCTGGATCAACAGCTATGATCCCGGGGTCCCCAAAACTCTTGAGTTCCCACAGATCACCGCCCATGAAATGCTGCGTCAGACGGCATCCCGTATCCCGGATAAAACGGCACTGATCTCCAGTGCAAGACTGCCAGTCGTCGGGCGGATGGCAAGCCACATGACATGGGGCGAACTGGACCGACTCTCCGACGCGCTGGCATCGGGGCTGGTGGCAATGGGCCTGAAAAAAGGTGATCGCGTCGCGGTCGTGATGCCCAATATCGCCGCCTTTGTCATCAGCTTCTTCGGCATCATGAAGGCTGGCGGCGTGGTCGCGGCGACCAATCCCACCTACCCTGAAGACAAGATGCAGTTCCAGATCGACGACTGCGATGCCGAGATCGTGCTGTGCATGAGCCTGTTCTACCCGATGATCAAGAAGATCCAGCCGCGTACCAAGGCGAAGCACATTATCGTCACTAACGTGAAAGAATATCTGCCGGGGCTGGCGAAGACGCTGTTCACCATCGCACGCGAGAAGAAAGAAGGCCATCGTGTCGAGTCGCTGGGCGCAGGTGATTACTGGCTTCAGGATATCCTGAAGCAGAATGAAGGCAAAAAGCCATCGGTCAATGTCACGCCGGATGATCTGGCGATCTTCCAGTATACGGGTGGCACGACAGGCGTATCAAAAGCGGCGATGGCGACGCACTCCGCACTGGTGGCCAATGCCTATCAGCAGCACACATTCCTCTCGGTGGACGGTATCCCCGGCGAAAACGAAGTGTTCCTTGCAGCGATTCCGCTGTTCCACGCCTTCGGGATGGTCGCCGTACTGCTGGAAGCCACGATGATGGGTTCATCCATGATTCTGGTCCCCAATGCGCGTGACATCAGCGATGTACTGGATAACATCCATACCTTTAAGCCGACCTTCTTCCATGGCGTCCCGGCGCTGTATAACGCGATCAACAACCATGAAGACGTGAAAGCAGGCAAGATCGACCTGCGCTCCATCCGGGCCTGTGTCAGCGGATCAGCCCCCCTGCCGCCGACAACAAAAACCGAGTTCGAGCGTTTGAGTGGTGGCCGTCTGCTGGAAGGCTTCGGCATGAGCGAAGCACCCACCGCCAGTCATGTGAATCCGGTTCGCGGCGAAAACCGTACCGGGTCAATTGGGCTTCCACTGCCGGGGATGGATATGAAGATCGTCAGCCTTGACGACGGTGTGACGGAAGTCCCCGTGGGCGAAATCGGCGAGCTGATCATGTCTGGCCCATGCCTGATGCGCGGCTATCACAAGATGCCAACCGAAACCGCCAATACCCTGCGCACACACGATGGCAAAACATGGCTCTATACCGGGGACATCTCCCGGATGGATGAGGCCGGCTACTTCTATATCGTGGACCGCAAGAAGGATATGGCGCTGATCGGCGGTTTCAACGTCTATCCCAACAATATCGAGAAGATTATCAAGGAACACCCGGCGGTGCTGGAAGTCGCAGTCGCAGCGGTCCCACATCCGGAAAAAGCAGGTCAGGAAGCGCTCAAGGCATGGGTGGTCAAGAAGCCCGGTATGGAAGTCACCGAGCAGGAACTGATCAACCTGTGTTCCAAACACCTTGCCGCCTACGAAGTACCGCGCCGCTTCAGCTTTATCGACGAGCTTCCGAAGACAGTCGTCGGCAAAACCCTGCGGCGTGAACTCATCAGAATGGAAACGGAGATGTAAGCGCTGCTAGGTTCTGTTGACGTTTCGATCATAATGCGCCTCTGCAAGCCGGTTTTGTGTAGGGGCGGACCTGCGTGTCCGCCCGCAGTGGTTAAGCAGCCAGCGGGCGATGACGTGTGATGCGCAGCATCATCCATCGCCCCTGCACATGAGCGATTTTTGTAAATGTCAACACGCCCTGGCAGCGAAACGCATCACGA
>CAYNDH010000108.1:0-6603 GCA_964395665.1 uncultured Anaerolineaceae bacterium
AGGTATTTTCATTGAACCTTACAGAACCCCCGGACAATGCAGGCATTGTCCCTACAAGGTGCATAAATGCACGGTGCATAAATGCACATGTGTAATGTAGGGACAGGGCCGCATTGCTTGCAATGGCGCCCTGTCCGCCGTAAATACCTCAACCGAAAATTAAAAACCTACCCCTGTAAGGGTTAAAGATCCCGTGTGCGCTATCCGCGTTGACCCTGCTGTTTATGACTCCGCAGAGATCGGACGGCGGATGAGCGCTTCGATCTGCTGCATCTGATCGGCGTCCAGCGGACCGAACTGCATCGCGGCGGCATTTTCGGCGGCCTGTGCCTCGGTACGGATGCCGGGAATCGGCACCGTCTGCTCACTACGCGCCCAGATCCACGCCAGCGCCCCCTGCGCGACAGTGCGGCCACCGCTGGTCAGGATGTCGCGCACGGCATCAAGCTGCTCGACCATCGGCCCGAAGTAATTCCATGCATCACGGCGCACATCATTCTGACCGAATACCGTATCTTTGGTGTATTTACCCGACAGCGCACTGCGTCCGAGCGGCGTGCGGTTGACGCTGGCGAGATTGAGCTGTTCGCACAGCGCCAGCATCTCCGGCGCATCCTGCACGAAGTTCAGATCATGCTGGATGGCGACACAGTGTTCGCCCTGTGCGAAGGCGCGTGCGCCCTCAACCGAGTCGGTGCTCCAGCCATAGGTGCGGATTTTGCCTTCCTGCACCAGCGCTTCCAGTTCGGAAAGCAGAGCGGGGACGGGTTCCAGCGGATAATCCCAGACGTGCAGTTGATACAGGTCGATATAATCTGTGCCGAGATGCCTGAGGCTGGTTTCGCAGTCGGCGCGGACTTTCTTCACCACATCGTCCGGGTGTGCGTAATGCCAGACCTGTTTGTCGGCTTCATTGACATCGAATCCGAACTTGGTCGCGATCACAACCTTGTCGCGTTTGCCAGCCAGCGCCTTTCCCAGAATGTGTTCACTGTAGCCGGTGCCATAAGTGGCTGCCGTATCGAAGAAGTTGATGCCGTCATCGAGTGCGCGGTGCACGGCGCGGATCGACTCCTGATCATCGACTTCGCCCCATCCACCCTGACCGTGCAGGAATTTCCAGACACCGCCAATGGCCCAGCATCCCATGCCAAGCGGCGAGACTTCAATGCCAGATCGTCCTAGTGTGCGATTTTTCATCAGTGTGGCTCCTCAAATGCTAAACAGGATCAAAGAAAAAATATGCCCGGTACATATTTTCAGATCCTACGACTTAGAGCGCGCTCTAAGTCAAGCAGCAGTTTTTCAGGGGATGGGTGAGGATGGACAGGGCACGGTTGGAGCCTGTTATGCAATTTTTAAACCTCACCCCTAAATCCCCTCTCCGGCAAACAAGTTTGCATGGAGAAGGGGCCGGGGGATGAGGTTTAGACCGACTAGCACCGCCGCCAGTCGGATGAACGGCGGAAGCGGTGCGGATCGCTGCGCTGCTGGCGTGGTACAGGGATCAGGTGCGAATCTCGGGCAGGCTTGCTGCGTCCCTGCTTCGTCGTCAATGATGATGGGACACCCGGATACGGCTTGCCGATGGCGGCGCATCCTTCCGGTGTGATACGGTAGCGCCATATCTTTTCTGCATGAAAAATGCGGCATTCCATGTGCCCGCGCACCACCAGCGCCGCACAGACAGCCTCATTGAGGTAATCCAGCGTCGGATCGGTGTCTGGCAGCAGCCAGCCATGCAGGGCATTTGTCCGGCTGTTGGAGGTGAGGATGTCATTTTCGTAGCGGGATTGAATGAGTGAGTAAGCGTGGCGAAGCGCGGCTTTTTGTGCTTTCGTCATGATTTAACCATTTCATCCCCGACGCTGACAGGGGCCGGTCCGGGATGCCGTCTAAGTGGAGCAGGTCGATCCGTAGATTTTGCAGATCACCTCTCTATCTTAGTCAGTGACGGGCATGTTCGCAACTCTGCCGCCTGTGATCAGCCGAACGTTGCCTGCATTTACCCGCCGGACTATACTCGCCTCTGTGAGCAAATGAACAATCAATGGAATCGGCGTTACAAGGGAAGGAAGAGGCGAATCATGCGGTTGACATTTCATGGCGCGGCGCGTACCGTGACCGGTTCGAAGCATCTGCTGGAAGTCAATAATATGCGCATCCTGCTGGACTGCGGTCTGGTGCAGGGCAAACGGGCGGAGTCGTTCGAAGCGAATGTCAGCTTTGCATTCGACCCTAAGACGATTGATCTGGTGATCCTTTCCCACGCCCATATCGACCATTCCGGCAGCCTGCCCAACCTCGTCCGGCGCGGCTTTGAAGGGGATATTATCGCGACCTCAGCCACCCGTGATCTGTGTTCCTCAATGCTGGCCGACAGCGGTTATATTCAGGAAAGGGATGTTGAATTCATCAACAGGAAGCGGCGTAAAGAGGGCGAAAAACCCGTTGATCCGATTTACACCCAGCAGGACGCCTATCACTCGCTGAAGTATTTTGTCACGCAGGATTATCACCGCAGACGGCACATCGCCCCCGGCATTTCGCTGACGTTCTACGATGCCGGTCACATGCTGGGCAGCGCGATTGTCTGCCTTGACATCGAAGACCAGGAAACGGGGCGGGATGTGCGGCTGGTCTTCAGCGGGGACCTTGGCCGCAAGGGGATTCCGATCATCCGCGATCCTGAAGTGATCGAGTCGGCAGATGTGCTGCTGATGGAGAGTACCTACGGCGATCGCCTGCATGAGACCTATGGCGCATCTGAAGATAAACTTCAGAATGTGGTGGCGCGTACCTATCGGCGCGGTGGCTCGATCGTGATGCCAGCCTTTGCCGTCGGGCGGACGCAGCAGCTCGTCTATACACTGCATCGGATGATGGATCGCGGGGACCTGCCTGGGCTGCCGATCTTTGTGGACACACCGCTGGGAGTCAATGTCACCAATATCTTCAGCCTGCACCCGGAATGCTACGATGACGAGATGCGTGATTTCATGATGCAGCCCGGCAATCGTGATCCGTTTGGCTTCCATACGCTGACCTATATCCGCTCGCTGGAAGAGAGCAAGCAGCTTAACTTCCATCGTGATCCGTGCATTATCATCAGTGCCAGCGGCATGGCGGAGTTCGGGCGGGTGCTGCATCACCTCAAACACCGCATTGAGGACCCGAAAAACACGGTGCTGATCACCGGCTGGCAGGCCCCCGATACGCTTGGCCGCAGACTGGTGGAAGGCGAAAAGACCGTCCGCATCTTCGGCGACACCTATCAGAATCGCGCCGAGACATTTGTGCTGAACGGCTTCAGCGGCCACGCCGACCGGGATGAGCTGCTGGAATGGGCGGGCGAATTCAAACGGAAACCACAGCGTACATTTCTGGTACACGGAGAAGAAGCAGCAGCACAGGCGCTGAAAAAATCGCTTGAACAGCATCACGGGCTGACGGTCGATGTGCCGATGATACGTCAGTCGTTTGACCTGTGATCTGCCGACGTTGAGATGAATTCTGGCGACTTTCCAAGGAAAAAGGATGGTTCGGTTGTACTATCTACTGGCAGTTTGGGGCAATCTTCATTGACTTAACATCAATCCGCCAGCAAACTTGAATCGGTCAACATTGCAATTATCCAGAAGGAGTTTGAATGGCAGTCGAATTTCAGAATGCGGAAGCAACACTTAGCGCCACACTCGCCAGAACCGCACAATCCCTGAACAGCGAGAAAGTCACCGTTCGTCAGTTGATGGAATCCGTTGGTGAGCAGGGCTTGCTGTTCTTTTGCATGGTGCTGACGATTCCCTTCCTGCTGCCGGTATCGATTCCCGGTGTGAGTACGGTGTTCGGCCTTGTCATCATTCTGATCGGGGTAGGCGTCACCCTGAATCGTCTGCCATGGCTGCCGGGCCGCCTGATGCAGCGCCAGATGAATGCCACTGATCTGCGCGAAGCGCTGGTGAAGGGGTCGAATGTGTTTTCACGGCTTGATCGCATCGTCCGGCCACGCCTGACATGGCTGACCGAAGGCGCGGTGATCAACCGTGTGAACGGCCTTGCGCTGATCTTCGGGGCGATTCTGCTGCTGTTCCCGTTTGGACTGATTCCGTTTTCCAATACCTTACCGGCCCTGGCGATCCTGTTCCTTGCGGTCGGGATGCTCCAGCGCGATGGCTATTTCATCCTGCTGGGTTATATCATGCTGGTCGTGACGGTGATCTACTTCGGTGGGCTGATACTGGCTGCAATTGCCGCCGGTCAGGGCATCAGTTCGCTGCTCGGTTCTGGCTAAAAGCCTGTCACACAGGCCGAAAATCAACAGAAATGGTTAACGCAGAGGGAGCGTCCTTCTGCGTTTTCTGTTTTGTGTTGGATTGGCACGGTGCAGAGCAGTCCCGCCATGCAGCGAGACTCATCATAGATTCACGCCGCTGTAAAATGGCTGTTGTCGAAGGGGTGCATAATACGCTGTCAGATTGTTAGCCAGGCCGATTGCAAAGGTACTCATGACATTGAAGCCACCCACGTTATCACCCGAACCGCCGCTGCCAGCACCACCGCCAGATGCACACATCTTTCAGAAGACCAGCGTGATGCCGACAACGGTCAAGCGCATGATGGCATTTCACAGTGCGCCGCGTGCCTTTCAGAAGCTGTCGCCACCGCCCATTTTCGTCCGTGTACATCGTAACAGCCTCACATCGCTGACCGATGGCGAAGTGGAGTTTACGCTGTGGGTAACGGTGCTGCCGTTTCGCTGGCATGTGCGTCATGAGCCGGGGCCGACTCTAACTTCATTTGCTGACCGGATGCTGCACGGGCCGCTGGCTTACTGGCGACATGAACATATTTTTCAGGAAGTCCCCGGCGGCGTGATGCTGACGGATCGTGTGACGCTGGCGCATCGGCCCGGTGTGCGCGGCCTGATCACGCGCCTGCTGTTTGACGGTATCCCCCTGCGGATTCTGTTCCTGTACCGGCACTGGCGCACCCGTTGGGGCACTCGGTGAGCGTCGTACAGCAGCGCATCCGCCGTACACGGGTCATCGTGATCGGCGCGGGGATCGGCGGCCTGACTACGGCGGCGCTGCTGGCGAAACAGGGCTTTGATGTGACCGTCCTTCAGGCGCAGACCTATCCCGGCGGATCGGCCAGCACGTTCACCCATCAGGGCTTTCGCTTCGAGTCCGGGGCGACGGTGGTCGGTGGTTTTCAGCCGGACGGTCCACACGCTATCGCTGCTGATCTGCTCGATCTGACATGGCCGGTCCAGCGCCATGATCCGGCGTGGGTGGTGCATCTGCCGGGGGGCGGTGACCGTGAACTGATGGCGGTCGCGCTGTCAGCGGATAACGCCGAAGTGCTGCGCCGTTTTCCTGAAAGCCGCGCTTTCTGGGATGAACAGAGCCGGATTGCTGACATCGCATGGAAGATGACGGCACAGGGGCTGCCGTGGCCGCCGCGCAGCACAGCGGAACTGCGTCAGCTTGTCAAAGTCGGCCTGCTGAACTTCCCGCGTGATCTGCGCCTGCTGCCGTTTGCCTTCGCGACGGTGTTCGACTGGATGCAGCGGCATGGACTGCATACCAACCGGGCTTTTAAACGCTTTCTGGATGGTCAGCTTCTGATCTCCGCACAGACGACCAGCGAGAACGTGAATGCGATCTACGGTGCGACTGCGCTCGATCTGGCGCGGCAGGGTGTGTATCACGTTGAGGGCGGTATCGGCGGGCTGGCGGAGACGCTGATTACCCGCCTGAATGCACTCGGTGGACGGATCATCTACCGCCAGCGCGTGACACGCATTCTGGTTGAACCGGATCAACACGGCCATCCACGTGCCGTCGGTGTGATGGCCCGGCTCGGACGTCGCAGCCAGCGTGAGACGTTCTACCCGGCAGATATTGTGATTGCCAACCTCACACCGTGGGATCTCGACCGGCTGCTTGGCCCCCACAGCCCCGATGTGCTGCGGTCTGAGGTGCGCTGTCGTCGATCTGGTTGGGGGGCTTTCGTGCTGCATGTGGGCGTGCAGGCGGAGGCTATCCCGGACGGCTTCCCAGATCATCATCAGGTGCTGACCGATCTCGATGGGCCGCTGGGTGAGACGCACAGTGTGTTCATGTCGTTGTCCCCGGCTTGGGATGCCAGCCGCGCCCCGACCGGTCAGCGTGCCGTGACGATCACCACCCATACCGCCGTCCAGCCGTGGTGGGATCTGCTGGAAGCCGACCAAGCCGCCTATTACATCCGCAAACAGGATTATCAGGTGCGAATGCTGGCGGCTGTTGAGCGCCTCCTGCCCGGATTCAGTCAAAAGCTGACGCTGGTGCTGGCCGGTTCCCCGGTGACGTACCAGTTTTACACCGATCGGCATCTGGGGCAGGTGGGCGGCTTCCCGCAGACCTCACTATTTCGGATGCGCTCACCGCGCACAGGCATCCGGAATATACGGCTGGTCGGGGATTCGATCTTCCCCGGCCAATCGACTGCCGGTGTGACGTTAGGTGCGATCCGCGTCGCCCGTGATATTCAGGACCGATTTTTCGGTATGTGATCGCCAGGTTGTGTTATGCATTTTCAAAAGTTGAGTTTAAGTCGCGG
>CAYNDH010000108.1:6703-15551 GCA_964395665.1 uncultured Anaerolineaceae bacterium
CAAAGTGCATAACAGACTCTAGAGTCTGTTGCGGGCGCTTATTCCAGTTCGTCGCTGTGTTCTTCGATGCGGCGGCGCAGACGGCGCAGGCGTCCGTAATCAGGGCGGATACGGTTAAACAGGTCGGCATAGCGGCGCATGAACCGGACCAGCCATGTGCGGATGGCGCTGCGTGCGTAAGTTGCCTGACGGCGCTGCGGGCCGAAGCGGTTCTGCGGTTTGTTATCGCTCCACTGGACGACCATTGCCGCCCATGTCAGGCCGCCACCGAAGCCGATAAACGCCAGATGGTCACCGGGCTGAAGCCGATTCTGCTCAACAGCTTCGACCAGTGCAATCGGGATCGATGCGGCTGACGTGTTGCCGTAGCGGTCGATATTGGTGACGAAGCGCTCACGATCCATATCCAGCGACCGGGCCGCCGCCTGAATGATGCGCTCGTTGGCCTGATGCGGGACAATCAGCCTGAGCTGTGATAATTCGATATTGGCAAGCTGTACAGCTTCACGGATGCTTTCGCCGATCACACGGGTCGCGAATTTAAAGACCTCACCGCCTGCCATGTGCATCTTGTGCATCCGGTGGCCTTCCGGCGTGATCCCGGCCAGCGCCCGATCCAGACTGCCGATGGACGGAATGCCGAGCAGATCCTGACCGGAACCGTCCGAACGCAGGACGGATGACATGACGCCGCCGGGGGTCTCATGTGCACGCAGCACCACCGCCCCTGCGCCGTCTCCGAACAGGATACAGGTGGAGCGGTCCTGCCAGTCGAGTACGCGGCTCATCGTCTCTGACCCGATGACCAGTGCCGTATCGATGCTGCCGGAGCGGATGGCCTGTGCTGCCATATCGACCGCGTACACGAAACCAGAACACGCAGCGCTGAGGTCGAAGGCCCCGGCATAACCTGCGCCGAGCATGTTCTGAATCAGGCTGGCCGTGCTGGGGAAGATGTTATCCGGCGTAGAGGTCGCGACAATGATCAGATCCAGCACATCCGGCAGGATGTCGGCGGTATCCAGTGCGCGTTGTGCCGCCTTGAATCCGAGTGATGAGGTGGTCTCGCGCTCATTGGCGATGTGACGCTGATGAATACCGGTGCGCTCGCGAATCCACTCATCGGTCGTTTCGGTGATCGCAGCCAGATCATCATTCGTCAGTATTCTTTCCGGAAGCGCCATACCCCAGCCGACGATATGGGCATAGCGCTGCATATTGCCGTTATTGATGACCATTTTGCCTGTGCGAATCGTATTTACCGAAGATAAGGACGGCGTTATGGCCGCCGAAGCCAAATGAATTGCTCATGGCGATGTTAATGGTGTGCGGCACGCCGATATGCGGCGTATAGTTCAGGTCGCAGGTGGGGTCCTGATGATCCAGATTAATCGTCGGCGGGATAAAGCTCTCGTTGATCGCTTTGATCGTCAGCACCGCTTCGACCGAACCCGCGCTGCCCATCAGATGGCCGGTCATGGACTTGGTCGAGCTGATCGGGATCTCATAGGCGCGTTCGCCCAGTGCCTGCTTCATGGCGGTGGTCTCGCTGCGGTCGTTCAGCTCGGTACTCGTCCCGTGCGCGTTGATGTAATCAAGGTCTTCGACGGTCTTACCCGCATCCTGCAGGGCGCGCAGCATCGCCATAGCCGCCCCTTCGCCGGTATCCAGCGGCGCAGTGATATGGTGCGCATCTGAAGTATGGCCGTAGCCTAAAATTTCGGCGTAGATCTTCGCTCCACGGTCGAGCGCGTGCTGAAGTTCTTCCAGCATCAGGATCGCCGCGCCTTCTGCCACGACGAAGCCGTCGCGCTCAATATCGAAGGGGCGCGAGGCTTTCTCCGGTTCATCGTTGCGGCGCGAAATCGCCTGCATGTTATTGAAACCGGTCATGGTCAGCCCTTCCAGCGCGGCTTCTGTGCTGCCAGCCATCGCCGCGATCACCTGACCGCGCCGGATCATCTCCACCGCTTCACCGATGCAGTTATTGCCGGTGGCGCAGGCCGTGGAGAGCGCGAAATTCGGCCCGCGCAGCCCGTAGATCATCGAAATACGCGCCGATGCCGCATCGGGCAGCATCATCGGCACCAGCAGCGGGCTGACGGCCTTATTACCGCGTTCGATAAACTGCACCATGCTGGAGAAGATCGTCGAGATCCCGCCAATACCCGTACCGATCACGACGCCGACATCGTATCGGTTTTCTGGTGTGATCCTAAGTCCGCTGTCCTCAAATGCCTGCTGCGCCGCGACCAGCGCTAACTGGGTCATGCGGTCGGTGCGCCTTGCTTCGCGGCGACCGAGTACGGCATCAGGATCGAAGTTCCTGACCTCACCGCCAAAGCGTACATCAAGATGACTGGGATCAAACCGGGTGATCGGCCCAATGCCGCTGATACCATTTGCCGTGTTGTGCCAGGCTTCCTCAACAGTGTTCCCGGTCGGGCAGACAATGCCCATTCCTGTGACCACAACCCGCTTACGTTCCAAGGGGTTTACTCCTCATTGGCTGAAGGCCGCCTCTGATTACTGTGCGGTTTCGAATGAACGAAATAAAAACGCAGAATCAGCAAAATTAACTGACTGATATGCCAACGACGGGTGATTGATCCATCACTGGCACGTCTATTATACGTCGCAGCCTCACATGTGGTAACACTGGGATATGCGATCTGTGACGACAGCGGGCCTGCATGGGCGGCTGCAACATCATCGCCCCGGCGTATATCCGCGCACAGGGCTGTGCTATAATAGCCAGCCTATCCGCCTTTCGGTATGTTATACCACGTCACCAGACTGACGCTTCTCACACTATGATTCTTATTACAGGGGCAACTGGCTTTATCGGTCGGCATCTGGTCCAGCGCCTGCTCGATGAAGGCCTGCCCGTCCGCATTCTGTTAACCGAACAGAAGGCAAAACGCCCACTGCCGTGGGAAAATCCCCCGGAAGTGATCATCGGCTCCATTCTGAATGAGGAAGACCTGTTTCGTGCTGTCAGTGGGGCGCATGTTGTCATTCATCTGGAAAATGCCCAGTGGTGGGGCCGCCGCCGTAATCTGGAGCGTATGGAACTGGTCGGCACGCGCAATCTGACCACGGCGGCCCGGTCTGCCCGTGTGGGCCGCGTGATCACGATGAGCCATCTGGGGGCCTCACCGGCATCCGCCTTTAATCTGATCCGTGTCAAAGGTCAGGTGGAAGAAGCGGTGAAATCCAGCGGTCTGGCCTATACGATTCTGCGATCTGGCGTGGTGTTTGGCGCACAGGATGCGTTTATCAATCACATCGCCATGATGATGAGTATGAATCCCTTCTTTTTCCTGATGCCAGGGCAGGGCGAAGTCGTGCTGCATCCGATCCATATCGACGATCTGGTGACGGCGCTGGTGCGGACGCTCGATAATATCGACACGGTCGATCAGGTGATCGAGATCGGCGGGGCAGAATATGTCACCCTGCGCGAACTGCTGGCGACGGTGATGCGTATCCGTGGGATGAGCCGCATTGTCGTGCCGATCCCGCCTTATATGCTGCGTTGGATGACCGCTATTTACAGTTGGGTGCTGCCGCGTGCGCTGATGACACCGCAGTGGCTGGACCTGCTGGCGGCCAATCGCACCGCCCGTATCGGCAATATCCACGAATATTTTGGCATTCAGCCCCGGCGATTTGAAGATACACTGATGACCTATATGCCGCAGCAGAAGTATTTTCGTTCTGCACTGCGCTACGCCATCCGCCGCCGCCCGCGTGAGGAATAGGATGCAGCGGGGATCGCCAGAAGGCCGGACAGCCGGGAACCGGGCGATCTGAAAACATATCACCATACAATCATATGCCGGTGACAAACCGGATCAGCAGAAGCAGGACCGCAAACAGGCGAATATTACAGGGTTTAGGTCAGGGCTATGAACGCAAACGACAATATCACGATTCGGACACTTCACACGCTGGATGAGATGTATGAGGCCGCCGATCTCCAGCGCATTTACTGGGGCAACGAGATCGAGTCGCTGGTCCCCGCGCATATGCTGTACACGATCGTCAGCTATGGCGGCCATGTGATCTGCGCCTTCGATGGAGATCACATGATCGGCCTGCTGATCGGCCTGCTGGGGACCAATGTCGAAGAGAGCCACCGGCCCGCGATGGCGAATCTGCTGATTGCATCCAAGCGTATGGTGGTACTGCCTGATTACCGCAGCGGTGGGATCGGCCAGCGCCTGAAGCTTTTCCAGCGCGAACTGGCGGTCAAACAGGGGATTCGGCTGGTCGCATGGACGTTTGATCCGCTGCGTGCTCCAAACGCGCACCTGAACCTGCGTAAGCTGGGCGGGATTGGACAGGCGTATCAGGAAAATCTGTATGGGACGCGTGACGGTAACGGGCTGGCGCTGTTCGGTGTCTCGGATCGGCTCAAGCTCGAATGGTGGGTGACAAACCGTCGCGTTGAAGAACGTCTGACCGGCTCACGACCTGATCTGGCTTTGCCGCAGTATCTGGAAGCCAATGCGACGCTGATTAATCCGACACAGGCCGGGGCATCATTTGTGCTTCCAGCAGCGGAGACTCTCGGACCGGCGGGTGGGCTTGCGCTGGTCGAGATCCCGCTGAACTTTACGGCGATGATTGGGGATGATCCAACGCTGGCGCATGACTGGCAGCTTCATATCCGCGACGTGATGACGAAGCTGTTCAGGCTCGGATTCATCGCGACCGATTTCCTGCGCGAGATCCATGAAGGCCGGGATCGCGGGTTCTACGTCATGAGCTACGACTACGGCTTTGATCTCAGCATCGATTAATTGTGAGCAGGGTATATCGACCTGATACACCCGTCAGAGCAAAGGATAACCATGATGAGTCAATGGCAGTCGATTACAGTTGAACGCATTCACCTGCATCCGGTCGGGCTGGAACTGGCCGAAAAACTGCGGACCAGCTATGGCGCAGAGCCGTTCAAGTCGGCGGTGATTGTCGAACTGATCACCAGCGACGGTGTGACGGGTTGGGGCGAAGCCCCGACCAAGATGAAGCCCAGCTATACCTATGAAACCGTCGGGACCGCGCTGCATGTGATGAGCGAATTCTTTATCCCCGCGCTGACCGGCCAGACGATCGCCGCGCCGACTGATGTGCCGGGGCTGCTGCGGCGCTTTCGTGGGCATCCGGTCGCCAAATTTGCCGTCGAAGCGGCGGTGTGGGATGCATGGGCCAGGGCCAATCACCTGACGCTGGCTGAAGCTTTCGCCGCGCACCTGCCGAATCCCGACCAGCACAGGCCGAAAGGTTACGCGGATGTCGGTGTGAGCATCGGCATTCAGGACAGCATCGAGGCGACGCTGGAGATCATCGCCAAACGACTGGAACAGGGCTATGGGCGTATCAAGCTCAAGATCGAACCCGGTTGGGATGTCGATCTGGCACGGGCGGTGCGGAAGGTCTATCCCGATATTTCGCTGATGCTGGATGCCAACAGCGCCTATACGCTGAAAGATGCCGATCACCTGAAGCAGCTCGATGACCTTAATCTGCTGATGCTGGAACAGCCGCTGGGGTTTGATGACATCTATGAACACGGCAAACTTCAGCCGCAGCTTGCTACGCCGATCTGTCTGGATGAGAGCATCCATTCCACCAACGATACCCGGCTTGCGCTCGAAATCGGCGCGTGCCGCATCATCAACCTCAAGCCGTCGCGGGTGGGCGGGTTTACGGAGAGCCTGAAGCTGTATCAGGTCTGTGTTGAGACGGAAACGCCGCTGTGGGTGGGTGGTATGCTGGAAACCGGCGTCGGACGGGCGGCGAATCTGGCGTTCGCGTCGCTGCCGGGGATCACGCTGCCGAGCGACATCTCCGCTACGGATCGCTATTACGCCCGCGATCTGACCAACCCGCCGTTTGTGCTTGGCGACAGCAGCCGGATTTATACGCCGACCGCGCCGGGGATGGGTGTTGAAGTGGTGCGCGAACGGCTTGAGGAAGCGGAAAATCACTGGCACGCCAATGATCCGTATCAGGTGCGGCACGCTGTTCGGTAGTATAGAGCGTAGGGCCGGATTCTTCTGGCCCCCATATGTCTTCCTCTCAAGGGACAAATCACGATGCCTGACAACATTTACCCGTTCCCGCGCACATCACCGGAAGCGCAGGGCATCGCATCATCGGCGGTGCTGGACTTCATCGAAGCGCTGGACTCCCTGGATGAAACGCACAGCGTGATGATCCTGCGGCATGGGGCTGTGGTCGCTGAAGGCTGGTGGACGCCATACGCCCCGCAGCATCCGCATATGATGTATTCGCTCAGCAAGAGCTTTACATCAACGGCGGTCGGGCTGGCCGTCAGTGAAGGCCGTTTCTCGCTCGATGATACGGTAGTGTCGTTTTTCCCGGATGATGCCCCGGCGGAAATCAGCGAACATCTGGCCGCGATGCGTGTGCGCCACCTGCTGTCGATGTCCACCGGCCATGCGGTCGATACCATCCCGCCGATGCTGGAACGGGCGGATGGCCGCTGGATCAGAGTATTCTTCGAAGTCCCGGTGGAGCATCCGCCGGGGACGCATTTCCTCTACAATACCGGCGCGACCTATATGCTGTCGGCCATTCTCCAGAAGACCACCGGCCAGATGCTGCTCGATTATCTTGTGCCGCGCCTGTTCGAACCGCTGGGCATCGAGCATCCGACGTGGCTTGAATCGCCAGAGGGTATCCATCTCGGTGGCACCGGCCTGAATATCCGCACAGAAGACATCGCACGCTTCGGTCAGCTTTATCTTCAGAAGGGGATGTGGCAGGGGAAGCAGATTATCCCCGAAACATGGGTGGCCGAAGCCACTGCATTTCAGATTTCGAATAGTCATGAAGAGAAGATCGACTGGAGACAGGGCTATGGTTATCAGTTCTGGCGCTGTCGGCATAACGCCTATCGCGGGGATGGCGCGTTCGGGCAGTTCTGCGTTGTGATGCCGGAACAGGATGTCGTGATCGCAATCACCAGCGCGATCATGGATATGCAGACAACGCTCGATGACGTGTGGGAATTCCTGCTGCCTGCCATACAGCCTGACGCGCTGCCTGAAGATCCATCGGCACATGGCAAGCTGAAAGACCGGCTTGCCGCGCTTCGTCATCCACCCATCGACGGACAGCCTGATTCGCCAACGGCGACAGCCGTCACCGGGCGGATCTATCGCTTCGAGAGCAATGACTACGCGTTCAGCACGATTCGGCTGGATTTTGACGAAACAGACGAAACAGCGGATGCAGCCTGCACCGTGACGGTGAGCTGGAGAGGAGAAGATCTGGTGATCCCGTGCGGATTCGGTGGCTGGCTGGCGGGGCGGATGCCGATGTTCAACGAGCGCTGGCTTATTGAGGATGCACCGATTGTCACCAGCGGAGCATGGACTGCTGACGCCCGCTTTACGCTGGTCATCCGCTATTATGAAACACCGTTCGTCCAGACTCTGACCTGTCACTTCAGCGGTGACAACCTGATGATGCATTCACAGGGGAATGTCAGCTTCGGCGTCGTCCCGGAGCCTGTACTGCTGACTGCGCGAGCTATATAACCGGATTTAACCCCAGGAAGACCCTATGAAACCACAGCCGATTGCCGTTGATGATGTGCGCCAGACGATGCACGTTTATCAGGCCACTATCCCGCCGGAGTATGAAGACGCCAACGGTCATATGAACGTGCGCTATTACATGACGATCTTCGATGATGCCGGTTATCCCATGATCCGGGAATTCGGGCTGACGCCGGAGTATCTCGAAGCGCGTGGGGAAGGCGGTTTTGATCTTGAACACCATCTGCATTACCTGAACGAAGTACATATCGGCGATGAAGTCTCGGTCTATGCGCGTATCGTTGGCCTGACGCTGAAGCGCGTGCATTATCTGATGCTGATGGTCAACGAGACGCGTGATAATGTCGCTGCGATCTACGAATGTGTCAATTCGTATGCTGATCTGCGTGTCCGTAAAACGGCCCCATATCCGCCGGAGATCGCGGCCAGCATCCGGGCGATGCTGGAACAGCATCAGGCGCTGGCATGGGATGCGCCGGTCTGCGGTGTGATGAGCGCCTGAACCCTGAACCACCTGTAAAATTCGATTGCCAATTGGACTCCTGCTGGTATAGACAGCAAGTGGCCTGACTGCGTATGTTAGAAGGGTTACTCGCGTTACCTATCTGCCTCATCCTATGACAGGAGTCCATGCCAATGACACAGCCGCTAAAAACCGACCACGCCGCCCTGAATATCCCGCGCCGCCGTGACCGCACTGTTGATGATGAGGCATGGATCAGGCAGTTTCTGTCCACTGCGCCGGTCGGGACGCTGGCAACCGTCGAAGGCGATCAGCCGTTTCTCAATGCCAACCTGTTCACCTATGACGAAGAACGGCACTGCATTTACATGCACACCGCGCAGCACGGGCGCACCAAATCCAATCTGGAACAGCCAGAGACCTCCAAAGTCTGCTTTACGGTGATGGAGATGGGACGGCTGTTGTCGGCCCCGGTCGCGCTCAATTTCAGTGTTGAATATGCCGGTGTGGTGGCGTTTGGCGTGGGCTGTGTTGTGACGGACCCAGATGAAGCACTCGAAGCGTTGAATCAACTGATGCATAAATACGCCGCGCACCTTGAATACGGCGTGGATTACAGCCTGCCCACGGTCGAAGATCTGAAGCGCACGGCGGTCTATCGTATTGACATCACCGCATGGAGCGGCAAGAAGAAAGAAGTCGCAGCGGAAACTCCCGGCGCATACTGGTACGCGGAGACGCCGATTCTGGCGTCGAATCGTGCGCCAGAAGTCGATGTTGAGCGGTA
>CAYNDH010000109.1:0-9033 GCA_964395665.1 uncultured Anaerolineaceae bacterium
AAACGCCCCGTCTTATGACAGGGCGTTTTATAGTTCTCGCTGCTTGTTTTACTCGCCGGTGAAGAAATCCCGCAGGCGCTCGGCGAAGGTGCGACCGTTGCCGCTGGTATTGATCTGCGGCTGGACATCCGTGCCGAAGGTCTCACCCAACTGCTGGAACAATTCACGCTGCTCGTCGGTCAGGTCGGTCGGCACGGCGATACTGACATGCACCAACTGATCCCCGCGCCCGGAGTTCGATCCATCGGAGCGCAGCCGTGGGAAGCCTTTTCCGCGCAGGCGGAAGATCTTGCTGTTTTGTGTCCCCGCCGGGATCTTCAGCTCAACATCACCGTCCACCGTCGGGATGACGATCTTATCCCCCAGCGCGGCCTGCGCGATATTGATGCTCACATCCAGCAGGATGTCGTTATCATTGCGCTGGAAGAATTCATGCGGCTTCACATGGACGACGACGAACAGATTACCGTTCGGTGCGCCGCGTTCACCGGCATCACCTTCGCCCCGCACCTGAATCTGAAGCCCTTCACGCACACCCGCCGGGATCTTGACGTTCAGGACGGCATGTTTGCGCAGGCGTCCGCTGCCATCACAGGTCTTACAGCGGTGTTCGACCACCGTGCCGACGCCGCCGCAGCGCGGGCAGGGCGCAACCCGTACCATTGATCCCAGGAAGGTCTGCTGCACCTGACGGATCTCACCGGCCCCGTTACACTGCGGACAGGTGGTCGGGGAAGTCCCCGGCTCTGCGCCAGAGCCTTCACAGGTTTCGCAGGTTTCCAGCCGGTCGAACTCAATCGTCTGATCGACGCCGAAAACGGCTTCTTCAAACGTGATATTGACATCCACAAACCGGTCGGACCCACTGCGCGGCCCGCGCCGACGGGTAGACTGGCGTGCCCCCCCGATGTTAGTGAAGAATTCTTCGAAGATCTCTTCAAAGCCGGTGAAGCCCGCCGCCCCTGCGCCGCCAAAACCACCGCCGTTGACTCCGGCATGGCCGAAGCGATCATAACGGGCACGCTTATCGTCATCAGAGAGGACTTCATACGCTTCGTTGATCTCTTTGAAGCGTGTTTCAGCATCGGTTTCGGTGCTGACATCCGGGTGGTACTTGCGCGCAAGCACGCGAAAGGCCTTTTTGATCTCGTCCTTGCTGGCGCTGCGCGAGACGCCAAGTACATCATAATAATCTGCTGCCATAGTCTTCCCGTATTACAGGCTCATATCAAACGAATACTGCTGATAACTCAAACTCATGTATTGAATACAATCAGATAAACCCGCCAACGCTCCGCATCAGAGCGATCGACCAATACCTGATAATGCCGATTGACCGGATAATTGGCATATGCTGCGCCGATAAACTCGGGCTGGTCAGCGGCATCTTCAGCCACCCACCAGTTCACCGTTTTCGGCGCACTCGGCGAGAATAGTCCTGCTCCGCCGCTGGTCAGTGCTTCTTCAAATCCCAGTTCTGTCAGATAGCCTTCAACCGCATCGGGCGCGGCATCAAACCGCAGCCAGATAATCGTATCCTGAAAACCACCCGTTTCATGATAAACATCGCTCGCATCGGCTGGAAGCTGCGCACCGATAAACGCCTCAACCTGTTCCAGTGACTGCGCTTCTGGTTGCAGCGAGAACAGGTCACACCCCGTCAGGCCGAATAACAATCCGAGCAGCCCCGCCATGCAGACAGGTAAACGCCAGATCTTCATGCCATCACTCCATTCCTTTAATTGTACCCACTTAAACGAAGGACGGAGCGAAAAGGTTTCCTGGGCTGGTGCGGCCTGCTGATGCCGGCGGCGGACGATCTGTGGACCAGTCGCCACATGATAACAATGCGAGAAGCCCATATCAGCATACAGGAAGTATACGGATATGGGCTTTCAGGTGTTTCAGTATCAGTTATGCTTCGGTGAATTCAGCGTCCACGACATCTTCGTCGCTGCCGCCATCCTTCGGTGCGGCACCATCGGCTGCACCGGCTGCCGGAGCGCCATCCGGTGTGGCCTGATACATACTGCCGCCGACCTGCTGGATGTGTGTCATCAGCGCTTCGGTTGCAGACTTGATTGCATCAAGATCTTCGCCAGCCTGCGCGGTGCGGACAGCCTCAACCTTTTCGTTGATCTGCTGTTTCACATCATCAGACAGGCGATCGCTGAAGTCACGCTGAAGTTTTTCGGCGGTGAAAATCGCGCTTTCGGCCTGATTTCTGACTTCAACCGATTCCTTGCGCTTGGCGTCTTCAGAGGCGAAACTCTCCGCTTCCTTCACCATACGCTCGATTTCCTCTTCACGCAGACCGGTACCGGCGGTAATGGTGATCTTCTGCTCGCGACCGCTGGCCTTATCCTTCGCGCTCACGTTGATGATACCATTCGCGTCGATGTCAAACGTGACTTCGACCTGCGGGATACCACGCGGTGCGGGCGGGATACCATCCAGAATGAAGCGGCCCAGCGATTTGTTATCCGTCGCCATCGGGCGCTCACCCTGCACGACATGGATCTCGACCTGCGTCTGATTATCCGCCGCCGTGCTGTAGACCTGCGATTTGCGGGTCGGGATCGTGGTATTGCGCTCGATCATCGGTGTAGCGACACCACCCAGTGTTTCGACGCTCAGCGTCAGCGGGGTCACGTCCAGCAGCAGGATATCCTTCACATCACCGGCCAGAACACCCGCCTGGATCGCCGCACCCAGTGCCACGACTTCGTCAGGGTTCACGCCCTTGCTGGGGGCCTTGCCGAAGAACTTCTCAACCGCTTCCTGAATGGCTGGCATACGGGTCATACCACCGACCAGAATGACCGTGTCAATGTCCTTGGTGGACAGCTCGGCATCCTTGACAGCGGCTTCCAGTGGGCGAATGCTCTTGTCGATCAGGTCACGAACCAGACTTTCCAGCTTGGCGCGGGACAGGGTGACGTTCAGATGTTTCGGGCCGTTGGCATCTGCCGTAACAAAGGGCAGGTTGATCTCCGTGCTAAGGACACTCGACAGCTCGATCTTGGCCTTTTCAGCGCCTTCCTTCAGACGCTGGAGCGCCTGACGATCCTTGCGCAGGTCGATGCCGTTTTCCTTCTGGAATTCATCCGCCAGCCAGTTGATGATACGCTCGTCGAAGTTGTCACCACCGAGATAGGTATCACCATTGGTGCTGCGGACTTCGAACACGCCGTCTCCCATTTCAAGGATCGAGATGTCGAACGTACCGCCGCCAAGGTCATACACGGCGATGATGCCGTTCTTCTTCTCACCCAGGCCATAAGCAAGGCTGGATGCCGTCGGCTCGTTGATGATACGCATGACTTCCAGACCGGCGATACGGCCAGCGTCCTTGGTCGCATTACGCTGTGCGTCATTAAAATAGGCCGGAACTGTGATCACGGCGCGGTCAACGGTTTCTCCCAGATAGGCTTCAGCGTCGCTCTTGATCTTCTGCAGCACCATTGCCGAGATTTCCTGCGGGCTGTATTCCCGATCACCGAGCTTGGCACGCACGTCGCCGTTGGGGGCCTGTGTCACCGTATAGGGGACATGCCGCAGGCCTTCCTGCACTTCGGGATCGCTGAATTTGCGGCCCATAAAGCGCTTGACGGAGAAAATCGTATTCTCCGGGTTCACAACCGCCTGATTGCGGGCAACCTTGCCCACCAGACGTTCATTAGTCTTGGGATTGACCGCGACCACAGACGGGATCAGTCGGCCACCTTCAGATGATGGGATAACGACCGGCTCGCCACCTTCCATGACCGCAACCACGGAGTTGGTCGTCCCAAGGTCTATGCCAATAATGCGTCCCATAACTGCTTATCTCCTCAATTTCGAATAGTGTGTTTCTTGTGTCTGTCTGGATAACTGATGCAGGTATTGTGTAGTCGTCGGCTGGTGACCGTCACGCTCTAGCTGGCGACCTTCACCAGCGCGGGACGCAGCACACGATCTCCGCTGCTGTAACCTTTACGCAGAGTCGTGGTGACATGGCCGCTTTCAACATCTTCGGAGTCTTCCATGCCGATCGCTTCATGACAGGTCGGATCGAATGCTTCCCCGGTCGGGTTAATGGTGACAACCTCATATTCGCCAAGGAGCTTTTCAAACTGGCGCAGCATCAGCGTCACACCGCTAACCCATGCATTATCCTTGAGGTCCTGCGGGACATTATCCAGCGCCCGCTCAAAGTCATCGATCAGGGGCAGCAGCGACGTCACGACATCCAGTGAACCGCGCCGCCGTGCTTCACCCATCTCGCGCTCGGTGCGCTTCTTATAGTTGGCAAATTCGGCACGGGTACGCTGTACCAGCGCCAGATATTCATCCACCTGTGATTTCTGGCTATCGGTTTCCATTACTATTTGCTCCGGTGCAGCGGTACCTTCCGGAATCGAGTCCGGCGGCATCTGTTCGTCCGCAGCTTCAACCGGGGTATCCGTATTCTCATTTACCGTCTCATCAGCGGTATTCTGCTCATCGACATCAACAGGCGCCGTAGTCTTATCATCGTTTGACACTCGCCATCCCTCCGAAAATTGTGATTAGTACGCGTGGGTGCCTATAGTACCCACCAAATCTGGGAAAGTATATCAAGAGTGTCATAGAATTATGTTAGCATTTCCAGCTATCTCATCAGATTTAACGCAATTTTTATGTTGTCGCAGACGCTCACCCTAAATGAGAATCATTGACGATCATGACGGATATCCCAAATTTCTCAATGATTCGGTCGATTATATCCCAAAATTCTTTGGGATAACTTATCCCAATATCCCAATGTTACAAACTTTATATCCCAAAAAGAGGCTTACTAAGAATCGAGTCTGTGCAAAAGTCTGTGCATAACCCTGTTCATAACCTGTTCAAAACTTTGAACAGCCTGTGCAAAAGTCCCCTCACCTGTTCAAAACTTTGAACAGCCTGTGCAAAAGTCGGTGAGTTATGCACAGGCACCTGTTCAAAACTTTTTTCCCTCATAAACCCACTTCTGCGATATATGGCATCCGGACTTTGGATATAACATCCTTTTTTGCGATATATAACCCACATTGCAGTTCGCGTTACAGAGTTTTGCACATTTGAACAGGCCCTACTACTACTGCTATTTAAATAAATAGAAACCACATCCAATCCAGAATCTGATACAACCCCAACGCACACAGGTCGTCCGAAGTCCTTAATGCTGATAAACTCTTCTCAATACTTATGCCTGATAAAACCGTTCAATTGTCTGAAATCGCTATGGCCTCTGAACCCTCTCCCAAACTTACATCCCACACCCCGATCTCAGCAGCGCATGTACTTGATGAAGCGATGCTGTTTCACCTGCTGGAGATCAACGCCATTCTCAATACGGCGCTGCTCAGTCCATCACTGAACCTTGATGAGCTGCTGCCCAAAATCATGGATGCCGCGGCTGAAATCACCGGCTCGGAGAGTGCGTCCATCCTGCTGTGGCACGAACGCAAGCAGGAACTTGTCTTCCGTGCGGCAAGTGCACAGAATCCACAGGCCCGTTCGATCATCGGCAAACCGGTCCCGCTGGACAGCATCGCCGGGACGATCTTCCGCGAAAAGCGCACCGTGCAGATCGCGGATGTCGAGCAGGACCCGCGCCATTACAGCAAAGTGGATGAAGAACTCCAGTTTGTGACCCGTTCACTGCTGGGTGTGCCGCTGATTGTCCGGAATGAGGTCATCGGCGTGCTGGAAGTCGTCAATAAACATCAGCTTCCATGGACACCCGCCGATGAACAGGCGCTGACCCTTCTGGCCGGGAATGCTGCCGTAGCGATTGAGGTGGCACGCAATATGCTGCGCCTGAAGCGTGCCAATGAAGATCTGAAAGAGATGGACAAACTCAAGAATGACTTCATCGCAATCGCATCGCATGAACTGCGGACGCCGCTGGGGATCATTCTGGGTTATGCCAGCTTTCTTGAAGATACCGCCAACTCCAATGAACAGGTCGAGATGATCGGACGAGTGACGGCTGGCGCACAGCAGCTTCGCCAGATCATCGACGGGCTGGTGAACCTGGGATACATGCGCCAGCAGAACAGCGATCTGATTTTGGAGAGGGTGCCGGTCGCGAATCTGTTCAGGGCACTGAAGAACGAAGCCGAGATGATGCTGGTCACGCATCAGCACACGCTGGACATGCAGATGCCGCCGGAGACGATCTGCACACAGGCCGATGCAGTGCGGCTGGAGATGGCGTTGGGTAACCTTGTCAACAATGCGGCCCGCTTTACGCCAAAAGGGGGCCAGATTCGCATCTTCTGGCAGTCTGTGGGTGCGGATGAGGGCGCGATCGTTATTGAGGATAATGGCATCGGTATCGCGCCAGAAAACCTTGAGCGCATTTTCAATGATTTTGTACAGGTTGAGGATCACCTGACACGGCATCAGGGCGGGTTGGGTGTCGGCCTGACGATTGCCCGGGCGATTGTCGAAGCCCACGGCGGACGCATCCGCGCTGAAAGTGACGGCCCCGGCACGGGATCACGTTTCACGGTCACACTGTCAGTGCGTGATTGTGCATCCGACGGATCGTGATTTCTACATTCACACTTAAGTACCTGCGCTAGAGTGTGTTGACATTTACAAAAATCGCTCATGTGTAGGGGCGGACCTGCGTGTCCGCCCGCAGTGGTTAAGCAGTCAGCGGGCGATGACACAGCATCGCCCCTACACAAAACCGGTTTGCAGAGGCGCATTATGATCGAAACGTCAACAGAACCTAGAGTGTGTTGTTGTAACTTTGGCTATAATGCAAAGCGAGACTGTCTTACCGTCAGATAGCGTTTTCGAAAGTGAGGAGTACAGCGTATGGCTATTTCATTCCAGTGGTTAGGGCATTCAGCCTCATTACTGCAAATCAACGGTGTCAACATCCTGATTGATCCTTTCCTGACCGATAATCCACTCGCCGCGATCACCGCTGATGAAGTCCCGGCGGATTTTATCCTGATCAGTCACGGCCACGGCGATCATGTCGGCGATACGGTTGCCATTGCCAAACGCACCGGCGCCCGGGTGATCACCAATTTTGAAATCGGCTCGTGGCTGTCGAATCAGGGTGTCGAGAATATCGAAGGGATGAATACCGGCGGCACCTTCTACGCGGATCAGTTCAGCGTGCGCCTGACAATGGCTGTACACGGCTCTGATCTGCCGGATGGCAGTAACGGTGGGCTGGCGCATGGCTTTATGATCACGACACAGGAAGCGCGGATCTATTTCGCAGCCGATACCGACCTGTTTTATGAAATGCAGCTCTATGGCGAAGAGGGTATCGATCTGGCGGTGCTGCCGATTGGGGATTACTTCACGATGGGGCTGGAACGCTCCATACAGGCCGTGCAGTGGCTGAAGCCGCGCATGGTGATCCCGATCCATTACAACACCTTCCCACCGATTGTCCAGAATGCGAAGGAATGGGCCGAGATGGTCAATAATCAGACCACCGCCACGCCGATTGTGCTGGACCCAGGTGGTGCCTACCGTCTGACGGATTAAACCGGCAGCCTGATTGAGGAAATAACACAAAAGGGCACGATCATCGGCCCTTTTGTGTATCGCGATCAGCGCCGAAAATGCCCCAGCCCTTCTCCGCTCGGAAAAGGGGCTTTCTTATCCCCGGCTGCCAAGCTGCACTTCAATCTCCAACTGCTGATCGCCGCGCAGCACCGTTACACGGATCACCTGACCGGGACGCGTAGAGGTCGCCAGATAGCCCAGCAGCGAGCCAAAGCTGTGAATGGGATGCTGGTCGATCGCGATGATCACATCATCAATCTGGACACCGCCCTCCTGCGCCGGGGACTGGGTGCGGCGTACGCCATAATCACTGACCACGACGCCGCGTGTATCATTGGCGAGATTCAGCCGTTCCATATCCGTCAGCGTGACCGTCTCTGCCGCAACGCCCAGAAATGAATATGAGACACGCCCTTCGGACAGCAGTTCCTGTGCGACACGGTTGGCGAGATTGCTCGGCACGGCAAAGCCCACGCCTGAATTGGAACGTTCCTGACTGATGATCTGTGAGGTGACACCGATCACTTCGCCGCGCAGGTTAAGCAGCGGGCCGCCGCTGTTGCCGGGATTAATGGCAGCATCGGTCTGGATGACAGAGCCGACCTGATACCGATTCAGCCCGGTGATCACCCGATCCAGTGCGCTGATGATGCCGGTGGTCATCGTCCAGTTCTGGCCGAACGGGCTGCCAATGGCAACAGTCGTCTGTCCGACTACGATCTGATCGGAGTCGCCAAATGGCAGGGGGATCAGCTTTTCCGGTGGCAGATCGACCTTTACAATCGCCAGATCGGAGTCGGCATCGAAACCGGTCACTTCGCCACGGACAATCGTCCCATCAGTGAAATAAACCTCAATCCGACCGTCGCGGCGCAGGGCATCCACCACGTGGAAGTTCGTCAGGATGTGCCCTTCCGTATCGAGTATAAAGCCCGATCCACCGGTAAAGGCTTCATAGTCATTGCCCACAGGTTCCATGATATTGATCGCGACAATCGATGGGCTGACACGGCGGTACAGTTCTGCCAGCACCTCTTCCGCAGGAAGTAGTGGGGGAACGGGCTGTGCCGCAAGTGGCATGGCAGCAGCGGAGATCACCCCCAGTACCAGCAGCACCCGCAGCAGCACCCACCCGTAATGTCCTGTTTTCCGGACAGAATTCCGATACATGGCCTTTACCTCAAACATTTTTTGCAAATTTTATGACTGACATTCTAATCTATAACGTCCGTCTGTGGCATAACGGATCAAACTCACATGCAGGATGTGAGTTGATTTTTAACCCTATAAGGTTAATTGCTGCTTGATGGCGGTCGCGAACAGCACGGCTGCGAACAGCGCGGCTGCGTACAGCGATGCGACAGCACGGCTGCGAACAGCGCGGCTCTATGGCTCTGACGTTTACCGCCTGCTTACAATCCTGCGCTTTACAGCGATTTGAGTGAAAGCGGACGCTGCGGGTGATTCAACTGGGTTGGCGGC
>CAYNDH010000109.1:9133-15550 GCA_964395665.1 uncultured Anaerolineaceae bacterium
TTACAGCGATTTGAGTGAAAGCGGACGCTGCGGGTGATTCAACTGGGTTGGCGGCAGATGCAGCGTGCCGTTCAGGTCATCCAGTGTCAGCAGGCAGTCGGTCAGGTTCAGCGTCAGGAAAGCCGATTCGGGCAGCATCACCGCGAAGATGGCGCGAGACAGGGTGCCGACCACCATCCGGCGTTTGGCGGCCATATAAACACCGGCTTCATCCTGATCAGTCACCACGCGCCAGCCGAACGGAGCGCGCAGCTTGACCGTCACCTCCACCAGCGGGCGCGACCAGCGGCGGATATGGATGGCGGCGTTTTCGGTCTGTAAGAAGAATGTGGTGGTGGACTGTGAGATAGGGAACGTATACGTCTTGCTGCGCTGCGCCAGTTCCCGGATGCTAGAGGCGGCGCTTAGTGCCTGCCACAGCGCATTCAGACGACGGGTGCGGCTGATAAGGCCAGCATTCTTTATCACGAGTTTGTCATCAGTGGTCATAGTGGTTGATAGCCCCTTTATCCAACTTGTCAGCACGTTGATTGTGGATCACCGCCGCGCCTGATGTAAACGTTCGAAAGCAATCTGTAAAAGCAAACTGCACATGATAGTGAATATTTTCCCTCCTAGTATAATCGCCCTGATCAATTGCTCAACACATTGTGGCTGAGAACTCCCTAAGGAAACGGTGGAGCCGGTGACAGGACAGCGCTTTAGAGGGCCGCGTTTCGGCGTGCGTGCGGTGCTGGCTGAAGAAATGAATACACTGGGCGCGGTGTTATCTGCTGGCAGAACATCTGCTGACCCATCTGACATGGAGGCCATCTGGTGGCGGGATCACTGGCCCCGGTTCGAACCGGCGCGTCCCGGATTCTCGCTGGAACATCACCGCGTCGGCGTGCTGGATGGGCGCCCTGCGGCGTATATCGGTGTGCGCCCCTGTACCCTGACTTACGGCCAGGTCAACCTGAAGGTGGCGGCATTGAGCGGGTTTACCGGCATCCATCCCGAATATGACGAGCTTGGCTATGGACAGGCCGTGATTCAGAATGCGCTGACGTATGCTGCCGAACAGCGCGCTCATCTGGCGATGATTCATCTGAAAGACGGTGATCACATCATGCCGGATACCCTGCGCCACAGCTTTCATTCCGTGATGCCGGTGTATTATGCCGAGTTCGACGCGGGGCAGATGAGTCGGCTTCGCGCTCTGCTGGATGATCCCACCAGTCCGACGGCATCATCGCTGCTTCTGCGCTCCGGGGAGTTACATGATGCGCCCTATCTGGCTGCGATGTTTGAGCGGTACTGGTCCGGACGGCTGACGACCGCCCGCAGCCCGGATCTGTGGCTGTGGCGGATGCCGGGGGCAGAATCAGCCCGCCGTGCACTGGTCGTCACCACACAGGACGGCCAGCCGCAGGGTTATATCAGTGGCACCGGGCAGGATGATCTGCATCTGCTGACCAGCGAACAGGTTGAGGTGATCGCCAGCACACCGGAAGCCGCGCTCACCCTGCTGGCAGCAGCGGGGGAAGCAGCCCTGCGGCGCGGTCAGATGCGGGTGCGCTGGTTAATGCCGCCCGATGATGGCCTGATTGCACTGGCACGGCGTTATATTGAGGTCAGGTTGAGCGCACAGTATTCCCCATCTGCTGGCTGGCGCGCCCGTGTGCTAAACGGTGAGGCGCTGGTGAAAGCCCTCATGCCCGAACTCACTGCACAGCTTCGGTTGACAGGGTACGATGTCGATCACACCCGCATACAGTTGGAAGCTGGCGCGGAAGGCTTCGCGATCAGTCAGCACGGCGCACCGCAGACCTTCTCTTATCTGCATCAGAGTGATTTCGTTCAACTGCTGTTTGGAGCGGTCAGCCCCCATGCGCTGGCGGTATCACGGCATGAGGGCCTTAGTGATGCGGCGATTGAACTGCTGCAAGCGCTGTTTCCCCCGCGAGTCAGTGCCTTCGGCGCATGGGACTGGTTCTAGAGAGTGTTATGCACTTTCAAAAGTTGAGTTCAGGTCGCGGTCTGAACCTCACCCCTCAATCCCCTCTCCGCACGGAGAGGGGCAGGGGGTGAGGTCTTACAAAGTGCCTAACAGCCTCTAGAGGCGATCTGAAAATTGATTGTGGACGCGGACAGGGCGCCATTGCAGGCAATGCGGCCTGGCCCTGTATGACACGCCACAACCTGTTCCAGGCATTCCAGCCTTATGCATCCACCAGCAGCGATACATTCAGCTTCCATGCGATATAGAGTGATCTGATGAATTCCTTCAGCTCGTAAAGCGTATCATCATCGCCCCGCTCATGCTGGATAATCAGCGGGTGGTGCTGCTCCACGTCTGGAACTGCCGGGGTGATATTCATGATCGTGTCGGCTTCCATCTCGCGGTTGATCGCGTGCAGGAACAGCAGCAGCAGCGCGGCGTGATTCGGGAAGATCGGCCCGACTGCGAAGATCATCTCGAAGAGCTGGTTGGCATCAATACTGAATTCCCCCAGACGCCGGACCAGCGGCTGACGATCCTCAAAATAGACGTCATTCGCCTCTCGCAGTGGTCGGACGGATGAGCCGTCGTACTGAAATTCCTCAATCCCCTTCCGCAGCAGCAGCCACGTGAGGGCTTCATCCGGCACAGGAAGCTGATCCAGCAGCCAGTATTCAGCACGGGATGAGATCGGGTAGTGGATAAAGCCAAAACATCCGAAAGGGCGTCCCGCCCGGTTTGCGGGGCATCCCACACAGTGATGGGTGACCGGCTGGAGTTCTTCAGCGGCGTCCAGCAGATCCTGCACGACGATCACACGCGTTTCCTCATCGCCTTCGGGTGTGCTGCGTGTGAACTCAAAGCCCATCTGTGAGGGCGGACGATCATCCCCATTTTCGCGGAAGAGCGCGATGATCGTCTGGGCGCGTTCCTCACCTTTCAGCCGCTCCATAATGCCGTCGGAGGTAAAAGTCTCTTTAGGGACACAATTCAGGTCAATAACGTAATCTATGGCCATTGGGAATGCCGTTTTTTTGAAGGGAAAATAGATAGACAGGCATTATAGCAGCGAAATTTCAGAACTTCGACAATCCGATAAGCCCCCATAATTGGGGAAACGGACGGACTACAATTTGCGTATAGTATTTAAAGTTGTCGTTATGGCGCTTCAGCAGCGCTTTACAGGAGTATAAAAACAGGATGATTGTAACCACCACGCCAAACCTTGAAGGTCGCAAGATCAAGCAGTATCTTGGCATTGTGACGGGAGAAACAATTCTCGGTGCCAACATCTTCCGTGACTTTATGGCGGGCATTACGGACATCGTCGGCGGGCGCTCTGCCGCGTATGAGGAGTCTCTGCGCGAAGCACGTGAGAGCGCTATTCGTGAGATGGAAGAGGAAGCGTACCGTCTCGGCGCTACTGCCGTGATCGGTGTCGATCTGGATTATGAGACGCTCGGTTCAAACGGCGGGATGCTGATGGTCACGGCCAGCGGTACGGCTGTCGTCACTGAATAAGAGTTCGGTCACATCCGAAACTGACCATCGAGGCAGACAGGGATTCTCATCGTAGAAGGATGAGAATCCCTGTTCGTGTGCGCCTGCTGCATTCAGATCAGCCTCAACACACGAGAACAATAAAGGCTACCTTAATTCTTTGCCTATTGTGAGAACCTCAAGCTTCCTTTACCATTAATTATAGTGCTGAAATTACCGTTCGTATCTCTGATCAGCAAGCGATGAATGCATGTCCAAGATAACTGTTGTCCTGCCCACCTATAACGAAGCTGAAAACCTGCCGCTGATGGTCAATGCGCTGTTCGCGCTGAACATCCCCAACCTGCATATCATCGTCGTTGATGATGAATCGCCGGATGGCACGGGTGAACTGGCAGAGGATCTGGCACGGCAGTTCCCCGGACGGATGCTGGTCATCCACCGCAAGGAGAAGAACGGCCTTGGCCCGGCCTACAAGGATGGCTTCAAGCGCGCCCTGATCGATGGCTCTGATTACATCATCCAGATGGACTGCGACTTTTCGCACTCGCCGCAGTACCTGCCACAGATGATCGCCAGAATTCAGGACGGCTACGACATGGTCCTTGGATCGCGCTATGTGCGCGGCGGCGGTGTAGACACCAACTGGAGCTGGTATCGCAAGCTGTTAAGCTGGTTTGCCAATCGCATCTATGTCAAGACACTGCTGCACCTGCCGGTCAATGATGTCACCGGCGGCTTCCGCATCTGGCGGCGTGATACGCTGATCGGGATCAATCTCGACCGCATCGCCTCAAATGGCTACGTCTTTCAGGTCGAGCTGACGTATGTCACGCATCGGCTGGGCTATCGCATCACCGAGATCCCGATCTATTTCCCGGATCGCACCCTGGGACAGAGCAAGATGGACAGCCGTATCGCGATGGAAGCGGCGGTGCGCGTCTGGCAGATGATCCCGCGTCACCATCACCTGAACCCAACCCAGCGCCGCAAGACCGTCTACACCATCGCGTAGCAGGCCGCAGCGGTTCGTTCGCGGCTGTCACTCAAACAGATACTCGTCGATGTCGCAGATCGGTTCATAACCGATATTCTGGTAGATCTTATTGGATGTCGGGTTGCTCAGGTCGGTGAACAGATAGCAGAATCTGCGGCCCGCATCCAACTGCTTTCTGGTAACAGCGGCGGTGACTGCGCTGCCATAGCCTTTCCCGCGATATTCCACCGGCGTATAGACTGGCCCAATCCGCACGCCGTTGGGCGTAAAACCTGTGTATCCGGCCATCGAAACCGGACTGCCGTTTTTATCTTCCCAGAAGTACATGCCCCCGACTTCAGCGCTGATGCGATTATTGATCCACCCTTCGACTTCCTGGTCGCTCGGCGGGGCCTGATTGTAAAATGCATCGGCATGAAACCCGCGCATCCACTGACGCAGAAGCTGCCGGTCAGCTTCCCCTGCCTGACGCACCTGCCCCGGCACATTGGTCACCGGGATCAGCCGTTCAAGGCAGTAAATCCGCTCGAACATCCCCGGACGCGCCCGCTGACCGCTGATCAGCGCCCACCGCTCTGCAAACTGACGGCTGTCTTCCCTGCCGCCGGTCACGGCGGGCAGCGTCTGAAACTGCTCATAAGCCTTCTGTGCAATCAGCCGGACGGCGTCACGATGCTCGATGTGCGAGAGAATCAGCGCACGCGGCGGCGTCCGCAGGGCAGTGCCGACAATACGCGGCGCGTCCACATCCGTATCATCCCACACGATGCCAAAATAGGGTGGTTCTCCGCCATAGGCGTGCGGCTGCCTGATCAGGTTAATGGTCAGGCCCAGCAGCAGATTATTGGTGGCTTCCTGCCTCAGCAGATAGCCTTCAGCTTGTCTGTAAAATTCTTCCGGGGAGTTCAGTTGCTGATACTGCATGGCGGTCCTCTACGATTTCGGGCGCTGGCCCACATACTCTCATGGTCTTGAGTGATGCATTACTGAATGCATGACACGGCGTCACTTTACAGATTATGTCTAAAATCCTTTCATGGCCTATCATGATACGAAGAACTGCACATTTCGTTTTATGCGCTGCACCATTGAGGCGTTGACCTCAGGAGATCGAAATGGAGTACTCGTTTGACCTTGAGCGTATTTTCTTCGGCGATCTGCCCCCGATATTTCTGCTGGAAGTCCTGTTTCGAACCGCATTCCTGTTCTCGTGGCTGGTCCTCAATCTGCGCTTTATCGGACAGCGTGGCGTCGGCCAGCTTACACTGGTCGAATTTATCATCATCATCGCGTTAGGATCAGCGGCGGGTGATCCGCTGTTTTATGAGGATGTCCCACTGACGCATGGGATGCTGGTGATCACGCTGATTGTCATCTTCCAGCGGGTTTTGAACTTCATCATGAACAGGATTCATCCGATACAGGATCTGGTGGACGGCGTGCCGCACCGTCTGGTCTGTGATGGGTTAGTGGATCTCGATGGCTTGAAAGCGGCCCTGCTCTCGCGGGATGAACTGTTCATGGAGCTGCGCCAGGGCGGAGTCGAGCAGTTGGGACAGGTGCGCCGCGCCTACCTCGAAATTGATGGACACTTCAGCGTATTTCAGTTTGAGGCGGATCAGGTGCGCCCCGGCCTGCCGCTGATGCCATCGACTGACGCCGCGCATGAGGGCTATATCCGTGATGCCAGCCAGCGCCCACTGGATGCCGGTTACGCCTGTTCAAACTGCGGCCAGATCGAACACCTTAGCCCGACGCAGACCGCAGACAAGTGTTCACGCTGTGGGGAATTTCGTTGGGTGCGCACCGGGATGAAGCTCAAACCGGGTTCGACCACACTGCCGCCATCAGCCGAAAGCGCACATGAGGATTAACGCACCATCTGCAAACGAGATCAGTAGAAGAAGGTAAATAGGTAGGGGCCGGATTCTTCCGGCCC
>CAYNDH010000110.1:0-15414 GCA_964395665.1 uncultured Anaerolineaceae bacterium
CTAAACATGCTTGCATGTCGTTGTCCGGCGGTTTCATAAACTTCAGAACCGGTTTCTGAATATTCAAATGGTCTCTAAGAGATACACCGGACATTATAGTATTTCCGGCAATTAGCGCTATTCGCTTTACGCTTTCCCAATGGTTGCTATGCGATCGTTATGAATGGGCTGTTCGGGCATTTTTCATCGGCTCCTTCGACTTCGTATGGTGCATCACCTTGTTAGGGTGCATCACTTGATACGATGAATTGGAGCTGATGTTGCGAAAGGGGCAGGGATTTAAGGGGAGTTGATTATCCCCATGTATTCACTTTGACCGGGTGGAGCGTGACCACCAGCCGTGTCTCGCCCGGATGATCGTTGGTGGAGACGTCAAACCCACCATATTTGGCGCCCAGTTTCCCGGCAAAGGCCAGATCGGTATCTGGCGTGACCTCTGCACGTGCCCGGATCTCCAGCGTTCGGTATGGATTAGCCCGGTCGAGGATAAAGAAGGTGCATTCCGGATTGGTCTGAAGGTTTTTCAGCTTCTGCCGCGTGTTGTTGAGTGATAATCTGATCACGCCGTCGTCATCGAACAGGAACCACAGCGCTGTCACCTGCGGGAAGCCATCTGACCCAATCGTTGCCAGCATTGCGACATCGGTACCAAGCAGATCGCGATGCGATTCAGGAATACTTGCAGGCATACTTGCCATCTTTATCACCTTTCAGACCTTCGCCTTTGAATTCACCTGTAAAATCACAGCCACAGCCGGATACTACACAGATGATCGGACCGGCGGAGATGTTACCCTGCGATCTCGTCAGCTCGGTCTGATTTGCGGCGATGCCACCATGCCTGCCATGCACCGGTTGACCACAGCGCCCACACCACCAGCACCGGCTGAAACAAAAGTCGGATCGCACGTGCCTGATCGGTATTCATCCCGAAGGCGTCGATGCGGTTGATATACTGCGAGATATTCCCCGGAAAGATCGCGACGAAAAATGCCGCGACGAGCCAGCCGACCGCCACACGGAACCGTCCCAGCACAATCAGCGCCGCGCCGAGTGTGATCTCGGCGATACCTGACAGCACGACGACGACATCGCCGTTCAGCGGTATCCATTTAGGGACCTGTGCCAGAAATTCATTACGTGCGAAGGTGAGATGCGAGATGCCGGTGAAGATCAGGACCGCGCCAAGTACGACCCTGGCAATGGTCTGGAAGATATTCGGCGGCGGTGCTTCTGAAAGTTCGCGTGTGTTCTGTGTCGTCATATTCCTGTGTCCAGTATGTGATTTACATCTCTCAGTGACTTTGATCTCAGTGATTATGCGGCGCACAGGATAAATGGCAACGTGGTGTCAGATGAGAGGGTCGGCAGCAAACGGCTGTCTGATCGGTAATTGGTGCGCCTGGCACGTCAGAGAATGTGCTCCAAAAATACACATATCACCATCCTAGGGTAAAACCTGCGTGCCAGCCTCTATCCGTTTGCGCAGCAGGGGTTCACCAATCGCTGATGCATCGAGTTTTTCCGCGCCGAGAAATCTCACAAAGCGTGCAAAGCCCCGTGCTAATGCCTCTGCAAAGGCTTCATCCATCCCCATTGTGGCATCTTCCAGCCAGAAGCCCAAAACCCTGAAGGTGCTGCTCGTCCGGTCCAGTTTGCTGTCGAAGCGTGCGACGAGACGGTCTCCCCACAACACCGGCAGCGTATAGTAACCGTACCTGCGCTTGTGCTCCGGCTTATAGACTTCCCAGACATAATCGAAGCCGAACAGGATTTTGGCGCGTCCGCGTGCGCTGACCTGATCGAGCGGCGCAAGGAAGACCACTTCTTCGGTGGTGGTCATCTCCAGCGGCGCCCATGCCTGTGGCACACGCCCTGCGCTGACGTCATTCAGCAGTTCGACATCGCTGCTGAGGATGTAATGCGCCGCCTTCCAGCCTTCGACCTTCACCTCGACCAGTTCGCCGTCCGCCAGCATCGCATCGACGATCGGCTTGATCTTTGCGAAGGGGACGCCGTGCTGCCATGCATCACTGGTCCGGTTGATGCGTGCCAGCCCGGAGAAGCTGACATCCTTTCTGATCAGGTAGCGATCCGCTTCAATCTCGTCACTTTCACGGATCAGATGCGCGGGTGCGACCGCTTCCGTCAAGGCATAGACGCGCTCAAACTTCTCGCGGTGATGCGTCATGACTTCGCCGGTGCGCCACAGATAATACAGGGCAAGTGCGCTGTCCTTGCGCCCGCGATAATGTTCCGTGCGCTTGCGTGCCGCAGCAGTGAATTCACGGTTGCTGACGACACCGCGCTCGTGCAGGATCGTCCGCATTTCGGCGATGGCTTCGGCATGTTCGACGCCCATCTGGTGAATGCGTGTCGTGATATCCGGCCTGCCGTCACGTTCGCGGCGCATGACCACGCGCCAGTAGGGGAGTTCTTCCATCGGACGCGCCGCCAGCCAGCCGCCCCAGTCGAAGAACTGGCGCTGCTCATAGGTCACCGTTTCCCATAGGCCGGGTGAATAATCGAGTACGCGGCTGTGCAGGGTGATGTCGTGGCTGCGTGCGATGATTTGCAGCGGATCGAGCTGTAGATACTCGATCTCGCGCATGGCCTGTGCTGTGCCTTCAGTACCCTGCCAGCGTCGTCCGGGCCACAGCCCCTGCTTACCGAGAATAAAACGCCGGGCAGTTTCGAGATTGACGGTCAGCATCCTTGATCTTCTCCAGTGTCTGAATTGTTCAGGGGATCGTAAAGGATTTTAGCTCAATTGCAAAACGCGAAGCCAAAGTCTGCTCTGGGACAGTGTCGCCTGTAACGTTTAAAATATCCTGCCGTCTTATCTGCTGATATAGACTGGGGAATCGCCGTTTCACTGGACGCGACACAAGGCAGATGAGAGGAACTTCCAATACACATCCGGCGTTATAGGCGCACAAGTAAACTCTAAAGGAAGCACAACATGCAAGCATCTCTGCAAACTGGCAGCTCCGGCGCGGCACGCGCTGTATCTCTCGCATTACCACTGTTACTGGCACTGTCCGTCCTGCTCTCTGGCATACATCAGGCCTACGCACAGGATGACATCCCCGAAGGCGAAATCACATTTGTGCGGCTGGCAAATGGTGAGCCGGGCGGTGAGGGGATTTACATCATCAATGCCGATGGTACAGACGAGCGTCCGCTGTTTCTGTTTGAAGATCTCGGCCTGCCGTATGATCCCCGCAACGCTGGCTATCGCTGTCCGGTCTGGTCCCCGGATGGCACACGGCTCGCCTTCAACGGCGCGGTGACCGAAACCGATACCAGCTATATCGCGGTGGTGGATGTCGAAACGGGTGATGTGCAGCTTGTGTATGAAGTCCAGCACGAAGACCAGATCCTGCACAATATCTTCTTTCCGGAGTGGGTGCCTGATGCCGATGGTGACCAACTTTCGTTCGGCTTTATGGATGTCGAGCGCTATACCGGCCTGATCCTCACCAGCGGCGTCCGCATCGTGTCGCTGGACGATACCGGTGATGGTGACAGCGACGTGATCACGCTCCGGGATGACATCGGGCTGTCCGATGATGCGCCGTTGTATTATGGCGGTGTGCTGCCCAACTATGCCCCATTTGCGCATAGCTGGACAGCGGATGGCGAAGCGCTGGCGGTTACCCTCTATAACTGGCGCACCTATCTGCTGGACGGTGACGGCTCCGATCAGGCAGAACTGCCGTCGCAGTGGGCAAATGGCGATGTGGAATGGTCGCCCGATGGCGAGCTGCTGGCCGTATCACTGTTTCGTATGATCCTGATCGACCCTGAAGACGGCACGGAGCGCGAACTGGTCCCGCCCGGTGAGACGCTGAACGGCTCCACGGTCGAATCGCTGGCATGGTCCCCGGCTGGCAGCGAGATCGCCTATACCACCCTGCATATGGACATCAGCGGCGACCTGATCTCATCTTTCAGCCTGTCGGTGGTGGATGTCGAGTCCGGCGAGATCCGCGAACTGGTCCGCACACCGTCGTTCGCTGCCGGTCAGTATCCCTATAACCTCTCGTGTGTGGACTGGCGTCCTGTATCCGTCACGTCTGATGCATCTGATATGTAACTGCTGCCTGATAAGGATCTGACCGGTCAGCCGGAAAAAAGCAAAACAGCAGGCAGAGAAGTCCCCGCCTGCTGTTCACCGGTCTCAGGATATGAGGGCTGGCTGTTTGAGGGCTGGCTGTTTAAGGAAGCACGAACTCGAAGAATGCTTCCAGCACGAGATCTTCATCCTCTGCGATCTCTGGCAGGCGTTCCGTCCCCAGAACATCGCTGGCCCCGCGTGCGCGTCCGCGATCGGTGCTGACAGCGGCGAGATACACCCGCTCCGGGCTGCCGATCAGCGAAACCGGCATCTGAAGCTCGATCACCGTGCCGTCATCACCACTGACAATGGCCGCGCCGCCCGTGTATGAGATCGTTTCCCAATCATCGCTGCCGTTCCACGCGCTAAGGACATAACTGGCGCGGTTTCCATCCCCTTCCGCCAGCAGCGTGACATCCAGCCGATATTCCGGCCTGAATTCATCCGCCGTGATGATAGGCCGCCGTCCGACATCGATATTCGCACCCTGTTCGTCATGCGTGGTGTCGAAATACACCAGATAACTGCCTTCACGCGAATAGATGTCACCGGCGATGGTCAGCGCCAGTGACAGCATCTCGCCATCGGATCGGACATACAGCGCGGTCAGATCGAGTGCCGCGAAGCCGTTCAGTACATCATCCCCGGAACCGTCTTCGACCAACGGCGCACCGTATTCCGCTTCGACGATGCCATCCGCAGGCACAGCCGGGTAAATATACGCGTCGTTCAGGTAATTGACGCTGTCCAGCAGTTCGTTATCGTTGCGGAAATCGAAGAATGTCGCATTTTCCCAGTGCGAACCCTGGCCCCAGCGCGTCAGGCACGGCGTCGAAACCCACGCCGGTTCCCAGTAGACCATCCCGATCGCACCATTGCTGATCAGACTCTGCGTCAGGTCATGCATGAAGCGGTACTGACCCTCAAGGCTGAACGGGTAGCCGCGTAATCCCTGATTCAGCACATTATCGGCAGATTCGGCGACCATTTCGCGTGTCCAGCCATAGCCCGTTTCCAGAATCATCACCTCTTTGCCGAACCGCTGGCGCAGTGCCGTGACCTGTGCGCCCATATCCCCGATGGAGTATGTACTCCACTGCGGATAGTACGACACGCCGATGACATCAAAATCCGTCAGGCCGACGGCTTCAGCTTCTGAAAACCACCACATGGTATTTTCAGGCTGGGCGACATGCAGCATGACCTGTATCGGTTGGCCGGTCTCGGTAGAGAAGTCACGCACGGCCCGAATCCCGGCGTTGAACAGGTGCGCATCGCGTGTCCAGTTCTGGCTGCCGCCGCGCTTCAGAATGCCGGAGTTCGTCTCATTCCCGACCTGCACAAAGGCCGGGATCAGGTCTTCATCGGCCAGCTCGGTCAGGACCGCTATCGTATAGTCGTAAACGGCATCCTCAAGTTCGGCATCGTCGAAAGCCTTCCACGCTGCCGGGATCTGCTGCGTGCCGGCATCCGCCCACGTGTCGGAATAGTGGATGTCGAGCAGCGTTGCCATGCCTGCACTTTCAGCGCGGCGGAAGGTGCGTTTGACATCGTCCAGTGTGCTGTATTCGGTCCAGTCTGGCTGATGCCACAGCCGCGCCCGCACCAGATTGGCCCCGCGTTCGGCGAATAGTTCGTAGGCGTCGCGTTCGATGCTATTTTCCCGATACACCGCGCCGCAGTCGTCCATCTCGTTGACATACGACAGATCGACGCCGAAGTAAAACCGGGCTGCTGCATCCTCATCCGCCGCCTGTGACTGAATCAGTGACAGGGAAGTCAGCAGACCGATCAGGACGAAAAGTGATGTGATTCGCTTCATCATCTGGTGTTAGCCCTTCACTGAACCGGCGGTCAGCCCGTCGATCACGTATCTTTGCAGCGGGATGTACATCAGGATGATCGGGATGGCCGCCAGCACCGCCCCCGCCGTGATCATGCCGAAGTCCTGATCGAAACGGTCGGTCTGGAAGAGCTGAAGCCCGACCATCACCGTTAGATTCTCGGAGCTTTTCAGCAGCACACGGGCGATCACAAAGTCGCCATACGCTGCGATGAACGTCAGCACGCCAATCGTGATCACAATCGGCGTCATGATCGGCAGGATGATATGGCGGAAGGTCTGCCACGGCGACGCGCCATCGACCAGCGCGGACTCATCCAGTTCCATCGGGATGCTGTCCACGTAGGCTTTGACGAGCAGCACATTGACACCTGATGATCCCGTGACGTAAATCAGGATCAGCGCAGCGTGCGAGTCCAGCCCCAGCCAGCTGATGAACAGGCCAAGCTGCTGAAGCATCGAGAAGATCGCGACCATCGCCAGAATCGACGGGAAGACGTTGAGGATCAGAATCGCCATCATCAGCGCCTTGCGCCCGTTAAAACGGAAGCGTGACAGGGTATATCCGGAAAGACACGTCAGGAAGACGACCACGACGGTCGTGATCGAAGCGATCTTGATCGAGTTCAACAGCCATGTCGCATAGGGGAAAAACGGATTCGACAGAAGCTGTTCATAATTGCCGATCCCCGGATTCCGTGGGAAGAACGTGCCGCCGATCAGCGACTTGGCCGGGTTCAGCGATGCCGAGACAATCCACAATGCCGGGACGACCGCGAACAGGATCAGCACAAATGCAATCACATATCGGATGAGATAGCCCGGTATTTTGCTTGGGGCGCGGTGTTCGATCTGAGGTTCACGGGTCGCGGGAATTGAGTGTGCAGTTTCCATGAGATTTCCTATGGTTTTCCTCTGTGACCTCAGTTAGTTAACGTCTTTGAAAACCCGGGTGACGCGAAGCTGCACGATCACCATCAGGCTGACCAGCAGGAACAGCATCACCGTAATCGCGGCAGCAAGCCCGTAATTGGTGACATTTGAGGTGACGAAAGCCAGCCGATAAACGAATGAGATGAGGATATCGGTGTAACCCATCGGCACGATCGTGTTTGGCATCGGCGGATTGCCGAAGTTGAAGATATAGATCACATTGAAGTTGTTGAAATTGAATGTGAACGACGAAATCAGCAGCGGCATCATGATCGTGAGCAGCATGGGCAGCGTGATGTGATACAGCTTGTTCCAGCCGCCCGCGCCATCGACCACCGCCGCATCATAGATTTCCGCCGGGATCGACCGGATCGCCCCTGCCGTGATGACGTAGAAATACGGGTAAGACAGCCAGACGTTGACCAGAATCACCGCTATCCGCGTCCATGACGGGTTCTGAAACCACTGCGGCGAACTGCCAAAGATCGATTCCAGGATCGGCGCGACAAATCCGAGATCCGGGTTTAACATGCTGCGCCAGATCAGGATCGAGATCAGCACCGGGATCGGCCATGGGATAATCAGCAGGGCGCGGATGATGCGCTTGCCCGGCAGATTCTCGAACAGCAGCGTGACCACTAAACCGAGTACGAAGCTGAAGAACACCGAGAAGAAGGCAAATGCGATATTCCAGATCAGCATACTGAACAGGGGCTGACGGAAGCCTGCATTCCCCAGGAAATTCTGAAAATGCCGCAGCCCGACGTATTCGATATAGCCAATCGCCAGCTTATGCCCCGACTCCGATGTGAAAGTCCCTTCAATCGGGCGGTATACATCGCCCGTCTGCAGATCGGTCAGCGTATCCTGTGCGGCATCATAGCGGTACTTCTGTTGTAAGGATGCTGCTTCGCGCAGTGAACGGATACGCACCGTATCTGGCGCTTCACCGAAATCAACCGTGCTTAACTGGGACAGCAGCGGGACAGTCTGATTCATCGGCAGGCGTTCATAGCCCTCAATGGCAAGCGGGATGCCATCTTCATCCAGTTCGCCCACGCCGGGGACTTCAGCCGCTGGTATCAGAGGTTCACCCTGCACGGCCAGCAGCCCACTGCCATCCGATGCGATCAGCCACAGGGCATGAGACTCATCTGCGGCCCTGAGTACCGCCCATCGGTAGGTCTGTCCCTCTTCCGGCAGATACGTCTCCGATTCGAGGCGGTTGATTGCCTGCTGTTTTGCCATGAGGTGTCCGCTGCCCATATTGGTCACGCTCAGGTACAGCGTATAAAACAGCGGATAAAGGGTGAACAGCATCGCCATCGCCATCGCCATTGCCAGCCATCGCAGCGGCGTGAACTTCCGCCGCAGAAAGACCAGTGTGATGAAGACGGCAATTGCACTTAGCGCCGACGCCAGCGGGTAAAGGCCCTGTGAGATGAGTGAGGTAATCAGCCACAGCGCCACCGCCACGAAGAGACCCAGTAGAGCGAGTTGAAGGGCATAAACTCGAGTGGGGATGATAAAGGAGACTTTATTCATAAATTGGACTCACTGTCTGAAATAAGGGCGCAGTACATCTTTTAATCACGCCTGGTTACGCCGCCGCAGTGCTTGTGATGATCGCTGTAAAGCGTATCTGAAAACAGGTAACAGAGGGTCGCACGAGTCCGGCAGAAGGTGGCAGCCGAGTCACTGCCACCTTCTGTACCGATCGTGGATGCTATTCTTCGACCTGTGCCAGCACCTGCTCCACTGCGGAGTCGAGTGCTTCCTGCGGGGTCAGTTCACCCTGAACCACCAGCGCACCGGCGTTCACCCATGCATCCCACACGAAGCCCATTTCCGGGATCGACGGCATCGGGACGGCGTTGATCCCGGCTTCGTTGAAGCCAGCCGTATTCGGATCAGAGGCTGATTCGAAGATCGAAGCCCATGCGGACGGACGCGGCTCTGCGTCGAAGATCTTCTGGTAATTTTCTTCGGTCACAAGGAAATCGACCGCGAAGGTCTGCGCGAGAATCGCGTTTGCGCTGTTGGCATTCACCACCAGGCCCTGCACGCCAAGGAACGGGTAGCCTGCTTCGCCGTCTTCTTCAGCGGCGGGGAAGGCGGAGACGGCATACGGGACGCCTGCGGTATCGAAGCGGTTAATCGCCCACGGGCCGGTCATGATGAATGCCGAGCGACCGGTTTCGAACTGAACATGCGATGCTTCCCAGTCGATATTGGATGAGATCAGACCTTCATCGACCAGTTCGCCGATCCAGCCCAGGCCAGCGGCCATGCCTTCGTTGTTCATGCCGATATCTTCTGCCGTGAAGCTGCCTTCTTCGTTGCGTCCGAAGATGTAGCCGCCGAACGAGGTGAAGATCGGATAGCTGTTGTACGTCAGGTCGGGCAGGCCGATCACCGAATCGACATCGCCGTTATCCAGCAGTTCCGTGCCGATTTCAACGACTTCACCCCATGTGGCCGGGGCATCCGGTACGAGATCGGTGTTGCGGAAGAAGCCGATATTCTCCACCGCCAGCGGGACGCCGTAAAGCTCGCCATTATAGGTGAAGCCGTCGATCGCGGCGGGCAGATAATTCTCTGCTGCGTCACCCAGATCAATCGGCAGCGCTGCGCCGTTCTCGACAATCGGGCCGAGGTTGTCATGCGGGACGATAATCATATCAGGGCCTTCGCCGGATGCAGCACCGAGCGTCATCGCATTGCGGATTTCGCTCAGGTCCACGACTTCAACTGTGACCGGCACGCCGTACTCTTCTTCAAACACTTCGCCAAGTTCCGTCAGGACTTCCAGACGGCCATCATCGTAGATCCAGAGGGTGAGTCCGAGATCCTGTGCCATGATCGTGGGGACGATCGAGGTCAGCAGCATGACTGCGACGACTGCTGCCAATGAAACAAACTTTTTCATCTCTCTACACCTTTTATCTCTATCAAACTGCCCGATATAAATTTCACAGGTAATCAACACGAGTTGACTACTCATGTTGATCCAGTATAAACTTATTTACAATCACGCGTCAAGCAATCTTAATCAGGATGTGATCACGCCTGTTATCCAGCAGCATGTGGAGAGTGAATCAGTGAGAATCGTTCGCAATTTCAATCACGAGTGGCTGTTTGTGCCCGAAAAACTGGATCATGATGTGCCAGACAGCCGCTTTGAGCGTGTGACACTGCCTCACACCAACAAATGCTTCTCACGCCCATCAGTTGATAACGCCGATTATCAGTTTATCTCGACCTATCGCCGCCATTTCTCACTGACAGCCGATGAGGTACAGGATAAGCGCATTTTCATCGACTTTGACGGTGTGATGCTGACCGGTACGGTGTTTATCAACGGGACACTGCTCGGCGTTCATCAGGGCGGGTTCACACCGTTCTCGTATGAGATCACAGCGCATGTCACGGCGGGGGATAACCTGCTGACGGTCTGGGTGGATGCCACAGAAGATCAGGCCGTCCCGCCATACGGTGCGCTGGTCGATTTCCTGACCTTCGGCGGCATCTATCGCGATGTTTCACTGCGGATTGTCGATCCATGTTATATCGTCAGTGTGTTTCCGCGTCCGGCAGATGTGCTGGCCTCACCCGTGCTGCACTGCGATCTTCAGCTTGCCGGGACTGCGGGTGTCTCCGGGGCGTATGTCGAACTGCTGCTGAAGGACGCCACCGGCGCGGTGATTGCACGTCAGGCACAGCCTGCCCATGCCGAAAACATCACGATCACGTTTGATGCGCTGCCCCCGGTGAAATTATGGTCGCTGGAAGATCCGGCCCTCTATCATCTGACTGTTCACCTGTCCCGTGATGGCACACAGACGGATACGACCCATACGACGGATACACAGACCGTCCGCTTTGGCTTTCGTCAGGCGGAGTTCCGTGCTGACGGGAGCTTTTATCTCAACGGCCAGCCGCTGAAGCTGTTCGGCCTCAACCGTCATCAGACCTACCCGTATATCGGCGCGGCGGCCCCGAAGCGTTTGCAGGAGATGGACGCCGATACCCTGAAATACGAGCTGGGCTGTAATCTCGTCCGCACCTCACACTATGCACAGTCCCCCTATTTTCTCGATCGCTGTGATGAGATCGGGCTGCTGGTCTTCGAAGAGCTGGCCGGATGGCAGCATATCGGGGATGAAGCGTGGAAGGCGCTGGTTTATCAGGATCTGCAGGCGATGATCGAGCGTGACCGTCATCATCCGTCGATTATCCTGTGGGGCGTCCGCGTCAATGAGTCCCCCGATGATGAGGATTTCTACGGCCAGACGAACTTCCTTGCGCGTCAGTTGGACCCTACACGGCAGACAGGCGGCGTGCGTAACTTCATCCGGAGCGAGTTCCTTGAGGATGTATTCACGCTCAACGATTTCCCGGACGGCATCCAGACACCGCTGATCCGTCCGCACATGATCACCGAGTTCGCCGGTCATATGTTCCCGACCAAGACATGGGATCATGAAGAACGCCGCGTCGAACATGCGCTGCACCATGCCCGTAAGCACAGCCTGCAAATGGGACATCCTGATATTGCTGGCGCGATTGGGTGGTGCGCATTTGATTATCACACCCATGCGGAATTCGGCTCTGGTGATCGCATCTGTTATCACGGTGTGATGGACCTCTACCGCCTGCCGAAGATGGCCGCTTATTTCTATCGCAGTCAGAAGTCGCCGTCAGATGAGATCGTGCTTCACGCCGCCACCAACTGGACGATGGGCGACCGCTCTGCTGGCGGTAACAATCCGCTGACGATCTTCAGCAACTGCGATGAGATCGATGTTTATATCGGCGATGATTATCAGGGCCGCTTTAGCCCGGATGCCGAACAGTACCCACATCTGCCACACCCGCCGTTCACTATCCGCTGGCCGGAACCCTATAACCCATGGGGGACGCCCTTCCGCGACCTGACCGTGCAGGGATACATCAACGGCGAAAAGGTCGCGGAACACAAAATCGACGCCGGCCACATCCCCCACGCGCTGCGTGTGACAGCGAATACCAGCCATCTGCACGCGGATGGTATGGATATGGCGCGAATCGCTGTGCAGATTGTGGACAAATACGGTAACGTGCTGCCTTATCAGATGCGTGCGGTGACGCTCACTGTAGAGGGCGATGCTGACCTGATCGGTCAGCACCCGCTGATCCTCACAGGTGGACAGGCCGCCGTGTTCGTCCGGTCGCGCTTTTCAACTGGTGATGTGACGATTACCGCCGTGACTGATGATCTGCTGCCGGTCGCGCTGACGCTCGAGATCAGAGATTGAGGTGACACGCCGGAGTCAGAAGTACAATAATCACGATAACAGGGCAGGGGGACAGGCGTACAGTGAGTGAATCTGACAAACGGGACTCGATGCCCGAACGCAATCCGGTGACGCAGGAAGATGTCGCACGACGGGCAGGTGTATCGCGGTCGGTCGTCTCTTATGTGATGAACAACGGCCCGCGCAAAGTCGCAGAGGAGACACGCCGCCGGGTGCTGGATGCGATCAATGAACTGGAATATCGCCCCAACGAATTCGCGCAGCGTCTGAAACAGGGCAATGACGCCGTCCAGAACACCATCGGGATTGTGACCGGTGGCAAGGGCTATAATCTGCTGGAGCGCCCTTATTATAATGTCATCCTGTCCGGGCTGTATGATTACGCCTATCAACAGCAGCAGCAGATCGGCTTTCTCGCTTACTGGGATGCCCTGCGCGATCCGATCTTCTTCAACAGGCATATCCACGAGCAGGAGATCTCATCCCTCATCCTGATCCTGCCATCACTGATCCCACATACACCGGAAGACCAGCAGATCCTGGAACAGATCGCGGCTCGCATCCCGTATATTGTGTGCCTGGAAGAGTCGGTGCTGGGGCTGCCTGCCGTCACTTTTGACCGGGCCGAAGCCGCACGCACCGCCATGACGCATCTGATCGGGCTGGGACATCAGCGCATTGCATTTGTCGGGATCAACGATCAGCGTGTGACCGGCTATAAACAGGCGCTGCTGGAGCATCAGCTTGTCTATGATCCGCAGCTTGTCGATTTTCTCGATCCCAGTATCGCCTCAACCCAATCCGCGTATCATATCATCGAGCGTCTGATTGAGGGGGGCACCGATTTCAGCGCGATCTTCACCGCCACCGATGAAGCGGCGATTGGCGCAATCGCTGCTGTGAAGGATCACGGCCTGCGTGTGCCGGAAGATGTCGCGGTCGCCTCAATCGATAATATCGAACTCGCCGCGATGGTGCGCCCGTCGCTGACCACGGTCGATATTCCCAAACAGGGGCTGGCACGGCTTGCCATCCAGTGTCTGCAAACGCAGAAAGCCTTCCCGGATCAGGCCGAGTTCTCGATGGTGCTGCCGACCCGACTCATCATCCGCGAGTCGTGTGGATCACGCCAGCGCACTATGCCCTGACCGAATGGCGTTATATGCCTGTCGAAACTGCGGCCTGCGGTCTATAATCGGCTGTAATCGTGACCCTGTTCGCAGATTAGCAGAGCAGAGGCCCCTTTTTTGAAATTGAATGGCACTGTGAAGCCATCAATCGTTTATTGGATTACACAAGTACAGAGGAAAAATCGTAATGGAAACCATCATGCTCATTTCCCGCCTGCTGCACTCATGGACGCGCTGGATCTTTCTGGTGGTGGCTGTGGTTGCGCTGGTCATCTTCGTTCTGGGCCTGATCCAGAAGCGCCCATGGACCCAGAACGCCAGCCGTCTGCTGAATGCCTACAGCTCCATTTTGAGTCTGCAATGGGTGTTCGGACTCGTGCTGCTGATCGCCTACGGCAGCCTGACGAATTTCAGCCAGCGCCACCTGTGGGAACATCTTTTCGTCCAGACACTGGCGGTTGTGGTTGCCAATGCTCATCACGGCTGGCGCCGTCGTGAACTGTCTGATGCTGTCCGCTGGCGTAACGGCCTGATCGTGATCGTCGTCTCGCTGCTTCTCGGACTGGTCGGTGTGTTCGCGCTGCCGGTCGCGATTCAGTGGCGCTTCTTCGTCCCCTAGAACACAATATGCAGACATCCTGATCACTCCACAGCGCCACGACTGGCAAGTCGCGGCGCTGTTTTGTTTTCGTCTTCAGGACTGCTCTACGGCCCTGTGACCGGATAGGTTAGAATAGGGGCTGATCTTCGCGGCTAAACCGGTAATGCGTTTATCATGATTTCTGTTCAGCACTATATTGAATCCATCGCCTATTTTCAGGGGATTGCAGCCGATGAGCTGCAATACATCACTGAAAAGTCGATCCTGCGTACTTTCTCCGCCGGGGATGTGATCTTTCTCGAAGGCCAACCCGCTGACGGATTATGGATTGTCGAAGCTGGCAGCGTCAAAATCTACAAGCTCAACCCGGATGGCGCGGAGCATATCCTGCACTTACGCGGCCCCGGCACCACTTTCAACGACATCGCCGCGCTCGATGGCGGGCAGAATCCCGCGTCTGCCATGGGTTTGAGCGCTGAAGTACAGGTGTGGCTGGTCCCGGCGGCGGTGATCCGTGATGTGCTGACCCATAATCCCCAGATCGCGCTGAATGTGATCCGGATGCTGGCGGTACGGGTGCGGTCGCTGGTCGGGCAGATCGAAGACCTTGCGCTGTACTCGGTGATCGTCCGGCTGGCGCGCTTTCTGGTCAAACAGTCGCAAGATCCCTCATTGAGCGGCCCGGGTGTGACACGCACCGCGATCGCCGCGCATATCAATACCACTCCACAGACGATCAGCAACGTTTTGCACACCCTGGAAGAAATGGGCGCGATCCAGTTCAACCGGCACCGTATCGAGATCATCAACGAGCGCATTCTGCGGTCGATTGCGATGTTGTAGGCGATGCTGTAAACGCACCGTTGTTGCGGCGGCGGCGGCGGCGGCGGCGCATTTTTTTAGTGCCGCTGCAATCAGACCATCTTCCCTCAAAATCGAGTGACATACTGATCTGGTGACAGAATTTGCGGCGCAATTGCGCTGCAACAGCCTGTCTCCTGCCTTCTCTGCTATAGTGTGATAATTATAGCACGAATGTTCTGTGTGTGCGGTTCGATTTTTCAAACTATTCCCTGAAAGTAAACCTCACCCCTGGCCCCTCTCCGCCCGGAGAGGGGAATCAATTCGGTGGCCTGCTTTTCTCCCTTTTCCTCTAAGCATCCGATGAATGCTCTTCTCGTCGGGTATGGAATGGGTAGCATTGCCAGGTTCTGTTGACGTTTCGATCATAATGCGCCTCTGCAAGCCGGTTTTGTGTAGGGGCGGACCTGCGTGTCCGCCCGCAGACACCTGAACCGAGATAGATACCTACCTTTGAAAACGGGGATAGAGGGCTTTCCTGCCGTGAAATCCCTTAACCTTGTGTAGATTGGGGCGCAAAATATTGCGCCCTTACAGGAGGCAGGCCGTGACGCTATTGAGTGGGGCGGATGAGGCCATCTGACGATGAAGCCATCTGACGATGAATGTCATAGGGTGTCCGTGACATT
>CAYNDH010000111.1:0-15259 GCA_964395665.1 uncultured Anaerolineaceae bacterium
CTGATTTTTGACTACACAGCACTCTAACAGTGAGAGGCGCACAACCGATATGCGGCATATGGTGTGGATTCCCGGCGGCACCTTTGCGATGGGGTCAAATGACTTTTATCCTGAAGAGCACCCCGCTCACCGCGTCACGGTTGACGGGTTCTGGACTGACGAGCATCCAGTCACCAATGCTGAGTTCCGCCGTTTCATTAAAGCCACCGGTTATGTCACCGCAGCCGAGCGTCCACCAAACCCTGATGATTATCCCGGCGTTGATACTGCCCTGCTGATCCCCGGCTCATTGGTTTTTCGCAAGCCCTCACATCGTGTCAGCCTGAATAATTACCGTGCATGGTGGGTTTACATGCCTGGCGCGTGCTGGAAACATCCTGAAGGCCCAGACAGCACTCTGCATGGGCGTGATCGTCATCCGGTCGTGCATATTGCTTATGAAGATGCCGAAGCCTATGCGACATGGGCAGGTAAGATACTGCCGACCGAGGCCGAATGGGAATTCGCCGCACGTGGAGGGCTGGAAGGCGCACCATTTGTGTGGGGTGATGAGTTCGCGCCCAAAGGCCGGATGATGGCGAACACCTGGCAGGGCGAGTTCCCCTGGCAGAACCTCAAGAGCGACGGTTATGAAGGCACATCCCCTGTCAATGCATTTCCCCCAAACGGCTATGGACTGTACGATATGGCGGGGAATGTCTGGGAATGGACCAGCGATTTCTTCACACCACACCACCCTAATGAAGTCGTCAAGTCCTGCTGCATTCCTCACAACCCACGCGTTGAATCCTCTGAGCAGAGTCTTATCCCCAACCAGCCAGGTGTGCACATTCCTCGCAAGGTTCTAAAGGGTGGTTCACATCTGTGCGCACCCAATTACTGCCTGCGCTATCGCCCGGCAGCAAGACAAGGTGAAATGATCGATTCTTCGGCAAGTCATATCGGATTTCGCTGCATCGCACGAGCATAACGCAAATAGAAGGGGGCAAGATGAGTAACGATCAGACCGACAGGAATCACTCACGGCGTCCGAATATCCTGATTTTGTGTATGGATCAGTGGCAGACTCATATGCACTTGCCTGACGATGTGCGTTTCCCAGCAATGGAACGCCTCGAATCACAGGGTGTGAGCTTCGATCGCCAGTACTGTAGCAATCCAATCTGTACGCCGTCACGAGCAACGATGTGGACCGGCGCCCATGCTAATCTGACCGGCGCACAGGAGAATACCAATCAGGCATGGATTGAGGAACTGTCCCGCGATATTCCTACCATCGGCCACATGATGCGCGATCAGGGCTATTACACCGCATTCAAGGGCAAGTGGCATCTGTCATGGCTGGAGCATAGTGAGGATGCGCTTGAGGAGTACGGATTCTCTGACTTCCAGCAGTGGGGCGAGATGTACGGTGCGCCGCTGGAAGGCGAGAAGGTCGATGGAGCGGCGGCGTTCCAGACGGTTGACTGGCTAGAGACGAAAGCGCCTGAACTCGACCAGCCGTGGCTGATGGTGTGCAGTCTCGTGAACCCACATGACATCATGTTCTATCTGCCCGATCCGATTGAAATGCCGCCACCGGGTGGTATGGGGGCGCTCAAAACACCGCAGCAGCGTCTCGGCTGGTTTGACAGGGAATGGGATGTCGGCCTGCCGGACAATTTTGAGGATGATTTTCATCTCCAGCCGTTCGGTGTCCTGTCATACCGCGACAGCATTGATGCCACCTATGGTCATGTCCCTGAAGATCGTCCTGATCTGTGGATCAAACGCCGCAACTATCTCGTCAACTGCATGCGTCTGGTGGATTTGCAGTTCAACAAGGTGCTTGACGCGCTGGATCGCCAGAACCTGTGGGAAAACACGATTGTCATTTTCACCTGCGACCATGGCGAGATGAACGGCGCACACCGCCTTCAGCAAAAGGGCGCGATTACTTACGATGAGGCGGCGGTTGTCAATCTGACGATCTGTGTGCCGGGTGGCCCGCAGGGCAAGCGAACCGCCGCTGTCGGATCGCATCTTGATCTCGCACCGACACTGCTTGAGTTTTCCGGCCTGAGTGAACAGGAAATCCGCGAACACTACCCGCATCTGAAGGGGCGGAGCCTGAGCAGTGTCATTTATAACCCGGATGATGCCGGTCCGCGTGGCAGTGTAAACGCCCCTGGTGATGGTGCGCTCTACTGTAGTGACCTGCTGCAATCGCTTGATCTGGAATATGCCCAGACCGGCGCGTTTGGTGCACTGAGTACGATGGACCTGTCCCCCGGCAATCAGTTTACCGACGCGGAAATGCGGATTAAGAAGGTGGGGGTGGAATACGGCGCACCTGATTACCGCAAGCGCACGTTCTACCGCACGGTTGTTGACGGTCAGTACAAGCTGGTGCGCTGGTTCAGTCCGCTGGAATACGGCAACCCATCCACGCTGGAAGAACTGTATGCGACGAGTGATGTCGGCCTCTACGATCTTGTGAATGATCCCGGTGAACTGGAGAATATCGGCCATCCCGATCATCCCAGACACGATCCGGCACTGGTCGAGCAAATGCTGAAGAAGTTACATGCGCTGGTGGAGCATGAGATTGGTGAGGACCGTGCGCCGTTTGATCTTGATATGTTCGGCACACGGGAAGTCAGGTATCGCAAGTCATAGAGACAATTCGAAAATTGGTTATCGGCATGGGCCGGAAGATCCGATGCATACATAAATGCACCACAGATAGTGCCGAACCAATGCGGCTGGCGTGTTGGATAGCAAACTGGAAGGAGCAACCGGGTGCTTGAAACGCTGTGGGAACAATTCCAGACCCTGCTGGGGTTGGGTGCAGAGGTCAGTGATGTGGACGCTGTGCAGATGGCGTTTCGCACGATCGTCATTTATGTGATCACGCTGACCCTGGTACGGCTTGGCAGTAAGCGGTTTCTGAGCGAGGCTTCGGCGTTTGACGTCATCGTTTCAATCATGATCGGCTCGATCATGAGCCGGGCCATCAATGGTTCTGCGCCGTTCATCCCGACCTTGTTCGCGGGCATCATTCTGCTCGGCCTGCACTGGCTGTTTGCGATTGTCGCCTACCGTACTGACTGGTTTGGGTCGCTGGTAAAAGGGAGATCCATCCTGCTGATCAAGGATGGTGAGGTTCAGCGGGATGAGATGCGGCGGGCGAGTATCACCTCCAAAGACCTCACGGAAGCGCTGCGTTTGCGGACGAATCAGTCCGATCCGGGGAAGGTGAAACGGGCCTATCTGGAGCGTAACGGCAGCATCAGCATCATCCCTTATGAACAGGATGCACACGTTCTGGAAGTGTCGGTCAGGGATGGCGTGCAGACGGTTCGGATTGAGATCGGGCGGCCTGCGCCAGAAGAGCAGTCGGCAAACAACACAGAGAGGAATGGCTTAAGTCGTGAGTGAGGTTGTCAGCACCTTAACGAATACCTTCACGCTGGCATTTGTCGTGACCAGCATGTTCTCACTGGGCCTTGCCATGACGCTTCAGGATATTCTGGAGCCGATGCGCAACCTGCGACTGATGCTCATGATACTGCTGGCGAACTTCGTGCTTCTGCCGCTGGCGGGACTGATCATCTCGCGGGTGCTGTCGCTGGAAGTCAATCTGCAGGTCGCCGTTTTACTGATGAGCAGTGTGGCTGGCGCCCCGATGACGATCAAGGCAGCCGAGATCGCCCGTGGTGATATGAAATTCGCGGGCGCGCTGGTGGTTTTGCAGGTGATCGTGACGGTCATCTATCTGCCGTTTGTGCTGCCCCTGCTGATCCCGGGGATTCAGGTGGATGTGACGGCTATCGCCATGCCGCTGATCGTCCAGATTCTGCTGCCGCTGGCCGCCGGTATCCTGATGAATTACCGCTATGATGAAGAAGCCGAGATGACACGTCCGATCATGGGCGAGATCAGCAATATCAGTCTCGGCCTGATGCTGGTGCTGAATCTGGGGAATGTTGACAATGTGATCGGGCTGATTGGCACAGGGTCAATTCTGGCGGTGCTGTTGGTGATCGTGCTGGGTTTCGTGGTTGGCTACCTGCTGGGTGGGCCGAGTCCGGCAACGCGAAAAGTACTCTCTATCGGGACCGGGCAGCGTAATTATGCCGCCGCATTTGTGCTTGCAGGCAGCAGTTTTGCGGGGCAGGAAAGTGTGTTTCTGCTGCTGTTATCGGCATCACTGATCAGCATGATCCTCGTGATGCTGCTGGCGGGTGAGTTCCGTAAGCGTGCCGGGGCCGCAGAACAGCCTCTGCTGGAAGTCACCCCGGAAACGGGATAATCAGGGTATGGGGACGACACAAACCACAGCAGAACCACCGGAAGATCAGCAGCCGGAAGACCTGCGGGCAAAAGGTGCGCAGGTGGAGATTGATCCGCCGGAGGATCAACTGCCGGAAGATCTGCCGCCAGAAATTGAGCCGCTGGAGATCCAGCAGCCGGGACTTAGCGACCTGCGCGAAGTGGTGGCAAATTATCTGGAGCGGCAGCTACCGGGCCGCGTCAACTTCCGGCAGGATGTGCTGGCGGGCCTGAGCCTTGCGATCAGTAATGTCCCTGATGGGATGGCAAACGGTATTCTGGTCGGCGTTAACCCGATCCTTGGTTTGTACGCGTCGATACTGGGGCCATTGACCGGGGGCATCTTCGTCAGCACGCAGTTGATGGTGGTCACAACGACTGCCGCTGCATCACTGGCGACGGGGCAGGCGCTTGGCGCCCTGACGGGTGATGCACGTACCGCGGCGCTGGCGATCATGGTGCTGCTCATCGGCGTTTTTCAGATTGTCTTCGGCCTGCTGCAACTGGGGCGGCTGATCCGCTTTGTCTCATACTCGGTGATGACGGGCTTCCTGACCGGCGTTTCTGCGCTGCTGGTACTGAATCAGCTTCCGATTGTCGCAGGCTATGCCGCAGAGGGGGACAACAAAATCGCACAGACCATTGACCTGCTCGCGCACATTGGCGAGATCAACCCGGCGTCGCTGATGATCGGTGTCCTGACGCTGGTGCTCGCGTTCACGCTGCCACGGACGCGGCTTGGCAGTCTTGGCACACTCACTGCGATCATCATTCCGTCTGCGCTGGTCGCGATCTTCGGGCTGGATAGTGTCGAGATCGTCAGTGATGTGGGCACGATCCCCACCGGTTTCCCCGCGCCGGAACTGCCGTCATTTTCCAGCATTTCATTTCAGGTACTGAGCGGTGCAGCGGCGGTCGCGGCGATTATCCTTGTACAGGGCGCGGGTGTCAGCCAGAGTGTGCCCAATCCTGACGGCACGCGCCGCAATCTCTCACGTGATTTTGTCGCACAGGGCGCTGCCAATGCGACATTGGGATTATTCCGGGGGCTGCCGGTGGGCGGTTCCCTCAGTGCGACGGCGCTGAATGTGATCTACGGGGGGCGCACCCGTTGGGCGACGATCCTTGCCGGGTTGTGGATGGCGGTAATTGTGCTGATTTTCCCCAGTGCAGTTTCGTTTATCGCTATGCCTGCGCTGGGCGCACTGCTGATTCTCGCGGGGGTTCGCGGCATTAAGATCGCGGAGATGGTCTCGATCTTCAGGATTGGCTGGCCGTCGGGCATCGTCGCTATCACCACCTTTCTGGCGACGCTGTTCCTGCCGATTCAGGCTGCTGTTGCGCTTGGGGTAGTACTGTCAGCGCTGTTGTATCTGGCGCGATCCTCAAATGACATCTCGGTCGTCGAATTATCCAAACGAGAGGATGGGCTGTTGGAAGAGCGTCAGCCACCGCGAGAACTGACGTCTAACCATATCACTGTGCTGGATGTCTATGGCAACCTTTTTTATGCCGGTGCGCGGACACTGGAGCGACTGCTACCGGAGCCACGGAATGCCGAGAAACCGGTTGTCATTCTGCGGCTGCGCGGGCAGACAAATCTCGGTGCAACGCTGGTCGAGGTCCTCTCCAATTACGCAGACAGACTTCAGGCGGTCGGTGGACAGCTTTATCTGACGGGCGTCAGTAAAAATGCACGTAGAAAAATGCAGCAGAACGGCAAGCTGCGGCTCACCGGACCGGTACATATTTATGAGGCAACAGAAGTCAGAGGGCATTCCACGAATGCGGCATACACCGACGCGCAGACATGGCTTGTGAGTCAAAATGGGGGTGCATTATCAGGATGATGCATTATCAGGATGATATATCGTCTGATGAGGTGGAGCCTGGGCCACTGGTCTGATCACTGGATTTTACTGATGTGTATTTAAGCCGAAAGGCAGCGGGTATGAGCAGTTCAGTTCCATCGGATACGGGCGTGCCAGTAAACGGGTCAGCAAATGCGCCTGAAACCGGACCGGCGAGTGGACGCACGTGGTGGAAAGATGTGATTGCGGGGTTGATTAATGCGGTGGTGAGCGTCCCTGATGGGCTGGCTTCTGCTGCACTGGTTGGCGTTAATCCGGTTTATGGACTGTATACCAGCATCGCCGCGCCGATTAGCGGCAGTCTGCTGACGAGCGCCCAGTTGATGCAGGTCTCCACGACCAGCGCGTCTGCGCTGGCAGCGGGTCAGGCGATTGCCGACTATCCTGAAGGACAGCGGGATCAGGCACTGTTTATGCTGGTCGTTCTGATCGGCCTGTTCCTCATTACCTTTGGCTTCCTGCGGCTGGGCCGGTTGGTGCGCTTCGTCTCGCATTCCGTGATGACGGGCTTTCTGATGGGCGTGGCAGTAGTGCTGATTCTCGACCAGCTCGCCCCACTGCTCGGTTTCAACCCGGAAGGCGGAAACGAGATCATCCAGTTTCTCAACCTGATGGCGAATGCATCACAGTTTGACATTCCAACGATCCTCATCGGTCTACTGGCTTTCGCCATCATGATTGCGCTGGCACGTACCCGGGTTTCGCAGTTGGCTTCGCTCGCTGCGCTGATCATCCCGTCACTGCTGGTGCCGCTTCTGGACTTGCAAAGTGTTCAGCGTGTGGCAGATGTCAGCCCGATCCCACGCGGGGTCCCCACACCAATGCTGCCGGATTTCTCCATGCTCTCGGCGGATCTGATTCTTGCGGCACTCTCAATCGCCGTTATCATCGCTGTGCAGGGGGCTGGCGTGAGCCAGAGCGTGGAGAATCCTGACGACAGTCCGGTAAATCCCTCTCGTGATATGATCGCACAAGGGACGGGCAATGTACTCAGTGGGCTGCTGATGGGCATTCCAGCGGGCGGTTCGGTCGGGCAAACCGCACTCAATGTAAGTGTCGGGGCACGCAGTCGATGGGCTGGCGTGATGGGCGGTGTATGGATGCTCCTGATCGTGCTGCTTATTCCCGGTCTGGTCGGTCTCGTACCGATGGCGGTGCTGGCAGCGCTGATGATCGTCGCTGGTGTGAGTGCAATCGATATCCGGGAAGCTCGGTCGATCTGGAGTACAGGCGGTGCTGCACGCTGGTCTATTCTGGTGACATTTGTGGCGACACTGGTGCTGTCGATCCCGGTTGCCGTGTCCATCGGCGTGATAGTCGCAGCGATTCTCTATCTGATGTCAGCGGCGAGTGATGTGAAGGTCCGGGCGATTATCCCGATGGGGAACGGACGCTTCTCCGAGGAAGCTCCACCGGCGCAGCTCCCCAGCAATACCGTAACGGTTCTCACCGTCTATGGAAGCCTGTACTTCGCCGGCGCAAGGACTTTACTGGAAGCACTGCCCAGTCCAAAAGGTGCAACCCGCCCTGCTGTCGTCATTCGGCTGCGTGGGCGGACGCGTGTAGGAGCGACACTGATCGAGGTGCTCGATAGCTACGCTGACGATCTGGTCGAAGTAGGGGGTCGGCTCTATCTCAGCGGTGTCGATGAGGATGTGAGCGCACAACTGCGGCGTGCTGGCAAGTTCAATCTCGAGCAGGAGGTGCATATCGTACCCGGTGATACGCTTATTGGTGCATCGACAGAGGAAGCCGTCGCACACGCGAATGCATGGCTGGGCAGCGCCAGCGCCGAAGCGAGTTGTGCGAGAGCGAGATGATGACGATCGTGATCCACTTTCATCAAGCGCACTACCGGAACTTCAAGCACTACTACACGGAGCATGTGCAGAAGCATCTGCGCTGCGAGTTTCCGCATCTGCTCAGCTATGCGCGCTTTATTCAGCGGCTGCCCAGCATTCTGCAACCGCTGTGTGCCTTTCTGCAACGGTGTCTGGGAAGGTGCAGCGGCATCGGTTTCATCGACTCCACTGCGCTGGCGGTCCGCGACAACCGCCACATTGCAGTGGTGTATCCCAGAAGCGAATGCTCATTTCGTCTGGCGCATGGAGGATGTTTTGATGAACGTCCCTGCCAATTGATTCCCGATGTTTTTGAACCTTTGCTACTCAAAGCAGGTCGCGCCAAACGGCTCGATTATCAGTAGAGTGCCAGGGGGGTTTGCAATGCTTACATGCTCTTTCAACTCGCAAGGTGAAAGTGTTTCATGGCTGTGTTATAGATCAGAAACTGAAGTTTACAGCAGTCGGCTGATGTCCCAGACGGGTTCATTATCTAAAATACGCCGAACCTGATCTGGAAAGTTGTCCATATCAATGGGTTTTACGATAAAGCTGTGAAAATCCTTCGACCTGGCAATATGGACTTCACTTAAGTGAACGGTACATGCCACAACGGGGATCGCCGCCCAATCCGGTTTTGATTTAAGGAGATCGATCACTTCGTATCCATTAAGATGAGGCATTTCCAGATCAAGGAAGATCACATCGGGTGGGATAAGTTCGTTCATAACCTGTGGGATCAAGCGCGAATCCAGAATTGTCGTACAGTCAATGGCTTCACTGCTCAACAGTTCTTTCAGAATATCTGAATTGTTTGGGTCGTCTTCAATAATCAAGGCATGATAGGAGTGAAGCATGGGATTATATCTCCATATTGCGGTTCAGATGCCAGCGATCTGTACCTTCCAGAACGGCAAGAATCTGATCCGGGAACTTTATAAAATCAACAGGTTTGGCGATAAACCCACTGAAGCCCATATCGCGGACTTTTGGCAAAACAACTGATGGATCACTTGCTGAAACCGCGATAACAGGGATATTTTCCATCCCCGGCATTGCGCGAACCCTTTCATACACGTCAAATCCGGTGACGCCGTTGGGCAGCATCAAATCCATCAGGATGAAGTCTATAGGGGAATATCGTTCTAAGAGATCGAGTGTGTCTTGTCCACCCCAGCGGCCCCGAAAGACCCGGCAGTGGCTTTGTTCAAGCAGCATCTGAATAATTGCCGCATTTGCCTGATCGTCTTCGACCATGAAGACACGTTTATTACTAAGTGATGCTTCCATGATCTATTATCCTCTAATGTATTTCCGGACAGAATTGCTTCCAGGAAAATGTGCTTCACGGGCGCAATCCGGCTAAATTGCTCCGAACCTAGATCGTCCAAACTAATTTGCGGTTGAGCACTGCTTCAATTTGTTCAGCAAATAGATCCTGGTCTATGGGCTTGGCAATCGCACCGTCAAATCCGCTGGTGCGCAATTTTGTAATTTCCTCACTCATTACACTGGCCGTCAGCGCCAGAACAGGTAAGGATGCAAAAACTGGATGCTGCCGGATCATGTTGAGCATTTCAAAACCGTCAAAGGGTTCCATGTGAATATCAAGCAGGATCGCTGATAACGCTTCTGGCAGATGCTGAAGTTTGTCTTGAAACTCGCTGCTCTCCGCAAACATGATTAATTCGTATTGCGGCAAATCTTCAAACAGCAGTTCCACAATATCCCGGCTAAAATCATCATCTTCCATGTATAAAATCACAGGTTTAGACATAGCTGCCTCTACACAAAATTGGGTTCAATTACTTTGGATGCAATGGGTAGCGTCAGTGTAAAGGTGGAGCCAACACCCACCTCGCTCTGAAAGGTAATGTCACCACCATGAGCCTGGGCAAGGCGCTTTGAAATGGGCATACCAAGTCCTGTGCCTTTACCTTTTCTCACACCAGAAGACGTTTGTTTAAAGGATTCAAAGACCATATCTTGTTCTTCTGGTGCGATCCCTGATCCGGTATCTGTAACTTCAATAATGATGTTATTTTCATCATTAGATGCTTTTAATGTAATCGTGCCTTCCTCAGTAAACTTGCACGCATTCGACATGATGTTGATGATAATTTGTAGGATACGTTGTTTATCCCCGATAATGGTGGGCATTTCTGCTGGAACATCAAGATGAATCTTGACAGACCGATCCTCGATGAGGGCTTCAGACATCGAGTGAACTTTACGGATAATTTCCAGCACATTGATGTTCGTTTCCACCAGCAGATTCATGGAACCGGATTCGATTTTAGAAATATCGAGCACATCATTAATCAGGTTCAACAGGTGTACACCGCTGGATCGGACTTTATCTAAGGCTTCAGCTTGCTGTTCGTTGATAGGTCCCATTTTCTCTTTAAGGAGGAATTTGGTGAAGTTGATAATTGCGTTAAGGGGGGTGCGCAGTTCGTGGGACATACTTGCCAGAAAAGCGGATTTTACATTGTTCGCACGTTCAACTTCCTTACGTGCTTTTTCCGTTTCATCATAGGCGCGTTCAAACTCGTCGCTAACCGCCTGCAACTCAATATGCAAGTCCGCAATGTGTTGCTCTAATTCAAGTTTCTCATTCCTCAGGGTGGTGATTGTATTCTCAAGTTCCTGAATTCGATCCTGATCAGCACCCTTTGCTCCATTCACGACATCGGTTGACTGTACTTCTTCTTGCATCATGCAGCCTTATGGTCTGGAATTCGGAAACTGTTTCAGATGAGTGATCTCTAAGTTCATTATAGATGCGGTATAAACCAGAACAATTAAGAAAGGGAAATATTCTATGTAATCTTCATGCCATACAGAATATTCTATCGCACTCTATTACATATTCCGCGTAAAAATAAGAATACGGACAAGTCTTAAGGATAACTGGCTCAAAAACGGATTACCATTGAAGTCAGGTAGAAGTGATACAAGACATTGACTGGGCAAGTGTCCGATCATTCACTCACATATCAAAGCAGAAAGCACAATGCAAAAAGAAACCATCCTGAACACACCCTATACCGCCCTCTGGTATTATCCCGAATTCAAGATTATCCATCACCAGTTCCACAAATATATCCATGGCGATAAACTGCGTGATGTTCTGAGCCAGGGTTTAGCGCTTTTTCAGGAACGCGGAGCACAGAAGTGGCTTTCCGATGATCGAAAGAATTCTGCCTTACCTCAAGAGGATATCGATTGGGCGCAAGAGCATTGGCTTTCACCCATGATTCAATCCGGGTGGAAATACTGGGCCGCCATCCTGCCTGACTCGCCAGTTGGTAAGGCCAATATGAAGCGCGTTATTAACTCATATGCCAGTCGAGGGATCATGGTTGAAACATTCGACCTGCCAGAAGAAGCCCTGGCATGGTTGGGATCTGCTGAGTAGCATCAAAAAACGAACACCTATAAAAATCGTCAGGTTAATGTCCACAATGTGGTCACTAAAATATTAGGAGAAAAGCACATGACTGTAGAGACCATTCTTGAAAACGACTATGCATCACTTTGGTATCATCCTGAGAGCAAGATCGTCCACCACAAATTTCATAAGTTTATCTATGGAGAAAAATTCCGGTCTGTACTCAATCGAGGCTTGGAGATTCTTGAAGAGCATGGGGCGCAAAAATGGCTCTCTGATGATCGGCTGAATTCTGCCCTGCCTAAAGAAGATGGCATCTGGGTGGGAACCGAGTGGAATGCGCGTGTTATTGCGGCTGGCTCGAAATTCTGGGCAGTTGTTCTTCCGGACAAAATACTGGGCCAGACCAATATGAACCGATTCATGAAGGACTCTATTGACAAAGGGTTTGTTGTCAAAGTCTTTGAAGATCCGGATGAAGCGCTGGAGTGGTTAGAAGCTGTCGAGTAAGATCAGATGAAGCACACAGGCAGGGCGGAGTAATGATACCCGCCTTGCTTCAGGCGAACATTGAACCTTGTATACATTAATTTCCGGCGGCTGCATCCAGAAGTTCTGCCAGCCAGCCGGATACAGAATCAATATCCCCCGACGGTAACTTTCGTCCATTGTGACACAGAAGGTGGTGACAACCTCAAATGGACTCATTCGGTTCATTCATCGCTGTCATCAGGGATATAGGGAATGATGCCTTTGCGATAGGCTTCTTCCTGGATCGGGCGTGGCATCTGGCGAATATCGACAATGAAACCATTGACCGAAACCAGCCAGACGGCTGGATAGGCGTCTAACCGGCTCGGCAGCAGCCAGCGGTGGTCGAACAGATGAATTTTGAGCGCATCGCGGATTTGCTTGGCTTTGCCACTGGCACTGTTCTGGCTTACATCAAAAAGTGCGCACAGATCGCGGGCTGGAACGTGCGGGGTTTGTGATTTATCGAACAGGAAGTTGACCTGACCGAGGGCGTAGACGATACCTGCGGCCCAGGTTTTCGGTCGTCCACTGGCAAGCGGTGAAGGGCGCTTTCGGCTGAGAGCGGCGGCCATCCTGCGGCTTAAATCAGCATACTCCTGGCTCAAATGACTAACACAAACCGCGTCGGTGAGCGCGATGATCTCATCGTAGACACCACGCATTTTCTCCGGTACTTTTTCGTCACTCATCAGCCATCCCTGCGACTTCTTTCAGCCACTGCGCTAACCCGCGCTCCAGGTCAGCCAGGGCATCATCCAGTGAGTCATAGAACTGCTCTCCCTCCCACACCAGGCCGCCGGGGTCGAGTGCGCGGATGAATGACATGCTGTATTTATCAGAGCCAATTTCTATCCAGACGCGCTCAGATACAAAGCGATTGATGTTGGGATAACGGTGTGCAAAAACATCCGGCATCAGAACGTATGTCCTCTGCCGACCCAGTAATGCCAGTCTTTGATGGCATCAATCATCGTCGCATCCCCTGCTGTTGGCTCAAGCTGTGCCAGAGGCACTCCCACCATGCGGTCCCCAAACCGGATGATGACGATCATATCACTCATGCAATCGTCTTCGTCCGCCATTTCCAGCACCTCAACTACCTCGCCCACTTTCAGGGGTGATGTTTTACGTGAGGCAATGCAGCGTGCTTTGAATGGGAGCGTCATGCGCTCCTCAAGGTAGTAGTACCAGCCGAGAGCCTGTTCTTCAGGGCCGTAAGCATCAACAATCGCCTCATTGTGAATGCGATCTTCTCGTTCTTCATCCCGTTCGATCATCGTCACTCAAAACCTTTTCATCAGCATCTGTATCATTTTACCACTTATCGCTGGTCATATAAGCGGACCGTGCCTCTCTGCTGCCAGATGGATTGCGCGTTAATCACGCAGCGGATGCGCTTCATAACTCGCCTTTATACGTGGACGACCAGCCAAACAACGCCCTGAGACGCTGGGTCGGATTGAATTTGAACACGGTTCCAGAGCGCCGCACGTCGATATAAAATGTGCCGAAATTACGCAATGCGACGCTTTCCTCTCGCTTCAATGCCTCGTAGATTTCTTCTAACATAGCATCTGCTACCGGTTCAATCTCTCCAGGGTCTTTCGATAAGCGCCCGGCAATACGGTTGACCAATTGTGTTTTATCTATCCGTTTACCCATGCTGTTTACGCAAACTCTGGTTCAATCCCTTGTGATGCAAGCCAGCGTGCCATCCCACTGCTGTAGCGCTGCTACCTTCCCAAACACTATCCTGCCAAGGGACAGGTCGCCATGATTGAAGCGTTGATTGCACGCTTACAGTTGTGGCTGCCGGACACGATTGCCTTGACGGTGCAGGCCGACTGTGGGATTGGCACCTCGCCGGATCTGATCCGTGCCTTCGACCGTTTGGGCAAGATGTACCTGTTGCGGGTGCAGGAACAGACCCGCGTGCGCCTGCGGACCGGGCGCGTGTGTTCAATCGCCAGTCTGGTCTCGCCCGGCCAAACATGGTGTGGACAGGTCGAGGTCTTCAAGAAAGCCGGATGGCTGTCATTGTACGTCTGTATCCACTGGGAACCCGGCTACAAACGCCCGTGGTGTCTGGTCACCAATTCACGCTGGTGTCGTCCGTTTGATTACGCGCTCCGTGGCTGGCATGAGCAGAGTTTTCGCGACCTGAAAAGCTTTGGCTTTCAATGGGATACGTCGCATGTCTTGCGGCCTGCCGCCGCACATCGTCTCCTGTTTGTCTGGCCTATACATGGGTGTTGTCGCAAGCCAGCGTCTTCACCCCCCCGCTGGCATTAGGTATCCCTTAATTCGTTTATCCATTACAATCTACAATTCCCCTTAAATCAGGTTATTGAACCGAGAATTTTGAGAACCTCGCAACGCCCGCACCACGTTCTTCCGCCCAGAAGGTTGTAAGGTAAATTTCGATTCTATCTGGCAAGGCTACACCCTGAATTTCTTCAATCAACGACCAATCATCTCCATTGACACTATAAGAGACACTTATTATGGAGCGATTGCGAGCAATTTCGAGATACACCTGTTGTTCATCCAGATATGATAGTGTTGTGCGTGTTGAATTGTTTTCACCATCATTCACTGTCAGTTCCAGATTAGCTCCAACCCATGTGATTCTCACCCATTGAGTCAGATCAGCAGGAGCACGAATGCCAAAGCCCGCGCCATGCTTGTCGCTGAGCGGGGAGAAGTCTAAAAGTACCTGTGCGGTAAAATCGCCTTCATATTCATACGCCAGAACTGGGGCAGTTGTAACCTCGCCCTGCTGCTCGGTATTGGTGTCGGCAATAAGCGTCAGCATATTATTCACCACATCAATATTGTAAAGCCAAGATGAGGATCGCCCCTGATACCACTTCCAGATCGGACTTAGGCTCGCAGCATCGCTACCGGACGCGAAAATCAGAAATTCGGACGCCATCAAATCCGATGCAGCGACCAGCGCATTAACGGCACGTTTGACGCTTTGCGGACAATCACTGGCAGCATATTCAGATGCCCATGTGCGTAAATCGTCTGCTTCTGCAAAGGAAGCAATCACAGTATCCCGGTCACAAAGATCGGATGATTGTACTTGAACAGGCGACAGAAACGACCAAAAGGTGGTAAAAGCGATTAAAAGCTTGAACATGGAGACTATCTCCTTAGATTTATAATACTTAATAGTAAGCAAAGTATGCTAAAAAAGTGATAAGCGCAAATGAAACAAGTCTCAACAAGGTGATGAAGTTGAAATGACTAGGTTCTGTTGACGTTTCGATCATAATGCGCCTCTGCAAGCCGGTTTTGTG
>CAYNDH010000112.1:0-15242 GCA_964395665.1 uncultured Anaerolineaceae bacterium
CGCACCGACCGCCGCCTGCCCGACGACAGTGATAAAAGCCTGACGATTGGCAACCTGACGATTGATCCTGAACGCCGGACCGTACACGTCGGTGACCGACGGGTAGAACTTCGCCTGAAGGAATTCGATCTGCTGCTGCTGCTGGCCCGTAATCCCAGACGGGTCTATGACCGCGATAAGCTGCTGGAACTGGTCTGGGGCTATGATTTCGCCGGGGAAACCCGCACAGTTGATGTCCACATCGCACACCTGCGCCACAAACTCAAAGGGATGAGTCCCACCATCGATACTGTGTGGGGATTAGGCTATAAACTGGAACTCTGAGTCTTCATGTCATTACGCGCCCGCCTGCTGATTTCCTATTTCGCCCTGTTAGCCATTACGCTGAGTGTGATGTTCGGCGCGCTGCTGCTGATTATCAGCCGCCAGCCTGAACCCGTGAATCAGCGCTATGGCGAACTGAACCTGAAGGTACGCTCGTTCAGTGTGCGCCAGCTTTCCCAACTGCTGCGCGCACCAGCCTACCCCACCCTGCGCAATAGCCGCCTGAAGGAGACCGCCGAAGAGTACGATATTCGTATCATTCTGGTGCGAAGTGAGCGGCCCAATGAACTGTTTATCGAGTATGACTCGCACGGGCATTACCCGGACTCGGATAATTTTCTCCAGCTTGGCGTTGATTTAGAGGCGACCACTTTCAGTCAGTTGAGCCTGTCATCGCCGGAGTATGTCAACAGCAATACCACTGCGGGTTCATTTCGTGATCCTGAGAAGCGGGAATGGATTTTTATCAGCGTCAGGCCGCGCAGCAGCATCTACACCCTCATACTGGCTGACATCGATCCCGGGCGCAGTCTCCGCAGCGCACTGACAGACTTCGGATCAGCACTCGGTGTCCCGCTGCTGCAATCCGCTGTCGTTGGGCTGGTGGTCGCGCTGCTTTTAGGGATTTTCACCAGCCGTGCGATTGCCGGATCGCTTCAGCGTGTGGCACTGGCCGCCAAAGCCGTCGCACAGGGGGATTACGATCAGGTGCTGCCGCTGGAAGGCCCGGCAGAAATCCGGGCGGTGGCGGTGGCGTTCAATCACATGACAGAGGAAGTCCAGAAGAATCAGCAGTCGCAGCGCGACTTCCTTGCCAACATCACCCACGATCTGAAGACGCCGCTGACCTCAATTCAGGGCTATTCACAGGCGATTGCCGATGGCACAGCGAAGGATTACGTAAAAGCGGCGGATATCATCAACGATGAAGCGGCTCGGATGGCGCGGCTGGTCAATGATCTGACCGAACTGTCACGCCTGTATTCGGGGGCTGCCACACTGCGACTCGCATCGGAAGATGTCAACCAGATCGTGAGTGCGGTCACGCAGCGGCTGGCGGTAGTCGCACAGCGCAGGCATATCGTCCTCACCAACGATCTCCAGCCGCTGCCGCCGCTGATGGCTGATGGTGACCGGCTGGCGCAGGTCTTCACCAATCTGATCGGCAACGCGATCACGTACACCGCGCCGCAGGGCTTCATCCGTGTCTCCACCACGCAGACCGATCAGCCGACTCCGGCGGTGACAATCACTATTGAGGATAATGGTATCGGTATCCCATCCTCTGAACTGGATCGCATCTTCGAGCGTTTCTATCAGGTCGATAAATCGCGTGGTCCCAGCCGTGGCACGGGACTCGGCCTTGCTATCGCCCGCGAGATCGTTACCGCCCACCACGGCCAGATTTCCGTCAGAAGCCCAGGGGAAAATCAGGGCGCAGTCTTCACCGTGACCTTGCCCTTCAGCCGTGATTACACAACCGGCTAGGCATTCTCTCCCGCACGGATAAACCGATAACCCAGTGCGCTCACCACCGCCCCGGATTGACCAGTCTCTATATCCTCAAAATCCAGCACGCCGAAATCACAGGCGAAACGGTTCGCACTCAACGCCACCGCCCGGACTTCGACGCGGTCATCTTCCGAGTAGATCATCAGCGCATCACCCTCGACACGCACCACCCACCGGTCAATATCTGCATCATAGATCCCGGCAAAGCAGGCCAGCCCCGCCGGATCGACATCATACGGCGGCTCGTGATACGGCTCCGCCAGTGCGCCGTTGATCACGTAATAGCGCTCATCGTCCAGCCGTGTGATATGCGGACGCTCGGTCAGCCGGCCATTAACGCGGATGCCATCCGGCGCAACTTCGATCAGGCCGAGATCATAACTCAGGTAACGCCCGGCATATGGGCCAAGATTCGGCAGCACCGCAGCGCTTTGCTGCTCACTCACTGGCACATCCGTCTCGGACAGCAGATCCAGTGCCTGCTCCATGATCTGCCGCGCACTTCCCCAGAAACCCGGCGCACGGTTGAACAGCATCACCATCCCGCAGCCGACATCCGGCAGCATCGCCAGCACTGCGCCATACTTGCCAATCGCGCCGTTATGCCCAACAAATCGCAGGCCGCGATACTGCCGACGACGAAAGCCGAGTCCATAGCCTTCACCGTTATACTGATCAGCCTGCACGTGATGCATCGACTGGATCACATCGGCGGACAGCCCTCCATCCCCCAGATGCGCCAGCGCAAACGCAGCCAGATCATGGGCGGTCGTCAGCGCATAGCCGCAGGGATACTCCATCGGATTGTCGATAAAGGGCCGCTTCACACTGACCTGATTACTCGTATCACGGGCGTGTCCCAGTGCCAGCGGAACCGTCAGTGCTTCCAGCGGATCGAATGTGGAGCGGGACATGCCGAACGGCGCAAACAGATAGTCACGCATCAGGGCGGGGTACGGTTTGTCGGTAACGATTTCCCCCAGCCGCGCCGCGAGATTGATACCCGGATTACTGTAATGAAAGCCGGTCCCCGGTGGCGCGATCAGCCGGTAGTGCAGTAGTTTTTCCGCTGTATACTGTTCCAGATCCGTCTCATATCCGCGCTGTGTACGCCGGTCATGATATTCCAGATCGCTTGGCAGCCCGGATGTATGGCTCAGCAGCATCCGCAGCGTGATTTTCGCTGCTGCTGTCGGATCACTCAGCCGCAGATCACGGTCATATTCGCAGATCGGCGCATCAAGATCCAGCAGGCCGTCTTCCACCAGCCGCATGAGCAGGGTCGCGGTCATCGGCTTGGTGACTGACCCGGCCCGGAACACCGTCTGCGGCGTGATAGGCAGCGCGGCATCCGGCTCGATGCTCGTCACACCGAAACCGCGCTCATAGGCGACACATCCATGACCGATCAGCGCCACCGCCAGTCCGGGGACCTGATGCGCCTGCATCTGCTCGGTGATCAATGCGTCGAGCGCGTCAGTCGCCATGCCCTGCTGCGTCATTCTGATTTTCCCTGTTTTATGCTGCTTTTCGCCTGATTCCAGAAAGCATCCAGTTCGGCCAGCGTAAACGCGCTGAAATCCTGACCGCTGGCGCGTACCTGCTCTTCTACATAATGGAAGCGCTGCGTAAATTTGCGCGTCGCCTGCCGCAGTGCCGCCTCTGGATCATCGATGTCCAGCCAGCGAATCCAGTTGACCAGCGCGAACAGCAGATCACCGGTTTCGTCTAACCGCGCTTCGGGACTGTCTGCCGCCTGTACTTCGTCAATTTCTTCCAGCACTTTGGCACGCACATCGTCGATATGATCCCAATCGAAACCGACTTTCGCGGCCTTTTCCTGCACTTTATACGCCCGCATCAGCGCGGGCAGTGCAGGCTGGACGCCATCCAGCACCGATTTCGGTTTCTGTTCGCCGCTGGCGGCCTTTTCCTGCTGTTTGATCGCTTCCCAGTTGGTGACGACCTGCTCGGCATTTTCAGCGGCCACTTCGCCCCACACATGCGGATGCCGCCGGATCATCTTCTGATTGACCTGTCGCAGCACATCGGCCATGTAAAAATCGCCGTCCTCAGTCGCGATCTGTGTATGCAGCACGATCTGAAGCAGCAGATCGCCGAGTTCCTCACTTAACGCGTCCATGTCTTCGCGGTCGATGGCATCCAGCACTTCATAGGCTTCTTCGATCAGATATGGACGCAGCGACAAATGCGTCTGTTTGCGATCCCACGGGCAGCCTTCCGGCGCACGCAGATGCGCGATAATCTCCTGAAAACGCTCGAAGCTCGACATCTCGCCCAGTGCAGGTAGATAGAGTGACGTCAGGTGTTCGATCTGATCGCTGTGGTCGATCTCATACAGCGCTACATCCTCAACCCGTGCTTCACCGGTCCCGGCGGCGTGGATCAGCTTCACCGGGAAGTCATCCGGATACTGATTCATCAGCGTCAGCTTGACATCCGATGCCACCCGCCGGTTATACACCTGACTGATCAGCGCTGGTGCATCCGGGTTGATCTGCGGGTGATGCTGCGCCGCGATCACCAGCGCATCGGTGATCTGAAGGCCGTCGATAGCATCAATCCCGATGTAGCCGAGCATCGGCTCGATAAAACTGATGCCGTGAATCACTTCAGTCGGGATGCCGCGCACCTTCGCCCCTTCGATCAGCCGCGCTGTAGTCGATTCCCCCACAAACGGATCACCCGGCACGGCATAGACCACATCCCGCAGCGCAGCGGCATCCAGTACCTGCTGCACGATGCCGTCATACACCTCACTGAAAGCTGTCGCGTTCTCATACAGGCTGTCAAAACTATGATAGCGTTTATTTCCGGGCAGATCCGGCACGCAGGGATGCTGGCGCGTCCGCAGGTACACCGCTTCAGCACTTTCCAGCGCCTGCCATGCGCGGCGGGTGAGGTCAGCGGCATCGCCCGGCCCCAGTCCCACGATGGTTAAAGTTGTCATGTATTACGGGCTTTCATCTAATGTCTGGACCATCGCCAGCGCGAAGCGTGCCGCCGTTTCGAGCTTTGCAGGCTCGATATGTTGCGAGGTATCGTCCAACTGTGCCCAGCGGATCGGTTCATCATCTGCGTCAACACCGGTCAGGGTGATGCCCCGGAAGCCCCGGCTGTGCAGCGCACCGACTTCGTCCGTCATCGCGACCGACGCCCCGCGCACCATCAGTCCCGTGTGATTCCGCGCCGCCCTGATCGCCAGTTCAAGCGATTCCGCATCCGGTTGATAGCCGCCCAGATGCGACATCGAGCCGTACTGCGTCACATAGGCGATGTCACCCGCGCCGACGCGCTCAAAGTCGATAAAATAAGCATTCGCCAGTTCGACGCGGTGCGCGTCCAGCAGATGATGGATGCCATGACAGCCGGACTCTTCGGCGCCGGTAAACGCCAGCCAGACTTCGGTATTTTCCAGCGGTTCGTGATTCAGCGCCGCCCCCAGACCGATCAGGCAGGCCACACCAGACGCATTATCATTCGCACCAGCCACAAACGGCCCGCCCTCATCGAGCAGCAGCAGCGGAAGTGCAGCCGTCAAAGCCAGCGCGGTCGGCTTCCGCAGCCAGTTCCAGCCAAACCACTGCGCGATGGCATTGGCAAATCCCAGCACGATTCCGGCGGTAGTGAACATCCGGAAATAGGGGCGCACGGTCGGAGAGGCGGAAATCCGGTGCCGATTGGTATCCAGATGCGCCATCAGCACCACCTTATGCCGTGCCCGGCCTTTCGCCGGAATACGGACGATCAGATTGGCGCTGTCTTCGTCAGCGGCCACACCTGCAAACGGGCTGCGTCCGCCGGACATAAACTGCATCAACCGGTAGGCGCTGAAAAGCGTGAGCAAAGCCCCGGCTTTCCGCAGTTTCCCCGGCAGCAGATTGCTCAGCACACCAACGGCGGTATGAGTAAGCGCGGCATAGCCCCATGTCTCGGGCACAGAGAAGCGCTGCACATCCACCATGATCTCAACACCGGCGTCTTTTAATGCATGGCGGACATACTGGCGCGCCTGCATCTCGGCACGGCTGCCAGCAGGACGCGGTCCGATGCCATCCGCGATTGCGCTGACATGCTGTGTCAGGCTTGCAGCAGACAAATAGTTCACGGTCATCACCTTCTCTGTTGGGCTGTCACGACATCACGAGTATAGCAACGGCTATCGGAGAAATCACGGCATAACCTGACATCAACGGCATCATGGTTCAGGAGAAACAAAAAAGGCAAGCGGTGAAATGCTTGCCTTCGTGTTCGGTATTTTTAGCGTCCAACCAACCAGCTATCCGGTAAAAGTCAGCCCCAATGGAGCCGCCGGATTTAGCGCTTGGTGTAGGTCGGGGCCTTACGCGCACGCTTGAGACCGGGCTTCTTGCGTTCCTTGACGCGGGAGTCGCGGGTCAGGAAACCACCCGAACGCAGAGTCGGGCGCAGTTCCGGGTCAATTTCGAGCAGCGCACGAGCCACACCGAGCTGGATGGCATCGCGCTGGCCGGAGATTCCGCCGCCGTTCACATGCACGCTGATGTCGTAGCTGTTTTCCTGACCGAGCTTGCTCAGCGGTTCCAGCAGGATTTCGACATCGCCTTCACGGGGCAGGTATTCGCGCCCGTCCTTGTCGTTGATGATCAGATTGCCAGTGCCGCCGGGGAACAGTCGGACACGGGCAGAAGCGGCCTTACGGCGGCCAATTCCTTCATAATACTGTGATGACATTCTTCACACGCTCCTTAATTCAGTTCCAAAACCTGCGGGTTCTGCGCCTGGTGCGTGTGCTCCGGGCCGACATAAACCTTCAGTTTATCGAGCATGTGACGACCTAACGGGCCATCAGGAAGCATCCCCTTGACCGCTGCGGTAATCACACGTTCCGGGTGTTTCTCAAGCTGACGACGCAGGGTAACTTCTTTCAACCCGCCGTGAAAGCCAGAGTAGCGGTAATACTTTTTATCATCAAGGCGGTTACCACTGACAACCAGCTTGTCGCAGTTGATGATAATCACATAATCGCCTGTATCAATATGAGGCGAGTAGGTGGGCTTGTGTTTGCCGCGCAGGACAGTCGCGATCTTTGTGGCGAGACGCCCCAGCGTTTGACCCTCGGCATCCACAACCCACCACTGACGGACAACGTCAGACGGTGTGGTTACGAAAGTTTTGGTTCTCATTGCAAATCCTGTCTTCTGGTGAGCGTCCCTCACCGAAATCGGGTGAAATGTTCTGCGGCGGCACTGCCCCCGCACTACTCACGTCTTCAAATTTACGTATTTTACTGGTGCTGCGTCGGATATTCCACTGCGACTAACACCAATCCTTGAGGCGGTGCCAGTGTTTTCGCCTGTGAAACATCAGCGGCGCGGAAACGTGCTTCGAATGCCTCTGCGCTCAGACGTCCCCGCCCGACATCGACCAGCATCCCCACTATGCGGCGTACCATGTGCTGTAGAAAGGCGGTTGCCTGCACCTGATAATACCAGAATTCGCCCTGCACCCGCCATTCGGATCGAAAGATCCGCCGTACTGTATTGTTTCCGGCTGGCGGCTGGCCGAATGTCGCAAAATCGTGTTCGCCGATCAGCAGCCGCGCCATATCCTGCATCTGTTCCAGATCCAGCGTCTGCGGGATGTGCCAGACACGCTGATGATGCAGGGGCTGTCGCCGTGGTGATGTCAGCAGCGTGTACTCGTACATCCGGCTGCTGGCGCTGAAACGTGGGTGAAAGCGTTCATCCCGTTCAACCCGCAGCGCCTGAAGTGCGATGTCATCCGGCAGGTGAGCGTTCAGGGCTTTCAGCAACACATCCGCCGAATGCTTCCATGCGGTCTGCGCTGTCTCAAAGCAGATCACCTGCCCGGTCGCATGGACTCCCGCATCTGTCCGCCCTGCCCCAATCACGGTCGCCTTCTGGCCGGTGACCGCCTCAATCGACTGTTCAACCCGCGCCTGAATGGTCGGTATTCCCGGAGCCTGCCGCTGAAAGCCCTGATAACGCGTGCCTTCATACGCCAGTATGCCCCGGTAGCGGGTGGATTCAGTGCGGTCGATGCGTTCGCTCAAACATTCCGCGCCAGACTAGGCAGTTTCGGCGCGGTCCACCAGTTCGATCAGCACCATTTCAGCATTATCGCCCTTGCGCGGCCCCAGTTTATAAATACGGGTGTAACCGCCCGGACGCGATGCATAGCGCGGCGCCAGATCGTCGAACAGCTTCTGAATCAGATCACGGTCATTGTTCAGGCGGCTGGCCGCGATGCGGCGCGCATGAACTGCAACCTGCTCATTACCCGTGGCCTCGGCCTTCGCCAGCCCACGCTTGGCAATCGTGATCATCTTCTCGGTATTACCGCGAATGAACTCGGCCTTGGCCTGTGTAGTACGAATGCGCTCGTTCTTCAGCAGGGCCATCGTCAAATTCATACGCAGTGCTTTGCGATGTCCACCGTCGCGATTGAGCTTTTTTCCTTTAACGCGATGTCTCATGACTTATCCGTATCCTTGACCTGATCTCTGTGCCGCGCAGCTTACTCGGCGGCTTCTTCTTCGTCTTGTCCAGACGGCAGATAGCCCTTTTCCTGGAGCTTCTCTACCAGTTCGTCGAGTGATTTCTCACCAAAGTTGCGGATCGCCAGCATCGCGTCCTGGCCGCGTTCCAGCATATCCAGCACATCTCCAACCGTCGTGATACCCGTGCGCTTCAGCGAATTAAAGACACGGACACTCAGGTCAAGTTCCTCAATCGGACGCACGTACAGGTCCGGGCGCTTGCCATTCGACGGCACATGATCGTCCGCCTTGCCCTCACCCTCATCCATGATCCCGACCAGCACATCCACGTCAATCCCACTGATGACCGTCAGATGACGAATCAGAATCTGTCCAGCCTGTGCCAGCGCTTCCTGCGGACGCAGGGTGCCATCCGTCCAGATTTCCAGCACCAGTTTGTCGTAGTTGGTACGCTGACCAACGCGGGCGCGCTCAACTTCGAAGTTGACACGGCGCACCGGGCTGAAGATCGCATCAACCGGCAGTTCACCGATCGGCAGGCGGCCACGCTCTTCAGCAGGGCTGTACCCACGCCCGGCCCGTACTTCCATTTCCATTTCGATATGCGCATTCGGCGAATCGACGGTAAACAGGTACAGGTCACTGTTGATGATCTGGACTTCCGGTGGAAGGCGAATATCGGCAGCAGTCACCGTCCCCTCACCACGATGCTCCAGCCGCAGACGAGCCTGCTCGCCATCCAGTACCAGGCGAAGCTGCTTGATCTGCAGAATCAGTTGTGTCATGTCCTCACGCACATCAGGAATTGCCGAGAATTCATGATGCACATCCGAAACACGCACACTGGTCACGGCAGCACCCGGCAGTGACGACAGCAGAATACGCCGCAGCGCGTTCCCCAGTGTCAGCCCGTAACCGCTTTCCAATGGGCTAATCACAAAGCGACCGTAATTACGCGTGCTCGCGTCGATCTCTACTTTGTGCGGTAAAACCATATTACTTGTAACCAACCCACTTCCTCCTCGTCATATTCGACTCGATAGCGTCAGATACCCAGTGGGTTTAAACGCGACGTTTCTTGGGTGGGCGCACGCCGTTATGCGGGACGGGGGTCACATCACTGATCGAACGGACTTTCAGACCACTCCCCTGAATAGCGCGAATCGCGGCTTCACGACCGGGGCCGGGGCCTTTCACAAAGACATCGACTTCCTTCATGCCGTGTCCCTGTGCCGATTCCGATGCTGTCTGCGCGGCCATACGGGCGGCATACGGAGTGCTCTTGCGGCTCCCCTTAAACCCGCTGGTGCCTGCGCTGGACCACGAAACAACATTCCCCGACTGATCGGTCATCGACACAATCGTGTTGTTGAATGTCGCGAAAATATGGGCCTGGCCGTAAGGGATATTCTTTACGACCTTCCTGGTAACCTTACGGCTAGCAGTTCTCTTTGTACGTGCCATGCAACCTCCAAAATGGCTATTACGTCAAGACGCGCCCTGACTCTTAATAGGGGCAGGGCGCACCAGCAAAGCGTGCTACAGTCTGCGAAAAGGCGTGATTTACAGCACGCCCGCAATAGATTTCTTCTTCGATCTGCATCTTCATCAACTGACAGTAGAGCCGACCCACCCATACAGGGGAGTCAGCTCCTGATTGACAAATATGCAGTAACGGAGAAAAGTCGTTACTTCTTTGTTGCACCACGACGACGACCACGTCCCGGTACGGTCTTCTTCGGGCCGCGACGGGTACGGGCATTCGTGCGGGTGCGCTGTCCATGCACCGGCAGGTTACGACGGTGACGCAGACCACGGTACGATCCGATCTCCGAAAGACGCTTGATATTCTGCAGCGTCTGGCGGCGAAGATCACCTTCGACAGTCAGCTTGCCGAGTTCATCGCGTAAGCTCTGGACCTGCGCTTCGGTCAGATTCTGCACGCGAAGATTAGGGTCAACGCCTGCGGCTTCCAGCAGTTGCTTGCTGGTCGTCCGGCCAACCCCATAGATATAGGTTAATGCGATTTCCACACGCTTGTTACGCGGCAGGTCTACACCTTCAATACGCGCCATTCTTCAGCGATCTCCTTCTTTCGAGCAACCAGTGCTTAGCCCTGTCGCTGCTTGTGCTTCGGATTTGAACAGATGATCATCACGTTCCCTGCGCGCTTAATCACGCGACACTTGGGACAGCGACGCTTCACCGAGGTCGTAACTTTCATGATTTAATTTCCTCAAACCAGGTGTTGACATCAGGATATGCATTCTAGCAGTAAGCAAAAAACATGTCTACGGCGAATTTTCCCACGCGACTCACAGCAGCGCAATCTGTTATCACAATCACGAGATCATACTAACAGTCTTTGTATTGGGCAATACCAGGACAAATGAGGATTACTGCTTCGCTCCCACGCTGCCTTAAAACAGGAAGGGCAGAGCTTCCCTTCCAGGTTCGATACCAGATTATCCTAATGCATCGTAAAATACGAGCATAAAGATGCAGATTATGGAAGACTATGCTGTACTTCGTTGTTACTGGCTTAGCAATGTCTATCAAAGAGCAGCTAATCCATATCATTTTGCCCGATAGCGCTGGTATTTTCTGGAGTCTACAACATGCAGAACAGGTTGATCACACCCTTCGGGCTGATTATAGTTGTGTGCTTCCTCCTGCTGGGATCTATTTACCAAAATGGCATATATGCACAACAACCCAACCTGGTCTATGCATTTGATATCAATCAGGCAGGTACTCTATACGCGGTAGGATATCAAGATAGAACTATTGAAGTTATTGATCTGGCATCTAATCAAGTGGTGTTTTCGGTTCAAGCTCCAGATCTACGATTGAACTCCTTTGAGATCTTCAACATAAGAAGGCTAATCTTTAGTCCTAATGGCGAGAAGCTGGCAGTTGGTTTAGGTGGAACTGCTGGAAGGGGCTTATTACTTGTCATTGATGTGGACACTGAAGCAATTCTCTTACAACTTGTTGAAGGTGAAGCAATAAATGGTATTGATTGGAGTCCCGACGGCACACAGTTGATTGGCTTTATTACCTATAATGCAACGACAAAAGCCAATAGCAACCTCACCTTATGGAATGCAACTTCAGGACAAGCATTAAATGAGGAGCTACTCGTAAGTGTTGGCGCTTATACTCTAGATTGGCATCCTACGCAGTCAAAAGTTGCATACGTTAGAAGAAATAAGCAGGTGGTTATTTGGGATGTAGCAAATTGGCAAGAGCTTGCCGAACTTTCAGGTCATGTGGGTTATCCACTAGACGTGACCTGGAGTCCTGATGGTTCAAGACTCGCAAGCAGTGCAGCGGATGGACAGATTATTCTTTGGGATGCAGTCAGCGGGCAATCAGTTCTGACTATTTCGGGTGGAGCGAGTGAAGTTACAACTTTATCCTGGAGTCCGGATGGAAGTAAATTGGCAAGTGGTAGAGCTGACGGCAAGATTGCGATCTGGAACACTGCCACAGGCCAACAAATAACACAATTCCAGGGTATGGGACCTATTTACGATATTGTCTGGCATCCTGACGGAAGTGAGTTATTCTATCTGGATCTTGGAAATCTGGACACGATCCCTGCACCGGGTGTGACACCAACTGCGACAGCAATCATTACTTTGACACCGACTCCATCTGTTCTGTCTGCCACACCGACCTTACCTGCATACGTACCTTAACGATGTAAGTATCGTTGAGGGTACTGTGGCACATGCCAAAAATGCGAGCATAAAGATGCAGATTATGGAAGACTATGCTGTACTTCGTTGTTACTGGCTTAGCAATGTCTATCAAAGAGCAGCTAATCCATATCATTTTGCCCGATAGCGCTGGTATTTTCTGGAGTCTACAACATGCAGAACAGGTTGATCACACCCTTCGGGCTGATTATAGTTGTGTGCTTCCTCCTGCTGGGATCTATTTACCAAAATGGCATATATGCACAACAACCCAACCTGGTCTATGCATTTGATATCAATCAGGCAGGTACTCTATACGCGGTAGGATATCAAGATAGAACTATTGAAGTTATTGATCTGGCATCTAATCAAGTGGTGTTTTCGGTTCAAGCTCCAGATCTACGATTGAACTCCTTTGAGATCTTCAACATAAGAAGGCTAATCTTTAGTCCTAATGGCGAGAAGCTGGCAGTTGGTTTAGGTGGAACTGCTGGAAGGGGCTTATTACTTGTCATTGATGTGGACACTGAAGCAATTCTCTTACAACTTGTTGAAGGTGAAGCAATAAATGGTATTGATTGGAGTCCCGACGGCACACAGTTGATTGGCTTTATTACCTATAATGCAACGACAAAAGCCAATAGCAACCTCACCTTATGGAATGCAACTTCAGGACAAGCATTAAATGAGGAGCTACTCGTAAGTGTTGGCGCTTATACTCTAGATTGGCATCCTACGCAGTCAAAAGTTGCATACGTTAGAAGAAATAAGCAGGTGGTTATTTGGGATGTAGCAAATTGGCAAGAGCTTGCCGAACTTTCAGGTCATGTGGGTTATCCACTAGACGTGACCTGGAGTCCTGATGGTTCAAGACTCGCAAGCAGTGCAGCGGATGGACAGATTATTCTTTGGGATGCAGTCAGCGGGCAATCAGTTCTGACTATTTCGGGTGGAGCGAGTGAAGTTACAACTTTATCCTGGAGTCCGGATGGAAGTAAATTGGCAAGTGGTAGAGCTGACGGCAAGATTGCGATCTGGAACACTGCCACAGGCCAACAAATAACACAATTCCAGGGTATGGGACCTATTTACGATATTGTCTGGCATCCTGACGGAAGTGAGTTATTCTATCTGGATCTTGGAAATCTGGACACGATCCCTGCACCGGGTGTTACACCAACTGCGACATCAATCATTACTTTGACGCCGACTCCATCTTTTCCGTCTGCCACACCGACGTTATCTCCAAACTCACCTCCATGATGTAAGTATCATTGATGGTACTGGTGGCACAACCAAAAATGCGAGCATAAAGGTGCAGATCATGTGAGATCGCCTTCTATGCTGATCTCACTGAACGTGCATGCATCACTTCATCATGTTCTAACCGGCGTACCTGTGTCGGTTTAACAGGAATCACGCTCACCGTTTCACCTGAAAAGTTAAAAAATTCCAATGTCAACTGCCTGCCGTTGGGCGTAATATCGACTACGGTTCCCACATCGCCCGCTTTCAGACCATAATCAGGCAGATCTTCAGTCAGTGCCACCTGTTCAAATTCTTCGATCATCGTGTTTTCTCTTGACTCATCCTGACTTCAGTGGATACGCCGTTATGAAACGCGGCGTGGTACTTGTTATACACAAATTTGTGAAACTGTGTGCTGGTCCACTCAGAGCAGATGTCCGCCCTGCTATTCTCCACCCATTTCTCCAGTCTTCGCCCCCACCACATACGCTATACTAAGTGCATTATTCATCCTGATCATCACCATTTATTGAGGGACTTATGCTGGCAATCGTGCGCGCCTGCGCTGTCATCGGGTTGGATGGCTGCATCGTCGAAGTGCAGACTGACTTCAACCCACGGGCAAGCCTGCCCAGTTTTTCCATCGTCGGCCTGCCGGATAATGCCGTCAAAGAGAGCCGCGAGCGCGTCCGGGCGGCCATCAAAAACAGCGGCCTGACCTTTCCCAACAAAGGCTATCTCGTCAATCTCTCACCTGCCGACATCCCCAAACACAGCACCGCCTATGATCTGGCGATTGCAGTGGGTGTACTGGCTGCCACCGATCAGGTTCCGCTGAATGCCATCGAAAGCGCCCTGTTCATCGGCGAACTCTCACTGGACGGCAGCATCCGGCACGTTAAAGGCGTCATGCCCATGACTTATGCAGCACGTCAGGCGGGCTTTGAGACGATCTACGTCCCGGTCGATGATGCACCCCAGGCGGCTCTGGTTGAAGGCATCCGAGTCATTCCGGTTCCATCATTAGGCGATCTGGTCGAGCATCTCTATAATCTCGCGCCGATTCCGCCCTACCAACTGGATCGCTCCACCCTCACAGCAGACTCGCGCACACCGGACGGCATCGTTGATTTCAGCGATGTCAAAGGACAGGAACTGGTCAAACGGGCGCTGGAGATTGCCGCGGGCGGCGCACACAATGTCCTGCTTAGTGGTCCACCCGGCACCGGCAAGACACTGCTCGCCCGTGCCATGTCAGGCATTTTACCCGGCATGTCACTGGAAGAAGCGCTCGAAGTCACCCGTATTTATTCGGTGGCCGATCTGCTGACCGGTGATCACCCGCTGATGCAGTCCCGTCCCTTTCGTGCGCCGCATCACACCATCAGCACCGCCGGGATGATCGGTGGCGGTTCGATTCCCAAACCCGGCGAAGTGACGCTTGCCCATCGTGGCATCCTCTTTCTGGACGAAGCCACCGAACACAACACGCGCACCCTGGAAGTTTTGCGCCAGCCAATTGAGGACAAGATCGTCACCATCTCTCGCGCCAAGGGCAGCCTGACCTTCCCTGCCAACTTCATGCTGATCCTGGCAATGAATCCATGCCCTTGTGGGTAACCGCAATCGGATAAGCACCACGAATTGCACCCTGCAACTCAAGCCTCTTCTCTGGAACATTTAATATCACTTTATCGACCACCAGTTTAATAATCTGCTGCTTGACTTCGAACGGTGGATCGATTGGGATATTCTGCGCTTGCATCTGTTCCGACATGGCAAGCACAGCATTTTTGCGCTCCTCCAATTGCTGTGGTGTCAGTACCTCTTCACGAAGGCGAAGAAGCTCATCGTTCATACGCACGACTTCTTCTTTCAGGATTTTACGCTGGGCAGCATATTCGTGTTCGTCAAATGCCCCTGCCATATAA
>CAYNDH010000113.1:0-15124 GCA_964395665.1 uncultured Anaerolineaceae bacterium
AACCTTCTGACCATTTCAAATGTGTTTCAACATGATGATGACATCTGACCTGAAGACCAAGACCGTACTCGAAGCGCAGGGGCTGACGCTCGGCTACAGCAGCACCCGCCCCCCGACTGTGATCGCGGAGAACATCCATCTGAGGCTGCGCCGTGGCGAGCTGGTCGCCCTGCTCGGCCCGAACGGGGCAGGCAAGACCACCCTGCTGCGGACGCTGGCCGGGATGCAGCCGCCGTTAGCCGGGGAAATCCGCATCGAAGGCGATGCAATTCAGGATATGCGTCCGCGCCAACTGGCGCAGCGGCTTAGCATCGTCCTGACCGACCGGCTGCCGCTGGAGATGATGACCGGTTATGAACTGGTCGCGCTCGGGCGTCACCCGTACACCGATTGGTCCGGCACGCTGCGACGCGAAGATCACGAGCGCATCGAATGGGCGATTGAGGCGGTCGGGGCGGGTTCACTGGCGGCGCATCTGATGAACGAACTCAGCGACGGCCAGCGCCAGAAGCTGATGATCGCACGGGCGCTGGCACAGGATACACCGGTGCTGCTGCTGGATGAGCCAACCGCGTTTCTCGATCTGCCGCGACGGGTGGAACTGATGCGCCTGCTGCGAGATTGTGCGCGGGAATTCCAGCGGGCGGTGCTGCTCTCCACCCACGATCTCGATCTGGCGCTGCGGACTGCCGACCGGCTGTTATTATTCTCTGAAGCCGGGACCCTATACGACGGTGCGCCGGAAGATCTGCTGCTGTCGGGGGCCTTTGCCCGGATCTTTCTGGATGAAGGGATTGAAGGGGTGGAATTCGACGCGGCATCGGGGACATTTCAGCTCACGCAGCCGTCACGCGGGGTGATTGCCCTGCACGCGCCGGATACGGCAGATGTGCCGGACGACTCCCTGCACCTGAAGGCGGCATGGACACGCCGCGCCCTCGAACGCGCCGGTTATACGATCACGGGCATCTCACAGGCGGGCAGAACGCAGCCCGATCGCTGCACGATCCATCTGACGGCGGACACATGGCAGCTTCACACGCTGGCTCATTCTGATCAGGACGCAGTGATCACCTGCACCAGTCTGTATGACCTGCTCCACGCCATCGCCCTGCATTGTAAAGCGCAGGGATAAACCCGCTTTTTCACCCATCTGAACGCGGATATACTCCCAAACCTGTAAAAAACCTGTATAAATACGCGAGCCAGACCGTATTTGCGTATATAATCGTAAACGATGTATCAGAATCGTTACATCAGTGCTAAAAGTACATCAGTTAACTCTGGAAGGACACCTCAATGCGATCTCATTTTACCCGGATATACACTTCTGTCTTTTCTGGAAAGAAATTCCAAACCGCTTTTTTCCTGACTCTGATCCTGCTGCTCTCCGGCCTGACGAGCATCCCGACGACGAATGCACAGGGCAGCAGCTCTACCGGCCTGTGTGCCACCACGGTTGATCAGCTTAACGGGCAGGGGCGCTTCTCGTTAAACGGCCTTAGCCGCTTCTCGCTGAATGGTCTGGAAGGCGCGAATGCCGAACTGGACGCGGCGGATGGCATCCCGCAGGAGCTGATCGACGAAGTTCTGGGGAACACCATCGATGCGACATGGCTTCAGCAGTATATCGACGGCTGGAACAATGGGAATAAGCCTTCTGTCGCATCGGAACGCACGGCCATCCTGATCGTGGACGACTTCGGATCAGATGCGGTCGATACCAGCACCCTCCCGGCGGCGCAGCGCGAAGAATGGGAAAAGCAGCATCAGGAAGTTTACGGATCTTCGCTGCCTGATTCCATCGAGCAGATCGCTCATGGTGATCTGGTGGCTGAAGTGGTCGAAAATCTGTTGTCCACACTGCGCGGCAGTGGGAATACTGACCTGTTCACTCTGGCGAATAACGTGTGGGTGATCAAAGTGGATATCAGCGACACGGCAGGCTACCAACTCTCCCTGATTGCTGACGAAATCCGCAGTACGGTTTCCGATCTGCAGGCCAATTACGGCATCAACCGCTTCATCATCAATATGAGCTTCGGGCTGGTCCCATGCGAGATTCAGAACCTGGGAACGCGGGATGTCAGCTTCAGCTTCGCACGCTTCCAGAGCCAGCGCAATGAAACGCCGCGCTTTATCTTCGATGTTGATTATGAATTTGACACGGGTGAACCTGCGCCGGTGGCCTATAACGGTTACGGCATCACTGACTTCTTCATTGACGGGTACGGTAACGGTGTAAACACCCCGGATCGTGCGCCGCGCCTGACCGAAGAAGAAGCAGTGCGTGCAGTCGGTGAACTGTTGAGCTATCCGTCCACTGATCCGACCAGCAGTGAACCGGAAATGCTGAAGCTGCGGACGCTGCTTGCCGAATATCTGAAGGCTTCGACCGATGGCATGATGTACGTCATCCCGATTGCCGCCTCTGGCAATTATGCAGATGTCATCCCGGATGCGCCGCTGGCCCCGGCCAAATATCCGGAAGTGATCGCGGCAGGCGCGACATTGGGAATGCTGCCCAACAGCCACGAATGGTTCTTCTCGCAGCCCGCCCATCTGCTGGCCCCTGGGGCATGGTATAACTTCTATGAGGCGAATTCCTACTCCGCCGGGACGTCATTCGCCGCCCCTTATGCCAGCGTACTGGCATCGATGTATCTGGCCTTCCCTGAAGTCTGCAAGTTCACAGATGGGCGTCCCCCGCTGAAGAACTTCAACTACATCGAGGCGGCACTCCATTACGATCATCTGCCCCTGACCTGCTCATACAGCGGCGAGATCGGCGGATACGAGATGATCAGCAACGGCGGCTTCGAGAATCGCACGGCTGACGGATCAAAGGACCTGCTGCCGTGGATTGTCAAGCTGGATCACAAGGACAAGATCCGCTGCAACAACCCGGAGAAGCCAGACAAGCGCAAGGCTTACGCCGATCGCTGCGCCTACGGTTTCAAGGGCGGACCGGGTGAAAAGAGCAAGCTGATCCAGACGCCATCCAACCCGGTGGTGACGCTGGAAGCAGGCGGCACGCTGGATCTGAGCTTCTATGGGCATGGCAAAAAGCCGGCCAGTGATCTGCGCGTCAAGCTGATCGTGAAATACGATGATGGCACGCCGAAAGGCAAGATCGACATCCGCTTCGGCCAGACGAACGGCTATCAGTGGTTCGAGGAAAGCTATAAACTGGAAAGCAGCCTGATCAACAAGGTCAAGCTCAAGATCATCCACAAGAGTCTGGCGGGCAAGGTGTTCATCGACGATGTCAGCGTGAAGTATACGCCCCCCCCGCAGGTGATGTCACTGCCTGCCGCGCCGGTCGATCCGCTGCCGCTGCCGTAACAGGGTGTCATCGGAAATTGGTAACAGGGCCGGAAGCATCCGGCCCTGTTGATTCGCAGGCCCTTATTCGGGTGCGGCGTCGCGGGTGATGACTGCTGCGACCTGTGTGAGCGTACTTTTCTGCCCCTGTTCCAGAAGCTGCTCGAACTGATCCGGCGGAAATCCGGTACGCAGCTCCGCCAGCGCTGGCTCCGCGAGTTTGCGGGTATCTTCAACCGTGGCGGCATGCGCCAGCACCAGACCGAGCCAGCGCACGGCCTTCTCTTTCTCCGCCACCTCTGAAGTCATGATCGCGATCTGCGCCAGCCCCACCAGCACATCCATCATGATCGGCTGCGCATCCAGTTCGACAGCCAGTGCCAGCGCCTTACGGTAATAATCACGGGCCAGCGCGGTCTCTTCCATCAGGCGCGCCACCGCGCCCAGACCAGTCAGCGTCGTCGCGCTGTTCAGCCGATTACCGATCTGTTCGCTTAGATGATAGGCACTCTGGAGATAACGCAGCGCCTGCGGAAAGTCCTCTTTCAATTCGGCGATTGTCCCCAGATTACTCAACGCAAAGGCTTCTCCCTGACGATTCCCCATCGCACGGCACAGTTCAAGGCTTTCTTCAAAATAACGGGTGGCGCTGTCGAAATCGCTTTTGCTGCCCGCGATGCCTCCCAGATTGCCAAGCACGACAGCCGTCTTGAGGCGATCACCGATTTCGCGGCTTAGGGCCAGGGTGCGCTGAAGGTGTTCTTCGGCGGCGTCATAATCCCCATGCGCGAAGGCGACCACCGCCAGATTATTGACCGGATTGATCGTGAGCGTGGCATCATGCAGCGCCTGCGCGATCTGCACACTGTTTTCCAGATGCGTCTGCGCGGCGGTGTAATCCCCCTGCTCGACGTTCACCATCCCCAGCCGGTTTAATGCCCGTGCTTCCCCGGCAGGGTCTTTAATCTGGCGTGCGAGTGACAGGCTTTCATCGCAGTGTTTACGGGCTTCGGTGTATTCACCCTGACGCCAGCGCACATCCGCCAGCGTATTCAGCACCTGTACGATCCCGGCATCATCTTTCAGGCCGCGATAGAGTTCAAGCGCCTTTTCGAGCAGTGACATCGACGAGACATAATCATCGAGATAATAGGCAGTTTCGCCAGCCTTCCACAGCAAACGCGCTTCCACGACATCGCGTTCACGTTCGGGCAGAGACAGCGTCCGTACCAGTGACAGGGCGCGTTCATAATCTGCTTTGGCTTCGCTGAAGACTCCAATCCGCAGCGCATAGGCGGCGGCCCGTTCGAGCGCGACGAATTCCCGTTCAACATCACCGGCCTGTCGCCAGTGATGGGCGATCGCGGCGGCGTGCTGCGGACTTTCGCCATGCACGGCTTCCATCGCACGTGCTACCTGTTCATGAAGCGATACCCGTTCGGCGGGGATGACGCTATCCAGAATCGCGCCGCGCAGCTTTTCATGGGCGAACTGCCATATCTCATTACGGACTTCCAGCACGGCGCAGTTCGAAGCACGGGCCAGCCAGTCCTGCAATCCGGGTGCGGTCCGGGTGCGGACGGATTCGAACTGTTCCAGCACCTGCAAATTGAGTTCGCGGCCATAGACCGCCGCCAGCCGCAGCAGGGGCTGATCTTCAGCGGAGAGTGAGGCCAGCCGACGCTGTAACACCGCGCTGATCCCCCCCACCACCAGACCGGGTGGCAGCGACATCGCCGTGATTTTCTCCAGACGGCCTGCTTCATCGGCCAGTGCGCGGATCATCTCGACCATGAAGAAGATATTGCCTTCAGTTTCGCGGTGCAGATAGGTCACGATCTCCGGCTGACTGCCTGCCTCACCGAGAATCGACTGGCTAAGCGCGGCGACATCCTCACGCGAGAGGCGATCGAGCTTCATCGTCTGCACGCCGCTGACTTCATCCGGCAGTGTCGGGCGTTCATCATGGCGGTAGGTGGCGACAATCATCACCGGCAGGTCGTGAATCAGCCCGGTGATGTGATTGAGCAGCGTCAGGCTTTCAGCGGCCCACTGGAGATCTTCCAGAAGCAGCAGCACCGGTGTGCGGGCGCGTCGGATCAGGTTGGAGACGATGCCGAACAGCCGCTGCTGATAGGCCCCGGCATCCACCGCTGGCCCTTTCTTCACCCTGCGCCGCAGCAGAGTCTCAATATCCGGCACGAGATCGCGCAGCACCGCCGCATCACGGTCATCGATGTCGCTGATCAGCAGCAGACGGCGCAGCGGTTCCCGCCAAAGCTGATATGGCACCCCGCCGCGCTCGATCATCTGCCCACGCAGCACCTGAACATTGCGCACCAGCGCCCGTGAGCGCAGTTCATCCAGCAGGCGTGATTTGCCGACGCCGCTTTCACCGCCGACCAGCCATGCCGCGCCATGTCCCGAAATCGTGCTGACCAACCCCTCTTCCAGCAGATTAAGTTCAGATTCACGTCCGACAAAACGCGCGGCCTGTAGATAACTCTCGCGGATCTCGGACGACTCCGACGGTGGCCGACCCATGACCTGTTCCAGCAGGTTGATGACCTGCCCGGCGTGGTCATAGCGCTGCTCTGGCTTCTTTGCCAGCAGATGCGCCAGCACATCGGACAGAATGCCGCGTTCGGATGTTTTCAGCCGGACATCAGATTTCTGTTCGGCGTCGGCGGCTGTCTGCTGTGGCGGTGTCAGGCCGAGATCATCCAGATCGCCCAGTGCCAGCGTGCGTTCATGATCGACCAGCGGCGACCGGCGGGTGACGTCATGGTCCGGCTGATCTGTCCCGGCAGCATCACCGGCCTGTTCACTATCGTCACCGGAATCGGCTGGCGGCGTGGGAAGGGTCACTGTCCTGCCGGGGATGATCGTCTGATCCAGATCCGGCATCACCGGTCTGGTGGTGTCGGGCGCGGCGTCCCTGACCTCTGCTGCTTCGACAGCGCCCTGCAGATCGAAGGCCGCCGTCGTTTCAATCTTCTGGATGATGTTGAGATCCGGCTCTTCATTCAGTACCGCGTTGATGGTTTCCCAACTGGCATCACGGACAAACGGATGACGCCCGATCAGCAGTTCATACAGCATGACACCAACCGCGTACAGGTCGCTGGCGCGCTGCGGTGGATCACCCGACAGGATCTCCGGGGCCATATAGAGCAGCGTCCCGGCGGCGGCTTCTTCCTTGCCGACTTCCGCCGCGATCCCGAAGTCCAGCACCTTGAGGCGACCATCCGGCAGCACCAGCACATTGGCCGGTTTGAGATCACGATGCAGGATACTGTGACGATGCAGATAAGAGAGTGCTTCCAGAAGCTGGAGCGTAAGCGTCAGTTTGCCTTCAAGATCGGGGATGCGGTCGCCGTAGTGCAGAAAATGTTCACCCGACGACAACAGTTCCATAGTGAGATAGGGCTGATGATCCTGATAGCCGCCGATGGCCCCGAACCCATAATCCAGCACGCTGATGATATGCGGGTGGCGCAGCGACGCCAGCACCTGAAATTCGCGCGCAAGGGCGACACGGCGCTGCACCGCTTCGGTAATGGTGATATTATCGGGCGCGGTGCGATCATCGGGCAGCGTGTCATCCGCCTGCACCAGCTTCAGCGCCACCGTTGCGCCGGTCAGACGGTCATAGGCGCGATAGACCTCACCCATCCCACCGGCACCGAGCTTGTCCTGTAGTTCATAACGGTTATTGACGAGAGTCGTCATCGACTGGCTTGACCTGTTGGTAATCCGTCCTGACTACATTTTAACGCATGGTGACCTGTTGTGCTTGGGTCACCGGCGTTTCAGCGACGCGATCATGATGGCAGAACAGGATGGCAGAACAGGGTGGCAGAACAGGGTGGCAGAAACGGAAAAGCACAGTCTGGCTGTGCTGGGGGATCAGATCAGAGATGTGGGTTTCAGGCCGACGGCATCCGTCCTGGGTGTGACAGTCGTTATGATCCGCTGTCGGACTGCAAGGCTGGTGCGTCGGCGGCGTCCTGTTCGTCACGGTTGACGCGCCGCAGCAGTTCAAACACGCCGAGCGAAATCGTAATCATCATGACTGCCGGAAGTAAAACATGCATCAGGTTATCCGCTTACTTTCAACACAGGTGAAATCAGGTTATCTCTCCTGATTGTGCCAAAAAGCAGCCGCAGATTACATAAAGGAATGCAGAACCGGACCAATTACCCATGCGGGTTTGTCTATGGCTATGCGAAAAAGACCTGGTCCTGGCATAGATGGGCCGGAAGAATCCGGCCCCTGCACTGACCTTTTATGACCCTTTATGACTTGACACCGAGCCGGAATTTCCTTTACCATAAGCCGCAGCACGCAGATGTTACCCTGACCTAATCCGAAAGCATGTCTCATGACGACTCCCATTCTGATCGACTTCCCCGACACGATTGAAACCGAACGCATGATTATCCGTCCACCACAGCTTGCCGAAGTCCAGACGCTGTATGAAGCAGTGATCGACTCGCAGGCCGAGCTGGACCCGTGGATGCCGTGGTCAAAAGGTTACACACTGGAAGAAACCACCCGTTTCGTCCGGCGTGCCATGGCGCATTTCATCATGCGGGAAGATTTCGCGCTGACCCTGTGGCGCAAGGATGATCAGGCGTACATCGGCGGCTGCGGACTGCACCGGATCGAATGGGCGCAGCGGAAATTCGAAATCGGTTACTGGCTGCGGACCCGTATGACCGGCCACGGTTATATGACGGAAGCCGTCCACGCCCTGACGCGCCTGTGCTTCGATACACTGGACGCGACACGGGTTGAGATCCGCTGTGATGCGGCGAATGAGCGCAGCGCATCAGTCGCACGCCGTGCCGGTTACACACAGGAAGCCCACCTGCGCCAATCGGAAGTCAACACAGCCGGTGATCTGGCCGATACGCTGATCTTCGGCATGATTCGCACCGATTATGACGCCCGATTCAACACCAACCGGGTGTAAACGCATGATGCAAAAGAATGCTGCATTTGCAGAGCAAGCTCAAGGCCAGCCATAATAGGCGGCGCGGTTGCTGACAGGGCGCTGATTACGCTGCCTTGTCCGACGCGCTCACGTAATGACAGTAAAGGTGGTTGGCATGAGCAGTACAGATCGCAGAGGCAGCGCAGGCGCGAGTAGCGGCGCGGGGAGCAGCACGATCCCGGGATTCGAGTTCGCGACTGCGTCCCGGATAATCTTTGGCGCGGGCAAAGCGGCCCAGCTTGGCAAACTGGCGGCGGAATACGGCCAGCGGGCGCTGTTTGTCACCGGCAGCAGTGCTGAACGGGTTACGCCGCTGCGCCAGATGCTCGAAGCCAGCGGCGTTGAGGCCGTCCCCCTGGCCGTGACCGGAGAACCGACCCTTCAGGTTGCCAGTGAGGGTGTCCGGCTGGCAAAGGACAGCGGCTGCCAACTGGTGATCGCGGTCGGCGGCGGCAGTGTGATCGATGCTGGCAAGGCGATTGCCGCACTGGTCACCAATACCGGCGACATCCTTGATTATCTCGAAGTGATCGGCAAAGCGCAGCCGCTGGAAAATGCGCCGCTGCCGTTTATCGCCGTCCCCACCACCGCCGGGACGGGTGCGGAAGTCGCCCGAAACGCGGTCCTGTCATCCCCTGAACATGCCGTGAAGGTCAGCCTGCGGAGTCCGCTGATGCTGCCTGAAATCGCGCTGGTGGACCCGGAACTGACGTATGATCTGCCCCCTGCCCTGACCGCCAGCACCGGCATGGATGCGCTGACGCAGCTCATCGAGCCGTTTGTCTCGGTCGGAGCTAATCCGCTGACGGATGCGCTGTGCCGTGAAGGGATTCACCGGGCGGCGCGTTCACTCCGCCGGGCATACGAACATGGGGCGGATGCCCCGGATGCGCGTGAGGATATGGCGCTGGCGAGTCTGTTTGGCGGGCTGGCGCTGACCAATGCCAAACTGGGGCTGGTCCATGGTTTCGCAGGGCCGCTGGGCGGGATGTATCCAATCCCGCATGGCGTGGCCTGTGCCGCCCTGCTGCCGCATGTGATGTCCGCCAATATCGCCGCCCTGCGCGCTCGTGAGGCTGAAAACGCGTTCTTCGTTCGCGCCCTTGATCGGTATACCGAAATCGCGTGCATCCTGCTTGGCACCGAACAGGCCACCGCTGACGCCGGGGCTGCATGGATCAACGAACTCCGCACCACGCTTGAGATCCCGTCACTGTCAGCATTCGGTATCGACTCCAAGGATTTCGCGGCCATCATCGACAAGGCCGAAAATGCCAGCAGCACCAAGGGCAATCCACTGTCGCTCACACGTGGGGAGATGTATTCGATCCTGCAAAATGCGACGGATACCCCAGGCCAGGGCGTTTAAGCAGTGCATAAAAACAGCATCATGCACAGTGAGCACATGATGCTGTCGGGTTGCCGCTTATGAAGGATTAACGACTATTCCAGCTCTTTCGATGGTGACGGCAGAATGCCACGGTTGATCAACACCTTGTCGATTTCTGTCGCGACCAGCACCAGTGCCGCCAACCCGGTGGAGACCAGCAGCGCGGTGAGCGAAATCGGATAGGTCTCGAAGGTCGCCTGCAGGAAGGGGAAGTAAATCACCAGAAGCTGTAAGACAAAGGTCGAAAGCACCGCCCAGAACAGCAGCATATTCTTGCGGAACCACGACTTGAAGAACGACTCGCGATCACCGGCATGCAGACCGGCAACGTGGAACATCTGCCCGAATGCCAGCACGGTAAAGGCGATGGTGCGCGGGATGCGCAGTGCCTGCGCCAGAATCGGATTCTCTGATTCAAAACCACCCTCATCAGGATGGATCGTCAGCAGGGTGACGCGGTCCGCCTCTGACAGGCTTTCCCAGTCTGCCGGGACCAGTTCATCTTCTAACAGGATGTCGTGTAACTGCTGTGCGGAGAGTTTTTCAAGGCCAAGTGACGGGCTGAACGGGTCCATGCCGTAGGCAGTATGGCCGTAAATGAAGCCGATCAGCGAGACGATGCCCAGTACAATCGCGAGGAAGATGATCTGCCGGCCAAGCCCGTGGGCAAAGATACTCTCATTTTTCGGGCGCGGTTTGCGCTTCATCACGCCTTTTTCGGCGCCTTCAAAGCCAAGTGCAATCGCCGGAAGGCCGTCTGTGACGAGATTCACCCACAGGATCTGAGTCGCCAGCAGCGGGATCTTCATACCGATCAGAATGGCGACGAACATCACGAGAATCTCGCCGACATTCGAACTCAACAGATAGCGCACGAACTTGCGGATATTATCGTAAATCGTGCGGCCTTCTTCGACAGCGGCCACAATCGAGGCGAAGTTATCATCAGTCAGGACGATGTCTGCCGCACCCTTGCTGACCTCAGTGCCGGTGATCCCCATTGCCACGCCGATATCCGCCTGTTTGAGCGCGGGGGCATCATTCACGCCGTCGCCGGTCATGGCGACGACTTCATCCATGCCTTGCAGCGTCTTGACCAGACGCAGCTTGTGTGTTGGGGAAACACGGGCGAAGGTTGAGGTCTTTTTCAGCGCCTCTGCCATTTCTTCATCCGACATCTCCTCAAGCTCTGCGCCGGTGATGGCTCTCTCCCCATTCCTGAGAATACCGAGATCGCGAGCGATGGCCTCAGCCGTCAGAGCATGGTCGCCGGTGATCATGATAGGCCGGATGCCAGCACTGCGTGCCACACTGACTGCGTCACGTGCTTCGGGGCGCGCCGGGTCCAGAATGCCGACCAGCCCTAACAGTGTCAGATCGCGCTCCATTTCCGGTTTGACTTCATCCGGGACGCGATCCAGTGAGCGATACGCGACACCCAGCACGCGCAGCCCCTGCGCGGCCATCTCGTCAACCTCATGCTTCCACGCTTCCCGGCGTGCGGGTGTCAGTTCGCGGACTTCGTCAGGCTGATGTTCGAAGGTCGCCCATTCGAGCAGGCGATCCGGTGCGCCTTTGGTCAGTGCGATGACTTCCGCCCTGCCGAACAGATTCTCGTTCTCTTCATTGATATTGTGGATCGTGGTCATGGCCTTGCGTTCACTGCTGAACGGCAGCTCTGCCACACGGGGCATGGCCTCTTCGAGCAGTTCACGGGTCCAGCCGACCTTCTGCGCGGCCACCAGCAGTGCGCCTTCGGTGGTATCGCCGACGACATCGTAGCTGCCATTCTCATTCGGTTCCAGATAGGCATCGGTCGAAAGCGCCATGGCCTTCAAAACACGCTCGACGCTGTCATCGCTGCTGGGGTCGATTTCCTCACCTTCCGGCGTCACAAAGTCGCCTTCGGGTGTATAGCCGATGCCGGTGACGCGCACATCGTCATGGCCGGGCAGCGCCAGCAGTGTGGTGGTCATTTCATTTTTAGTCAGCGTGCCGGTTTTGTCCGAGCAGATCATCGTGACCGAGCCGAGTGTCTCGACCGCAGGCAGACGGCGGATCAGGGCGTTGCGCTTGACCATACGCGAAGCACCCAGCGAGAGGCTGATCGTGATAATGGCCGGAAGCCCTTCCGGGACCGCCGCCACCGCCAGACTGATGGCCGTGATCAGCATTTCCTGTATCGGCAGGCCGCGCAGCAGGCCAAGGATGAACACAGCAACCACCACCAAAACCGCGCCCTGTACCAGGATCACACTCAAACGGTTGAGCTGACGCTGAAGCGGTGTTTCGGTGTCTTCAACGCCCATCAGCATACTGGCGATGCGTCCGAGTTCGGTATTGAGGGCAATGGAGGTCACTACCATTTCGCCGCGCCCATAGTTGACCGCCGTCCCCATGAACGCCATATTCTTACGGTCGCCGACGCCGACATTCGTTTCGCTGATCGCTTCAACCGATTTTTCAACCGGGACGGACTCACCCGTCAGCGGTGATTCGTCGATCTGAAGATTGCGGCTGAGGGTCAGACGCCCATCCGCCGGGATGCGATCCCCTTCCTGAAGCAGCAGGAGATCACCAACTACGACATCTTCGGCGCTGATCTGATGGACTTCTCCGCTGCGCCGCACCCTGACCTTCGGGACCTGCATCGCACTCAATGCGGCCAGCGCCTGTTCCGCCTGATACTCCTGATACGTACCCAGCGCGGCGTTCAGCACGACGATGACGAGAATCACGACGACATCTTTTATATCACCCAGAAAATAGGAGATCGCCGCCGCCGCCAGCAGGATCACCATCATGATATTGGTGAACTGGCTGATAATGACCTGAAGCAGTGAGATGCTTTCACCCGTGGGCAGTTTGTTCGGGCCATCTTCCGCGAGCCGACGTGCGGCTTCCTGGTCCGTCAATCCTTCCTCAGCGTCGGATTTTAACTCTGCGACGGCTGCATCAATTTCAAGCTGATAATATTCCGCCATAGAGGAGCACTCCCTGTGTTTGCCTGATTCGATTGTCAATTCAAGTGGTGGTCGGTCGTTTGAACCTGAGGTGGATTATAGCAGGATGTCATTAACGCGAAAGGAAGCGGCATGGTCGCTTCCTCAAGTCACATATTCCTCTAATTTGATCAGCCCTGCGCGGATCAGGCCGGGGTCACGCTGATAAGAGGCCATTTGAATATTCAGAGGGCGGTTCTGAAATACCGGACGCGCAGAAGCACGTCCCTACGGGATGCATCAATGCATAATACGAACGCGCATTATGATCTTTCACAAATTAGGACGGAGATCATTTTTCGGGCGCGATTCCGCTGTAGGGGCGACCCTGCGTGGTCGCCCGCTTTTCTCCGTATTGAATTGTAAAATTGCATTCATACGCCATGCAGGGACAGGGCGGTGCCGTATCCGCACCGATCACCGATTCTCAAATACGCTCTAGGCTGGCAGTGTCTCCAAAGGGCGGTTCAGGCTGTCTTCCAGCCCGCCGGGACGGTTACGCAGCAGCCAGATCTGGCGCTGGCGCAGGGCCAGCACAGCGTACTCCATCCAGAAGCGCACCGACGGCTTCTCCGGTGACTCCTGCCGGAAGATCATCCACTCCGCCGCCAGCCGCAGCAGATTGGCCGCGTGGATGTATTCCTCAAGCACGATCTCACTATCGACCAGATACATATCGGTCTGACTTAACAGTTCGCGCTGCTGGTCGATGAGCGCGATCACACGCCGCAGGGTATCCGGCGCGGTATCCGGGACGAGATGTTTGCCCCAGCGTGGCAGTGCCGGGTTGGGCGCGTTCGGGTCGGCAAGCTGGCCGACATTCTGCATGGCATAAGCCAGCACACTGCCGTTGATCTGCTCCAGCCCGGTAATCCTGTACGAATTACCGAGTTCGATCGCGACCCGCCCCATCAGGCCGGCACGGTCGCGGAAGACATGCGCGCTCAATACATCGGCGTAATCGTCACGGTCATTGGCTTCAAAGCACCAGCTTACCGCCGCGCCAATCCCGAAGCCCGGATAACTCACCGACAGCGGCTGCCAGTGACCGTTATCGCCCCAGTCGGTATTCAGCAAGCCAATCGCACCGTGCTTCAGGCCATGGCGTGCAGCATTCTTAATATTGCCGATCATGTTGTCCACGCGCCCGATCAGGCTGTTCCAACTGGATGTACCGGGACAGACATAAAAGGGAATGCCGGAGTCCGCGAAGATCTTGCAGTGGCCGTCGAAGTCATGGTTGGCCTCATAGCCCCATTCCATCGCGATGATGTCCCTGGGCAGTTCCGGCACCAGATCGGGATAATGCATGATGATGTCGCCCCAGAACTGCATCTGACGCCCGTGAGACTTCACCAGCTCATACAGTTTCAGCAGATATTCCAGATAGACCCGTCCGCCCTGCTGCTCAACCATTTCACGGCTCTTGCCCTTGCCCAGTTCCCACGGCTCATCCCCGCCGACGTTGAACAGCTTACTATGGAAGTGCGGCAGCAGTTCGTCGTAGAGGTCGCTTATCAGTTCAAGGCTGCCGGGATCGCGTGGGTCCAGCGTGGTCGGCCCGGACTGCCCGCCCCATGAGAACGTGAAGCCGTCTGGTGTTTCGGCCAGATGCCGATAGCGGTCATGCTTCAGCCAGCGCTCCATGTGGCCGAGACTGTTCTGATTCGGGACCAGCTCGATATGGTGCTCGCGGCAGAAAGCATCCAGCTCCATGATCTCCTGCCCGGTCATGGGCGACGCCTTCACCCAGACTTCGCGGTGGTTCTGGTAGGCGAAGGTGTGTTCGGTGTAAAGCTGAAGCTGATTGACCTTCCACGCTGCCAGCTTGCGCACCAGTTGATAGAGCGTGTCCATCGTCGGCACTTTATCACGGCTGATGTCCAGCATCACGCCGCGCACCGGGAAGTCAGGGTAATCGTCGATCACGACCTGCGGCAGCCGTACCCAATGCTGATTGAGAAGCTGGCGCAGCGTCGCACAGCCATAATAGATCCCGGCGGCATCCCGCGCACGGATCTCAATCGCGCCGCGTGGGTGTTCATCGTCAATGCGATAGATCTCAAGGTGATAACCCTGCGGGTGTGGGATGCTGTCATCCAGTGTCAGGGTCAGGACGGGAGTCTGGCCGCCGCTGTGCGCCACGATCTCATACATGGCACCGGCGCTGTAAAACGAGTCGCGCACCAGTCGTGCTTCGGACAGCAGTTCGGGCGGCGCGACGATTAAGCCTACCGCCGGGATCTCGACCTCAAGGCCCGCCTGATACTGGATATGGCGCGGATACGGTAACAGCAGCAGATCATTTTCGGACATGTTTATCGACATGCTTTCTCATCAGAAAAATAAACTCAGAACCTGTTTGAATATTCAGAAAACCTGCTCTGAATGTTATGGAAACAGCGGAC
>CAYNDH010000114.1:0-2701 GCA_964395665.1 uncultured Anaerolineaceae bacterium
CCGCATTGCTTGCAATGGCGCCCTGTCCGCACCGGTAACCAATTTCCAAACAGGTTCTAACCTGAATTTCAATCCCCAGAGGCGATGCATTGCATTGCCTCTGCTGCTTTTGGCTGATGATTGATCTGACTAACCGCTTGACTCGCGACTCGAAACCGGATTATCATAGGCGCTATGACTTACTTTATGCACACCGGCCTTTTCACACTGAACCTGATCGCAAGTGATGCGACCGGACCAAGGGGGAAATGCGCCTTGTGACCGGTGAGTTTTCGTAATCCGGTTTGTAACAAACGTCAATCCGACGGCTGTGGGCGCATTCGCTCGCAGCCGTTTTTGTTTGGATGCGCTCCGGTTCGCTGTCGGGCTGTCGTGCATCTGAAAGCTCACGTGCTGCTGCGAATGTCTCCTGCGCCATATTTCCGAAAGACCGTTATCATGAACAACAGGAGATCAGAACATCATGCACGTCCTCAATATCCATAACCTGACCGTCAGCTATCCGGGGCGCACCGTGTTCCGCGACCTGACCTTTGCACTCAGCACCCGTGACCGCGTCGGGCTGGTCGGCATCAATGGCGCGGGCAAATCGACGCTGTTCAAGGCGATTCTCGGCGTCATCAGCCCTGATTCCGGTGTGGTGATGTACGCCAAAGGCGTCACCGCTGGCTATCTGGCGCAGGAGATCAGCCTGCCCGAAGGCCAGACGCTGCTCGATGTCGCGCTGACACTGCCGCCGAAACTGGCCGAAGTCGAAGCACGTATGACCGTGCTGGAAGATCAGCTTGGCCTGCCGGAAGTCTACGATGATTCCGATGCATTGGAAAAAGTGCTGGCCCAACAGGAACGAGTGATCGCGGAATACGTCGCGCTCGGCGGCCCGCAGCACAATTCCCGCGTGCGTGAACTGCTCAACCGGCTCGGTTTCACACCAGATGACTATGATCTGCCAGCGGCTACGCTCAGCGGTGGACAGAAAAAGCTGGTTGCGCTGGTCCGGCTGGCGGTTGAACAGCCGTCTATCCTGCTGCTGGATGAGCCGGACAATCATCTCGATTTCTTCGCCAAACGCTCACTGGAGCGCTTCATCAAGTCCTATGATGGCGCGGTGCTGATCATCTCGCATGACCGCTATCTGCTGGACGAGAGCGTGACGCATATCGCCGAACTGGAAGACGGTAAGCTGGAACTGTATACCGGCAATTACACCGCCTATACCACCGAGCGCGAACTGCGCCGCCTGCGTCAGCAGCAGCTTTATCAGACACAGCAGCGTGAAGTCGCCCGCCTTGAGGCGATGATCAAGGATTTCGAGATGAAAGCCAAAGCTGACCTGAACGAGCGCCATGCACGTCAGGCCAGGAGCCGCCGTCGGATGCTGGAACGCTGGCAGCAGAGCGGGGATATGGTGGACGCCGTGCGCGACCGCCGCCTGATGGAGATGGAACTGGAAGGCGGACGCGGCAGTGAACTCGCGCTGCGGGCGATCAATGTCAGTGCCGGTTTCGACGATGATCTGATCCTGCTCGGCGTCGATCTGACCGTGCGGCACGGTGAGCGCGTCGGCCTGATCGGGGAAAACGGCGCGGGCAAGTCGGTGCTGTTCAGGGTGCTGCTTGGGCAAATGGAGCCGCTGGACGGTGTGGTCAAGGTCGGTCCCAGCACGCGCATCGGCTATTACGCGCAGGAACATCAGACGCTCGACGCATGGCTGGATCGCACAGCGGTCAATCTGCTTCAGGATACCCGTCCGATGTATGAGAGTGATGCCGTCGCCAGCCTGCTGAAATTCGCCTTCACGTATGAACAGACGCGCCAGCCGATCCGCACCCTGAGCGGCGGAGAGCGCAGCCGTTTGCAGTTCATGCGGCTGATGCTGACGCAGCCCAATATGCTGCTGCTCGATGAGCCGACCAATAATCTCGATATCGCATCGCTGGAAGTGGTCGAGAATGCGCTGGAAGAATTCGAAGGCGCGGTGCTGGTCATCTCGCATGACCGCTATTTTCTTGATCGCATCGTTGATCGTGTCGTCGAACTGAAGGACGGCGCACTGACCGAATATGCAGGCGGTTACAGTGATTATCTCGTTGCGAAAGAGCGCCCCCAGCGCGTACCCGTTCTCGCGTCAGCAAATGGGAATGGCAAAAACGGTAAATCGGGGAAACGGTAGGTGCATAGCCCGGATTTCCTATCGGATGTGAGCCATTGATCACACTCGCAGGATCGGGTTTGCCCGTACAATGACAGAGGACATTACAGCGTTACAGCCTGTGATGCCTCTGTCATGCTGTTTACATTGATGCCCGTATTTATAAGGAGATCCTGTTATGCTGCGTCCCGGCAGATTTTTACGTAACCTGTTTCTGATCCTGATCCTGCTGACCGTGTTCCAGTCGATTTTGCAGGCTGCCCCACCCGTGATCGGTGGCTGCGCGATCTTGCCCGAAGATAACGCATGGAATACCAACATCTCGGATGCGCCGGTGCATCCACTGTCGAGCGTGTATATCAGCAATATCAACGCGAACGGCGGCGATTACCTACATGCTGACTTCGGCGAAGATCCGTCCTATGGCATCCCGTGGACGACGGTTGATGCCAGCCAGCCGACCAGCGAAGTGGAGTTCGATTATGCTGACGAGAGCGACGCCGGGCCGTATCCGATCCCGAACGATGTGCCGATTGAAGCTGGCGGCGA
>CAYNDH010000114.1:2801-7962 GCA_964395665.1 uncultured Anaerolineaceae bacterium
CTGCGCTTCACCGTCAGCCGGACACAGCGCGCCTACGTCTATCCGGCGACGCATTACGCCTCAAACATCACTGATCCGGCCTATCCGCCGATGGGCCTGCGCCTGCGGATGAAGGCCAGTTACGACACATCCGACCTGACCGGGCAGGCGCTGGCTGTGGCGAACGCGCTCAAACAGTACGGCATGATCCTTGCCGACAACGGCAGCAACTGGTTCATCAGCGGCGAGACCAACCCCAACTGCTGGAACGATGACGAGCTGAATCAGTTGAAGGATGTCCCCGGCACGGCGTTTGAGGTGATCGTCTCGCCTCCACCGCCTGCGGAAAACGATAATCTGATCCCCAACGGCGGCTTCGAAGGCGCAGATGGCACTAAGCAGGCGCTCAACTGGCAGGTGAAAAATGCCAGCGGCGAAAAGCGCATCTGCAATAAGGTCAGCGCGATTGACGGTGTGTATAAGCGGGTCGCTTATGCCGGACACTGTGCCTACAAGTTCAAAGGCGTCCCCGGAGAGCGCAGCAAACTCAAGCAGAAGGTGGCGGTGTCCGGTTACAGCAGCGGCGAAGGGTTCGATCTTTCCGCCTTCGCCAATGGTAAGAATCTCGGTGCAGGGGCAGCCCGCCTGATCATCAAGGCGAAACATGCCGGAGGCACCAAGGACAAGTGGACAGTTGCGCTCGGCGCAGGGACGTTTGATTACACCCTGTTTCTGCAAAATGTCGCGCTGACCGGGACACCGACACAGCTTGTCGCGATCCTCAATTTCAAAGGCACATCGGGCAAAGTCGTGGTCGATGAAGTGACGTTCATCCCGACCATCGCCCGCACTACGGATCTGATCCCGCTGCCCTGATGTTATTCTTACAACTTAAAAACTGCTTAGGTCGTTCATCGTTTCCGGCCTGAGCAGTTTTTTGTTTCGCACCTATTGACAAAAATTTTCTTTTAACACTACAATGTATATGTTACACATACATAGGGAATATTACAAAGGATTGCGAAATGAGGCAAAAAAATCTCTTAACATTCCTTTCGACCACGAGTATTGTAATCCTCTTTATCGCGATGTCTGCCCGCCAGCGCACGGATGCACAGCAGCCACCACTTCCGCCGGAAAGCACCGCTGAGCCGCGTCCTGTGGATCGTGAAAAATACTCACCTGCCCGCTATGGCATTCCAGAGAAGCTCGCTGGCTTTGAGGTGTTAGCCGTCGTCACTCACGAACACAATCCGTGTTCGCCAGAGGATTTCATGAGTGTCTATATTCAGGTCCCACAGTCAACGGCAAGCGAATATCTGCAAAGCCCTACAGCAGCACAGATTGATGAAGCAATGGTGGAACTCAACAAGCTTTATCCTAAAGCCGGAATCAGCACCTTTGGCCCTTATGTTCATTCTGATGTCTTTTTTGCACAGCTCGATAAGACGATGCGTCAGGCACAGGAAGTCGTTGCATTAGGGCGGTGTTATCCGTTAGGCGGGCCTATTATGAGGGAAGAATCGCTTCCAGTTCCGCCGGAAAGTACCGCCGAACCACTCCCCGTAGATCGTGAAAAATACTCACCCGCCCGCTATGGCATTCCTGCGACACTCGCTGGTTTCGAGGTACTAGCGGTGGTGGCGCACGATCAAAATCCGTGTTCCCCAGAGGATGCCATTGTGGTTCATTTGCAGGGATCAGATAAAACATGGGATGAAGATCGACCCAATCAGACGTCTGCAAACATAACAGAAGCGTTGAATGAGTTGTTGGCACTGTATCCCAATGCCGTGATCAGCACATCCGACCGGATTGATGATCTGGATACCTTCTTTATACAGCTTGAGCAAGCGAGTAGGATGAGTCAAGAAAGTGTCGCATCAGGGCGGTGTCTTCCTTGGGGTGGTAGCTCTATGGTGCTGACTCCAAGTGGCGAAGCTAAAGGTGAATAAGGTCATGAAAACTCGCATTTTGATTGTATTCATCTTTCTATACATTGGTTTAATCGTCCTTTCCACAACGTCACTGTTAACTGGGTCGGATGGAGATGAATTCCCTGTCTCACCTAACTATCGAGGATTTGCTATCGTAGAAAACACAGATGCGAGTATATATGTTGTTAATGGCCAGCACGCCCGGTTTTTTGCAAATTACCTGACTGGCATCCCTATCCCTCTGCCCGGTAGCTGGTTCGCATTGTTAAATAATGTTTGGACAAACACAGGACAATTCCTACAGAATGGGCTTGGTTGGTTCAATCCCAACTCCAGCGGTGGAGCAGTTGCGTGGACAACCACAGCCTATAATCTTCAACCACAACTTTATCCAAATATTCCGTATGTTGGCGGACGTAATTATTTATTTGAAACCGGTGCCGGGAATGGCACGACTTGGAACCTGTGTGCTACTGACCTTACGACCTTGGCTAGACACTGTATAGTCGCCAACAACAGTGGCACATATGCTTTGCAAAATACTGACACTTCTATATTTGTCGAGACCAACTTTGGCGATAGTTCATGGAAACATCATATTCAGGGGCAATTCAAAGTTAATGGTTTTCGAACAGTTAGAGGAGGTCTCACGTATTACTGGAATTCGATGCATCGTCATACCGCACATGCTTGCGGTAGTGGTTCATATCCGCCCATATACAACGCGACAACAAATACTGGAGCCATAAAAGGAAATCCAATCAACAATGGTAGTGTGGTAATTCGTAAGTCCGGTGTGCCGCCAAGATGTTAGGCTTCTGATAAACTTTTCAAAATTGGGTGGGAACAAATCGCAGACCGTGTTCGTCACTGATACAAATCACAAGAACGGAGACGAACATCATGAAACGCTTTGTCCCACCCATTTCAGCCCTTGTTTTGTTACTGCTATCGCTGGTATTCGCCATCAGCCCCGCCGCCGCACAGGAGATCATTGTCCGGCCCCCATGCTGCGGAGTCTTCACTGATCCGAACTGGCTGACCGTCGATTTCCACCGCGTCAATGTCGAGATCGACCAGCAGATCGCTACCACCAGCGTCGATCTTCAGTTCACCAATAACGGTGAAGCGCTGGCGGAGGGCACGTTCCTCTTCCCGCTGCCGCAGGGTGCTGCTGTCGATCAGTTGACGATGATCATCGACGGCGTGCCGTATGACGCCAAGATCCTCGAAGCGGGCGAAGCCCGCGCCATCTACGACGAGATCGTCCGCCAGTACCGCGACCCGGCGCTGCTGGAATATGTCGGCACCAATGTCATTCAGGCCAACGTCTTCCCGATCCCGGCGGGCGACTCCCGCCGCATTCAGATCACCTACGGCCAGCTTCTGACCATCGAAAACGGTCTGGTGAAATACGAATACCCGATGAGCAACCGCCGCATCGTGGAATCGACCAGTATCAGCGTCCGTGTCCGCGAGAATCAGGCGATTGGTACGATCTACTCGCCGACGCACTCACTGGCCGCCTTCCGTCAAGACGATAACAGCTTCAACGCCTCCTACGAATCATCTGCGCCGCAGGTGGGCAGTACCTTCACACTGTATTACGGCTTTGAACAGGACACCGTCAGCACCAATCTGCTGACCTACCGCGAAAGCGCCGATCAGGATGGCTTCTTCCTGCTGCTGGTCCAGCCGCCGGTCGAAGTCGAGCAGGAGACGATTGTGCCGAAGGATGTGATCGTTGTGGTCGATCAATCCGGCAGCATGAGGGGCGAAAAGTGGTCACAGGCACAGCAGGCCGCCAGCTACGTGCTGGATAACCTCAATCCGCAGGACCGCTTCAACCTGATCGTCTTCAGCAGCGGCACCCGTCTGTTCGGAACCGGGCTTCAGGAAGCAGGCAAGGCAGAGGATGCGAAACGCTGGCTCAATGGCCTGTCGGCTGAAGGCGGCACCAATATCAGCGATGCGCTGACGCAGGCGCTCACGACTTCATTGGGCGAACGCCCGACCAGCATCCTCTTCCTGACGGACGGTGAAGCGACCGAAGGCATTCTGGAGACCGAAGGCATCGTCACCGCCCTGAAGGGTGCCGAAAAGCCTAATACCCGCATCTTTGCCTTCGGCGTGGGGGATGATGTCAACACCATCCTGCTGGATACAATCACTCGCGAATTCCGTGGGTCTGGCACCTACGTCCGCCCGAATCAGCGCATCGAAGAAGAAGTGGCTGCCCTGTATAACAAGATTACCGCGCCGGTGCTGTCCAATGTTTCGATTGAGATCGACGGCGTCACCGCTGAACTGATGTACCCGACGCAGGTTTCGGATCTGTTCGCCGGTCAGCAGATCACACTGGTTGGCCGCTATCGCAATCCATCCGGCCCGGCCCGTGTGACGATCAGCGGCATGGTTGACGGTGAATCACAGACCTATGTCTATGAGGACCTCAGCTTCCAGAATGAGGCAGGCGGTCAGGATTTCATCGCCCGTCTGTGGGCCACGCGCCGCATTGCTGACCTGCTGAATACGATCCGTATCAGCGGCGAAAATCAGGAACTGGTGGACAGCATCGTCTCGCTCAGCCTGCGCTACGGCATCATCACACCCTATACCAGCTTCCTGATCGAAGAGGATGACATCCTGACGCAGCAGGGCCGTAATGCCGCCATGGAACGCGCCGCCAGTGATTTCGATATGGCCGCGGATGAAACCACCGGATCAACCGCTGTGGACCGTGCTTCGCAGTTGGGCGATATGGCCGAAGCCGAAGTCGCTGCACCGATTGCGATGCCTTCCACTACCATGCCAGCCGGTGGAGCAGGCAGTTCAGATGATGGCATGCTGGGTGGGGCTTCTGCCAACGCGCTGACGACGGTCGGGGACCGGACCTTTATCGCGCTCAACGGCGTCTGGACCGATACCACTTTCACACCCGATACAATGGAGACGCAGAAGGTCGAGTTCCTCAGCGACGAATACTTCGCCCTGCTGATGGAAAAGCCCGAACTGGCCGAATACTTCGCGCTTGGTGAGCGCGTGATCGTCGTCCTTGATGGCGTGGCCTATGAAGTGACATCCGAGACGGTCGACGCCACATCGGAAGCCGCGCCGTAAGCACCAGCCACGCTGACTCACCGCTTTCAGATACATTGACTACCAGGGGCGGGACGGCGAAAGCTGCCCCGCCCTTATGCGTTATCCAGCCAGCTATTCTGCCAGCTATCCTGCCAGCCAGCTAT
>CAYNDH010000114.1:8062-14992 GCA_964395665.1 uncultured Anaerolineaceae bacterium
GCCAGCTATCCTGCCAGCCAGCTATTCTGCCAGCCAGCTATTCTGCCAGCCAGCTATTCTGCCAGATCATCGAAATCAGACATCGGCTTGCGGGCGCTCACCGCGTACAGCGGATCAACCAGCGGCGCGATATGATGCTCTGCGTACAGCCCCGCCCATGCTCCGGACAGTTCAAAATAGCGTGTCACCAGCGCCAGATGCTGCGTGTCGTTCATCCGCAGCCAGATATTGACCGCCTTGCTGGGGAAGCACCGGTTGGAAAAACTGACGACGAACGCGCCCCCCGGCCTCAGCACGCGGTACACCTCGGCAAAGACTTCGATCGGCTGCGTCAGATACTGGACCGATACCGTGCAGATCACGCCGTCAAAATGGCCGTCCTCAAAGGGCAGCCGTGGATTGTGGTTTAAATCCTGAATAACGTATTCCGCAAGCTGCGGATTATCGGCCATTTCCTCTTCATTCATGCCAAGGCCAAGCACGTGCTGCGGCCTGATCGCTTCCGGCAGATGCGAACGCCAACTGCTCATCAGGTCCAGATAGACGCCCCGGCGCGGCAGGCTGCGCGTCAGCAGTTCGCCAAGCACCTCGATGGCGTGTTCGTCGATATGCACCACCTTACGCGCTGACTGGTAAAACAGGTGATCGTCACTATCATCCTGACGGTGAAAGTAATCGGCTGGAAATGCGTCCTGAGAAGTCATATTTAAAGATCCCGTACCTTTTTCCTATTCAGGTAGAACTAACGCCGAATCATCGTATTTCGAGCTTGAAACCGCGTGTTCAGGCCTGATTTATAGCGCTGAAATTGTAAACGCATGTGTACAACTTACCGACAAAATTGTGACACGAACAGAGGCAGAATCAGGTAAGATGAATGAAGACCCATTAGAGAAGAATTTTGATTAAGGGTTGGCTAATGCAACCACATAACGACTCACATTACAATGCTTTACCCCCGAATACCGTTTCAGGCATCGCGGAGCATGAATGCTCCGTGGGGCCGACACGTTCTGACGGGCACAAACCCTCTCGGTACGAGCATTCTCGGTACGAGCAGGGTCAGGCGCTGGTTGAATACCTGCTGATCGCGGTTTTCGTCGCCATGATTGCGGGTATCGCACTGGCAGCGACCGGTCCCGTGATCGGAAATGTCTTCAGCAACTCGATCAGTGACCTGCTGCGTCAGACCGAACTCCGGACGCCGATTCCGGGCCGTGAGGAGTTCTGGGAGACGGTAACACAGGTCTTCCTGAACCCGCCGGTCGAGAATCCGCTGCCGACCAACACACCGGCCCCGCCGACCTCTGTACCAACAGATGGTCCGCCGCCAACCGAGACACCGATTTCACCGACACCATCACCGACACCATCACCGACACCAACCCTGACGCCGACACCGACGGACATCATGCATGATTCCCCGTTTTATGACAGCGTTGAGGAAGATAATCTGGTCTGGTGGCGGGCGGACGCGAATATCAACACCAGCGGTAGGCCGTGGACGACCAGGTTCGAAGATCTGGGCGGTACCCTTATCAGGGAATACAAGGGCCTGCCGTGGGGCACGATCGACTATGCTGGGACCGCTGATGAAGGCTGGGCCGATGGCCTTCCGGCGACTAATTTCCGTGTCGTAGCCACACGTCAGCTTCAGCTTGCTGAAGATACCCAGCTCACCATCCGTATGCTGGCGGACGATGCTGCCACCGTGTACGTCAACGGTGCTGCGGTGCCCGGCCTGACGGCGACCGGCAGTGACGGCAAAACATGGTTCACCGGCACAGTTGCTGCCGCCGGTAGTGGCCTGAATGATCCCCTGCCCCCGGGCATCCCGACGCTCCGCACGGATGTGCGCGTGGAGTATACCCAGCTCGGCGGGGCTTCGCGGCTGTATGTCAGCATTCAGTCATCCAAGGCCAACCCGGATGATACCGCGGTGACGGGCGGCGGCATCCCGACGACAGGCAATTTCGCCTGCGGCTGGGGCCAGCAGTTCCGTGACCAGGGGAATGATGCGAACACCGAACTCGGCATGTTCGATGAATTCGTGGACAGCGAAATGCCTGCGAACTCGCGGTGCTATCTTGAGATGCGCGGCGGTATCGAGGTCCCCTCGACCTATGTGAACCCGCAGCTCGTGTTCTACGATGTGTGGGACCTGAAGAGTGCCAATGCCGCGCTTGAAATCGCCAACTATGTTCAGGCGACCGACCCGCTGCCGGATGGATCAGCACCCACGATCCCGACGCTGGATCGCGATGCGGTCACATGGGCACGCGTTGACCTTCAGCGTACGGCCAACAGCCGCAGTTACAACTACACGCGCAATGTGATCAACCTGCGTGAAGTGACCTTCACCAATGGCTCGAAACTGGACCTGACGGAGCCAATCACCCTGCGCTTTGTTATCACCACGCTCGGCGCCAGCAGTCCGAACCGCTGGTATATCGACGACATCTGGGTAGGCGATGCCGGCCCAGAGAAGGTCTTCTACCTGAATCATCCGGGGTGGAATCTCGACAGCGAAGACCAGATGGCGGATTTCGTCTTTACAGGTGGCAAAAGCAATCTGGGGACGCTTAGCGGCTGGCGTCTGCAGTCACATAACAAGCTCGGCCCAAGCGGTATGGCCTTCCATGACAGCGTGAACCTGACCGATACCAATGAGGGTATGGGCGGCACAGGCGAAGGCCGAACCCAGTACAAGCGCTTTAGCGAGGCCCGACCTGACAGCAATGATGAACGCGACTGGCGTCTCCATACCCTGGAATTCAACGGCTGGATCTCATTTGTCGATGTGAATGGGCAGCCTGTCATTCAGGATGCCGCTGGCAACCGTGGCGATCCGGTGCTGGAATTCTATCAGGGCATGGATGTCGGCAGACGCACAGGTCTGGAAGTGCAGTACAAGACCGATGACACCAATGCACAGTGGCAGCCGCTGCCCAATGGTGTGATCCGTAATGTGTCAGCATCCACTGTGGTCACCAATCCGACCATGCAGCTCACGACCATTTCCCTGCACGATCTTTCCGGTAACCCGGACCGCATCCGCCTGCGTTTCGTGATGAAGGTCCCCGGCGACTCGGGCCGTCGTGACGGCTGGTGGATCGATCAGATCCGCATTGGCCGTGAAGAGTCGCCCAAGTGGGTGGACTTCCCCTTCGAAGATCGCGCACAGTACTACACCTCTGGCCCGTGGCGCTACACCGGCACCTGGAATATCAACGATGTCAGCGGTCGTCGCAATGACGATGAGCCGATGGTTGTCTCCAACGGTCAGGAAGTTCTGGACCCTGAATACAGACGTCAGTCCTATTCTTCGTCACCGTCAGGCCAGTACAGCGCCAACGTCGGCAGGACGTGGATGGAAATGCGCTTCGCATGGGATGTCTTCAATGACACCCAGAATGATGCGTCGCAAAGCAAGGAAATCTGGGGCCGTCCGCCGACGCCGGTGAACCGTGAGAACACTGGCGGCGCAGCCGTCGCTCCGATGCTGACGTTCTATCACTGGCGTGATCTCGCATCGTCTGACGCCTTCTATGTGGAATGGAAGCGCATCGACGAGGCGGATACGGCCTGGAAGCGGCTGTGGTTCTATAAACCGAATGACTGGACCAATCCCTCTAGCTCTAACTCCGCGACCAGAAATCAGCATGCGTGGGAATATGTCGAAATCGACCTGCGCCTGATGATGAAAGACCTGACCGACAATAACGGAAGCAGTGTCCGTGATGATGATGTGACGTTCCGCTTCGTACAGGACGCCAAGACCAGAAATTCGTCAGGGCGTGGCATTTACATCGATGACATCAACATCCGTGAAAGCTATGACCGTAATACGCCGTGGGACCCCACCGTTGCCCCTGACTTACAGAGCACGATACCGAAGATCGCCTTCAATCTGTGGCCGAGGGTCGAGAATCGCACGAATCCGGCAGATGGTACGGCCCTTGGTGCTGGAAGCGGAGTCGACCTGTTTGACGATCCTGATGCTGCAACCACCAACCGCCTGTGGTCCGAGAGCTGGTTCGCCGGTGCAGACTGGTTCCCGCAGACATGGGGCGGCGGCGCACGTCAGGGCCTGTACGGGTTCCATGACAGCCCGGTCGGTGGGCAGTATGAAGCACCCGACGGCATGGATAACTATATCGGTCCGGGTGAGTGGGCAGTGCCGAGCGACACCTTCCGCGTACTGGAACTGAACAATGTGATCGACCTGCGACCGGTCGATGCTGAAGAAGAAATGCCGATCCTCTACTGGTGGCACCGTTATCACTTCGGTGGTGGTAATACTGTATCGGCCCAGATTTCGTATGAACTGACCGATAACAACGGCAGGGTGCTGTCTGAAGCAGACCGGGATACTAACATCAGAAGCCGCTGCGATAATGAGAATGTATCGCAGTGCTACGAGCAGCATCGCGGCTGGTCACCATGGGAAGATACATGGAGAGTCACGACCGGCAGCAACAGTGAACTGCGTTCCTACGGCTGGACCCGTGAACAGGTTGACCTCAGGAAGTATGCCCGCGACGCGTCAAAGGGGCAGTATGGCACGCGTATCCGCATCCGCTTTGTCCTGAATGCGCTGTCGCAGAACGTCAACCGTGAGCGCGATGGCTGGTACATCGATCAGGTACAGGTCACATGGGCGCGGCCTAGCGTCAATCCGGTTGAGACGATCGTCCTTGGAAATAGTGGTTACACCTATAATCCGTCAGAGAGGGGCATGAACGGTTTCATGGGTGAAGGCATCTGGGGGCTGGACTCCAACATCGTCGAAAACACTAGCGGAAGTGCGGCGACATTCGGCACATGGACGGCCAGTTGGTGGAACTGTAACACGTGTGCAAATCTGCCGGGTGCAGGTGGTAACTTCTCCAGAGGGGCAAACCTGTTCCTGACCGATCCGGCACGGCCAGCACCGGTTTACCAGAACACGGTGATCGGTATCAACTACAACTTCGGCAGCGGGAAACCGCCCGGTGCGCCGGCTGCACTGCCTGCTGACCGGTTCGTGGGTGAACTGGTGCTGGATACGCCGGTCATCGGTGTGACATCGGGCTTCCCACAGGGTAACCGTACCTTCCAGGTCCTATCGGATGACGGCGTGCGCGTCAAGTATCAGCGGCTGGTGAACGGCGTGCCAGAGGGTGATCCCGCCTGGAATGTGATCGACAACTGGCGTGATCAGGGGAGTACGACCGCATCCGGTACGATGATGATGCTGTATGGTGAACGCTATCGCATCACGTTGCAGTACTTCGAGAATACCGGCGGTGCGGTGTTGGTTGCACAGATCGGCAGTGGTTCCTTCTCGCTTAGCGACAGCCCGAAGATGGGCGGCGCATCGGCTCCGGACCGGTACCCGATCCCCTACGGCAACACGTCACTGGTGGGCCGGCAGATCATTGACCTGAGCGGGATTGATGAAAGCCAGATCCTGATCATGGGTATACGCACCAAGTATCGTTTAGGCAGTAATTCCAGGGCGCAGGTGGAAATCAGCTCCGATGGTGGCTTCTCGTGGCGGCAGACTGATCTGTCGAAGGCGATCCCAGGATTTAACTTCCAATCGCCGACGATCCATAACTCGCTGCAGGACCCAAGCAGTAATCTCGCGGCCTGGCAGCTACGCTATCACAATCTTGAAGCGTTCAAGGGACAGCAGATTATGATCCGCTTCCGTCTGGACCGCAGCAGCATCTACTGTCTGCGGACGAGAAATGCAGGCAGTTCGGATTATCCGAACCAGTGCGCTCTGAGTGGCGCAGCCTCACCGGGTGAATTCGTCAACGGCTACTTCGACGGCTGGTGGATCTCAAGGATCGAGTTCATCCTCCAGTAAGTCAAAGGCAGCCAACTGCCAACTGCCAGCAGCAGCCAGCAGCAGCCAGCAGTACCTGAAATCAAAAGCGGGGGATCGTGACGATCCCGCGCTTTTTTGTCGGTCAGTTTCTGGTGAGACTTCAGTGCTGATTCAGCTCGTAGATCACACGCAGACCTTCCAGCGTGAGTTCCGGCGCGATCTGGTCGATGACGTCGGTGTGCTGTGCGATCAGCGGGGCGAGTCCGCCGGTGGCGATCACCCTGATCGCGTCGTTCGGTTCCGGGATCGCGTCCTTCAGCCGCCGGATCAGACCTTCGACCAGCGAGACATAGCCCCAGAAGATGCCGGACTGCATGGCGTGGATCGTATTGGTCCCAATCGGATCAGGCGGCGGCAGGATATCGACCTTGTGCAGCCGTGCCGCCCGGCTGACCAGCGCATCATGGGCCACGCCGACGCCCGGTGCAATCGCGCCACCCCGATATTCCCCCGCAGCGCTGACGACATCGAAGGTGGTCGCCGTGCCAAAGTCGATCACGATGGCGGGCGCACCGTACAGTTGGAAGACCGCCGCTGAGTTGACGATGCGATCTGCACCGGCCTGCTCCGGCTGATCGATGGCGACGGTGATGCCGGTCGGGATGTTGTGCGTCACGATCAGCGGTTCGAGATTGTGATAACGCCGGATGAGTTCCGAAAAGCTGCTGGTGAGCGGCGGGACCACACTGCTGATGATCACGCCGGTCACGGTCCGCTGCCCGACTTCAGGGCTGTTGAGGAAATTACGTACCAGCACCGCGTATTCGTCCGGCATTTTGTCCGCGACAGTCCGCGCACGCCACGTCAGCGCCCACGAACTGCCATCCCACAGGCCAAGGTGGATATTGGTATTGCCGATGTCAATGGCTAACAGGCCAGCAGAGTTTACGACCATAACAGGTTATCTTTCGTGATGTGGGGATGAGCCTGCGCGCCAGTGTACCTGATCTGACCGGGGAATTAAAAGAGAAGACGTACTCGTCTTAGAAACCATTTGAAAATTCAGAAAATTGCGCTGAATCTTATGGAAACACCGGACAACGCAGGCGTTG
>CAYNDH010000115.1:0-14892 GCA_964395665.1 uncultured Anaerolineaceae bacterium
TATGCCGGGCTGCACACCCAACTGAAGCAGCTTGGTTATCAGGTGCAGGATGCCGGTAACATCTTCGTGCGTCAGGCGGAAGAACTGCCAGAGGTGATGGCCGCCCAACCGGATGGCAGCCTGGCGTATTATCTGCCGGAGATCTCCGACATCTGCCAGACGGTTTACGATCAGGTGGTGCATTGTCTTCAGCCGCATGAGCACGGTATTTTTCTGGGTGGCGATCACAGTATGAGCATCGGGACAGTGGCGGCGGCGCTGTCCGTACTGGGCCGCGAAAAGGTCGGCGTGCTGTGGATAGATGCCCATGCTGATGCGAACACGCCGAAGACATCCATGTCGGGTAACGTGCATGGGATGAGCGTCGCGGCGCTGCTTGGCGATGGGCCGGTGAGCCTGACCGGGATCGGCGGGCCGGGGCCGAAGATGGATACCCGCCAGATCGCGATGGTCGGTTTACGCAATCTGGACCCGGCGGAGCGCATCTATATTGCCGATCATGATTTGCATGTTTACACCATGCGCGAAGTCGATGAATACGGCGTCAGTGAGGTGGCGCAGCGGCTGCTGGCCTATTTCGCGGAATATGATTACATCCACGTCAGCCTTGACCTTGACTCGTGTGATCCTTCGATTGCGCCCGGTGTCGGCACACCGGTACGCGGCGGCCTGAATTACCGCGAAGCGCATCTGCTGATGGAGATTCTGGCTGACAGCGGCAAGGTGCGGACAGTCGATGTGGTCGAAGTCAATCCGATACTGGATCATCAGAACACCACCGCCAGCATCGCCGTGGAGCTGGTCGCCAGCCTGTTCGGTCGGCGGATTATCTGAACAGACTACTGTGACAGCGCTTCAGCATAGACGGTGTATGTCAGGTTGGTGCTGTCAATCATGGTCTGAATCTCGACCTCAACCACGCGGCTTTCATGCGGCTGGAGCGCGGGCAGATCGACCACACGGTAGCCGACAATCCGGTTACTGCCATCGAACAGTGAGATGATCACGCGCATCCGGGGGATCGTCTGCTGGGTGGGATTGGTGAGGCGGACTTCGATCCGGGGTGGATCGGCATGGGCGCGGGTGTCACCGGTATCATCCTTCCAGCGGTGTTCCAGTGTCAGGGGGACCGCCGTTGCATCGGGTGAGATGGCATCTGCGCTGCGCAGGTCGAGGATCAGATGTCCGGGCTGCATGATGGGGGGCAGCGGCCTGTGCGATGCAGTCGCGGCGTCCTGGGTGGCCTCTGTCTCGTCAGGATCAGTGTCAGCCGCGCCGCCGGTGGGATTGAGCCGAAGCAGCGCACGATACGGGGCGCTTTCGCCGGGGGGGATCAATCCCTGTTCAATGCCGGTAATCGTCTCCGAGATGGGTGAGCCGTCCAGTGTCACCAGCACCACCCGAATCGAAACACGGGTGACGGCATCGGGATGCGGATTATGGATCTGCCCCAGACAGATATACTCATCAGCAGGTGTGATGTAACAGGCGGGGGCCGCGACATGCAGCGGCTGCGGCGTCCAGGTGGGCTGTGGATACGGGATCACAAGCTGGTCGAATACCGTCAGCTCCTGACGGCCATGAAGCTGCGGATTTGCTGCTTGCAGCCTGTCGGGTTCGATGCCAAAATTCTGCGCGACATCGTCCAGCGTGTCTCCGGGATTGACCATGTAGGTGATCGTCTGCGGATAACCGGGGACAAGCGCACGCGGTGTCGCAGTCAGCGGCAGGATGGGGGCAAACAGCGGCGTTGCCGATGCCATCCAAACGGTAAGGGTAATGGGGGCCACATGGGTTGAGGTCAGGGTTGCCGTTGGAGTCGATGCGCATGCGATCAGGATCAGACTGACGCATAGGCAGATCATGAGTACAGCGAAGCGCCAGCTCCACCAGTCCACAACAATTATCCCTCAATATCCCACAATGGCAGGTCATTATCCCACATTATATCTTGTAAATGGATACACTCCTATCTCAATTCAGAAGAATCTAGGATGATTTTCTCATGTCACAGGACATTCGTTTAGAAGCCCGGATCGGTACCTTACTCAACCAGCAGCAGCAGACGGTGTCCACCGCCGAGTCGTGTACGGGGGGATTGATCGCACATCGCATCAGCAATATCCCCGGCAGTTCGGCCTATTTTTACGGCGGGCTGGTCTCCTACGATAACAGCATTAAATCGGATATGCTGAACGTCCCGACATCGCTGCTTGAGACGGTCGGCGCGGTCAGCGAAGAGGTGGCGCGGTCGATGGCGCTCAATATCCGCCAACTGATGCACACCGATTACGGGTTGAGTGTCACGGGGATTGCCGGACCGGGTGGCGGAACGGCTCAAAAACCAGTTGGCCTGACGTATATCGGGCTGGCGCTGCCCAACGATGAAGTGATCGTGCATCAGTATGTATGGGCCGGGGATCGTGAAGCCAATAAGACATCCAGTGCTGAAGCGGCGCTGCGGATGCTGTTCAGCCATCTGGAGGCCCTGGGCAAATAGGCGGGTGTCAGGTGTCAGGCAAAAGCCACCCTGATCGTATGTGAATCGGTGGGTGGATTCGATGCCATACGACTGCATCTGTAAGGGCGCAGGGTTGAAACCCGTCAGATTATCGTTTAGAACTGTAGGGTAATCTGTACCTTTTAACCCGACAGTGAATGTGAATGTAGATGCGCGCTGGCCGTGATGCCGTGCGGTGATCCTTTATGCGCCACCCGCGCAGGAGAGAAAAGATGTCGAGAGATTATGGGCGTTTAGGGGGCGGTGGCCGTCGTTCCGGCAGCGCCGTCTGGCAGTGGATGATTATCGGCGGGATACTGGGCTTCGGATGTGCGGCGGTCGCATTTCTGGCGCTACTGGTGACCGGCCAGCTCCAGCTTGATCCGGGTGGTCTTGCCCGTGTCACACCAACAGAGCGTGTGGTGGTGCAGATTATCACCCCGACTGTGGACCCAAATGAGCCAACGGTGACACCGGTTATCATCACGGCGACCGTTGAGCAGCAGCCGACTCAACCCGCTGAAATGATCGTCCCGTCGTCCACGCCGCCGCAGATGGACGAGCCAACCCCGACCGAAGAAATCGCTGCGCCGACGCAGGAACCCACAACCGATGCGACCGATAATACCGGCGGCACGGGTGATACCTCCGGCACGGGTGATACCTCCGGCACCACTGATAACACCGCTAACATCGGCACGATTGATAACACTGGCACACGCAACCTGACTGGCGGTGCTGTCCCGGCGGAGCTTGAGGGCCTTGGCTCGATCCTGCTGCCGGTTCAGGGTGGATCGTTCATCATGGGGACCACACCACAGGAAGTCGAGGCGGCGGTTCGCATTTGCTGGGATGCTGGTGGGACCTGTGAGACTGCCGATGCACAGGATTCCATGCCAGCGCACTCTGTCACCCTTGATGATTTCAGTATCGAACGGACCGAAGTCTCGCTTCGGCAGTATGTGGTCTTCCTGAATTACCTGAACTCGAGCGGTCTGAATCACAACAACGGCTGTAACGGTCAGAACTGTGTGGAAACCAAGATCGAGAATCTGGATACCAATATCGATTACGATACCAACCTGTACACGGTCGTGCCTGATTTTGTCGGTGAGATGCCGGCGACCTTTGTCACATGGTATGGCGCAGATGCCTATTGCAAGGCACTTGGACGCCGTCTCCCGACCGAAGCGGAATGGGAATACGCAGCACGCGGCCCCGGTGGCAATATCTACCCGTGGGGGAATGACCTGATCGTTGAAAACGCGAGCACTGGCCGTTCGGTGAATGCTGAAGGCCTCCAGCTCGGTTTGCAGCCAGTCGAGTCCTTCTCCCTGGTTGGCAGCCCGTTTGGGACGGTTAATCAGGCGGGGAATGTCGGTGAATGGGTGGCAGACTGGTATGGACGTTATTCGCAGGACGCTGCGGTCAACCCGACCGGGCCAGCCGCTGGCAGCGAGAAGGTGATTCGCGGCGGGAACTGGGCGTATAACCCGTTCTTTGCGCGCACCATGCACCGTCTTCATCTGCCGCCAGGTGATGAAAACCCGATTGTCGGTTTCCGCTGCGCCGCCGATGCACAGACCCCGGCGGGGACACTGGGGACAACGAATACCGTACCCGGCAGCCTTGGCAGCGTGACCATCTCCGCGCCGACTGGCGCTGAAGGCACACCGGACCCGGCCAATCTGGGTGTGATTGGCAGCAGCACCGAACCTGTGGGTGCCGCCCCGACTCTGAGTACCGGGCCGACATCACCTGCACTGCCGCCCGGGGGCTGATCACGCTCTCGCAGCGCAGCCCCGCATTGCTGGCAGACACTCGCAGACTGGATGATCTTCACACAGGGGCCACCCGCTGACATGCAGGGTGGCCCTGTTTTTTCAAGCATTTCTGAGATCAGGATGTATAATAGATGTGAGGATAGTGAGTGGTTATACCTATAGGTGTACGCACTTATGAGGTGTACAGCAGGGTGAAGTGTTTGTCATTCAGAACCTGTTTGGAAACTGGTTACCGGTGCGGACAGGGCGCCATTGCAGGCAATGCGGCCCTGTCCCTACATTCAGCATGTGCATTTATGCACCGTGCATTTATGCACCGTGCATTTATGCACCGTGCATTTATGCACCTTGTAGGGACAACGCCTGAACATGCCTGCATGTCGTTGTCCGCTGTTTCTATAACATTCAGAGCAGGTTTTCTGAATATTCAAACAGGTTCTCAGATCTGCTGACAGATGTGGGCGACCGCTGTGATGTGCCTGTTGTGATGGAACCACCAGCCACCTCATACCAGATCTTTATCTCGTAAGCGTGGGAGAGTTGTGCCGTAATGGTTTATTCTGGAAATCCCTCGTTATCTTCCCCTTCAGCGTCACCGGACAATATGATTCAGGCTGCACTGGATGCCATCTCCGCCCATATCGTGATGCTGGATGAGACCGGCACGATCATCGGAATTAATGCCGCATGGCGCCGCTTTGCTGATCGCAATAACTTCAAAAGTTCCGATTACGGACTTGGTACCAATTATCTCGCCGTATGCGATACCTCATACGGTTATAGTTCTGAAGAAGCAGGGCTGGTTGCGGCTGGCATTCGACGGGTGATACAGCGCCTTGATAACGAATATTATCTCGAATACGCCTGTCACAGTCCGACCGAAAAGCGCTGGTTCGAGCTGCGGGTGACGCACTTCGAGTGGCAGGGGCAGATGCGCCTGATCGTTGCCCATCACAATATCACCGATCTGAAACTGGTGCAGAACCGTCTGCAGGACAATCAGGCCCGGCTCGAAGCGATCCTGAACAGCGTCGCAAATGGCATCCTGACGGTGAACAGCGCCGGAAATCTGGAGAGTGTGAATCCGGCGGCAGCAGAGATGTTCGGCTATACACCCGATGAACTGACCTGCCAGCCGCTGAATCTGCTGTTTGGCGAGCCGCACAGCCAGACCGGACACCGGCAGTTGATCCAACTCCTGAAGCAGCAGCCCAACGCCGAATGGGTAGGGGTTCAACGGGACGGAACGCTGTTCCCGATGTCGTTCATCATGACCGAACTACCCGGCAATCACCGCTGGCATGTCGCGATCATTCAGGACCTGACCGATCGCAAGCGCATGGAAGCGGAGATGTTTGAAAATGAGCGCATCTCGCTCGCGCTGGCGAAAGAGCGCGAACTCCGCGATTACAAGAACCGCTTCATCAGTGTCATGTCGCATGAGCTGCGGACGCCGCTGTCCTCCATCCTGCTTTCCAGTGACCTGCTCAAGATGTATGCCGATGTCGCTCCGAAGGATGAGCGTGATCTGTACATCGACAATATCCAGCAGCAGGTCGAACACATGACGACGATGGTCAGGGATATGCTGTCGCTGAACCGGATGGAATCCGGTGAACTGGAGTTCACACCACGGCGCTCGGATTTCATGGCGTTCATCAGCCAGATCGTCGATGAATACCGGCTGACGACACAGACACACCGCTTCTACCTGACACGTGATGGAAGCGATGTGATCACGCCGCAGCCGCTGGAGATGATGTTCGATCCCAAGCTGATGCGGCAGGTGATCACCAATCTGATCTCTAATGGCGTTAAATACTCTGAAGCGGAGACATCGATCCGGCTGGATCTGGCTGTTTCCGCCGAGCGGCTGGTGCTGTGTGTCCGCGATGAAGGGTATGGCATTCCGGCGGAAGATCTGCCCCGCCTGTTTCACGCGTTTCACCGTGGCGGCAATGTCGCTGATGTTCCGGGGACGGGCTTAGGATTGAGTATCGTCAAGCAGTTGGTGGAGCTGCACCAGGGCGAAATCACGGTGGAGTCTGCCCTCCAAAAAGGCTCGACCTTTACGCTCACGCTGCCGCTGGTGAATGAAAGCACTATTGAACAGGCAGATGATCCAGTCATCTGACAAATGGAATGAGTAGGCAGCACGATATAAAACGAAACCCTCACCAGATTTATAGTGAGGGTTTTGTTTCAGGCTGTTCTGTTCAGACTGACAAACGGCCAGCGGGCGATGACGTGTGATGCGCAGCATCATCCATCGCCCCTACACATGAGCGCTTTTTGTAAATGTCAACACATTCTAGCGTGGGATGTTCATCGGCATGATGACGTGGACGAAATCATCGCGATTTTCCGGGCGGATCACACCCGGATTCGTCACGCCGCTGCTTTCCAGCACCACGCGTTCTTCGTTGATCACACGCAGAACGTCGATCAGATACTTGATGTTGAACGAGATGTCGAGTGCCTCTCCTTCAACCGATGCATCCAGCACGCCTTCGTTGTCGCCGCGCTCGGCGCTGCGTCCGACGATCATGACTTCGCCGGGTTCACCGGGGCCTTGCGGCGGCTTGACCGTCAGGCGACCGCTGTAAGCCGAGTCGCGGGCGAAGATCTCGGCACGCTGACAGGCCCGCAGCAGGTCGGATGTGTACATGACCGTCTGCGTGTTGTACTTGCGCGGGATGATCGCGCCGAAATCGGGGAAGCGGCCTTCCAGTAACTGCGATGAGATCTGGACATTCTGCATGGTGAAGACCACGATGTCGCGGCCATTCGCTTCCGGCAGGGTGATTATCACTTCGGCGTCATCATCGCTGATGGCGCGTGCGACTTCCGCCAGGGCCTTGGCCGGGATGACCATCGTCACCGGTGAGGTGTAGGTCTTGTCGATCTCGGTGGTGCGGACGGCCAGCCGGTAACCATCGGCGGCGGCCAGCGTCATGACATTGCCATCCAGTTCGGTGAAGATGCCAGTCAGGATCGGACGGTTGTCTTCGGTCGCGGCTGCGAATACCGTCTGATTGATCATCTCCTTCAGCACCTTGCCGGTGACGGCCAGATCACCGCCGCTGCTTTCCGGCACGGGGGGGAATTCGTTCGCGTCGATCCCCTTGATATTTGCCTTGGTCGCGCCGCAGGTGAGGTGAACAGTCTGTGTCGCCTGTTCCAGGATGATGTCCACCCGTTCCGGCGAGAGATTGTTGACCAGATCCGAGAGGGTTTTGGCGGGCAGGGTGATCGCCCCTTCCTGCTCGACCTTGGCCCCGATCCAGACCGTCACCCCCAGCCCCAGCCCCATATTGATGGTTGCCAGTTTCAGGCGTGCGTCTTCGGTCTTCAGCAGCACGTTGCCCAGTACAGGCATTGATGGGCGACTTTCAATCGCGCGACTGACCAGACTTAACCCTTTTGCAAGATTTTCTTGTAGAACAGAGATCCGCATTTCGTGATTCCTCGCGCGCGTTTTTGAATATCGTATTGGATATCCCAAATATAACCCAAATTTACCTGAGAAGCATTATTTCTTTCAGCGCGTCATTTTAGCATTTTAGCGCTGACGAATACAGGCTGACCATTTCCGGTCAGCCTGTGAGTCTTGCTGTCAAATTGCCAGACAGATTTTTCGAGGCAGATTTTCAGGGGATCGGTTCCAGATAGTAAACATCCGGAGCCTGACCTTCCGCGCTCCAGCCGGTCAGCGCGCCGTCCAGTGTCTCCACTCGCCACCACAGCAGATCATTTTCACAGATGCTGCCTTCCAGCAGGCGGACCTGATTGCCGCTGATCAGCACGCCGATGATGGCTCCGTTGGGCGTGGCGCGGACGCGCAGCGTATGCGGGAAGTTGGACTCGGTCGGATAAGTCACCTGCGCCGTACCGCCAACGGTCAGGCGGCTCGGCGGTGCATTCAGGCAGATGACTTCAGTCGGTGCTGGGATCGGCGTCTCGGTCGGCGGTGTCGTCGGGGCTTCCGTGTGAACCACTTCAGTGACTTCTGGCTCAAGTGTCGGCGTCAGCGTCGGCTGAACCGGGACGGTCGTCGGCGGGACTGGTGTGCTGGTGGGGGATGGAAGTTCGGTTGCGGTCGCAGCCACCGTTACCGGCACGGGCGTATCGGTTGATACGGGTGTCACGGCTGATGCCACGGTTGTGGGGGCTGCCACCGTCCTGGGTGCTGATGTCTGTGATGCCAGCGCCGAGATGAAAAGTTGTGCGTTAAGCGGATTGAACGAACTGCCATCAAGGAACAGGACGGATGTCGTCTCGAAATCGTAATAGGCCAGCCGTCGGCCATCCGGATTGAAGGCGATGCTGGAAGCCCGTTGTTCGCGGTTTGCCAGCGGATACTCAAGACGCAGCGTTTGAGCAGCGCTGTCGAACAGGCGCAGGCCGAATGCATCAGAAATCACAAGGCCATCACCATTCGGTGTATAGGCGATGTGCAGCCGATGGTCGGCAGGCAGCGCCGCACTGATCGATGCGACCTGTTCACCCGTTTCGGTATCCAGCAGCAGTACCGCGCCCTCACCCTCTGCCTGACGTGTGGTGACTGCCAGTTGATCCCCTCTGGGGCTGAACGCCAGCCCGAAGGGGAGTGAGTCGAATTCCCCTACATCGGGCGTGTTGTCAGTGATATTGACCTGCCAGAAGCGCTGACTGGAGAACGCGGAGAACATCTGGACCGACTGATCGGTGTGGAGCGTGGCAATCTGCGAACCTTCAATGCTGAAGGCAAGGTCAACCACCGGGCAGGCCACCGTTGGCAGGCCGTCCACCCATTCACTGGTCAGGGCGGAGAACAGGCTGACCGAGCCGTCACGCTCTGGCCGTGCGACCAGTCGGCCATCGTAGCTGAAGTCAATCTGATCAGGGCGGAAATCCGGAAGCGGGCAGCCTTCGGGTAAATCGGCAACTGCCCCCAGAAAACCGGGCAGCGTATTTTTAATGAAGCCGGTCGCCGGGTCCCACAGGACGACTTCACCGGTCACTTCCAGCGCCTGATATGAGGCGGCCTGCTGATTACCAGCAAAGACGACTTCGCGGCGGCCCGTGTAGAAATCAGGTTTTTCCGGCCTGCTAAAGTGATAGATGAAAGTGCCGACCTCATCGCGTGGCGTGACCTCATTTCCACGATGAATCACCGCCAGCATATCACCCTGCGGCGACCATACCAGTCTGACATCAGGCAGGGTTAGAGCGTCAGCCTGATCGGTGTGATCAGACTGCGCCAGTGCGATTGACCGGCTGGCGATTGTCCACAGGGATGTCAGGCACAGGATCAGCAGTGAAGCAGCAAAAAAACGAACAGTGTTCCTGAACATTATCAGCATCTTTGAGTCAAGTAAGATATTGCCCTCTATTGTAGCCTGTTTTAGGCAGTTCGCGCATCAAGATAGTTCAGGTTGCGTTTCGAAACTGTTATACCGGTGCGATTTTGGAGACTTGTTTCAGGATCAGATCGCAAAGCGAATATCAGCGCTGAAAATGAGAGCCGCTTTAGAGGTGACATTTTCGGAAAAACTGGTGGGAACAATCGACTACTGTCCGTCGTCTGAGAGATGTACGTGCCAATAGAGGCGGGTACGATGCTGGTTGTCTGTTAGGGACAAAACACAAAGAGGAGATTACAATGAAACAGCTATTCAAACCCACCACGCTGGTGATTGCGGTCCTGATCGCGGCTATTGCGGTTTTCGCATTCCCGGCCCTTGCGCAGACACCTGAAGGAGAAGCATCGCCTGTTTCTTCGCCCGGTTCCAATACCATCACCGTTGCAGGTTTTGGGACTGCCAACGGCGCACCGGATATGGCGTCGATTGATGTCGGTGTCGAGACCTTCAGCCCGAACGTCGCCGAAGCCTTTGCTGAAGCCAATACCGTTGCTGAAGCCGTTGTGAGCGCACTGGTCGAACTGGGCGTCGCTGAAGAAGATATCCGCACCTCTAATCTGAATGTCTACTTCAGCAGCCGTTTCGATGAAACGAATGGCCGTGACGAGCGCGGTTACTTCGTCAACAACACCGTTCACATCATCGTCCGCGATGTCGAACAGATCGAAGACGTGATCGATACCGCGCTGAATTCCGGTGCGAACACGCTGTACGGCCTGAACTTCAGCATCAGCGATACCACTGCGCTTCAGAGTGAAGCCCGTGAAAGCGCGATGAGTGATGCCCGCGCCCGTGCAGAGCAGTATGCCAGCCTGATCGGTGTGACGCTGGGTGACATCGTGCAGGTGGTGGAAGGCGCACCCGCAGGCGGTATCCCCTATGCCTTCGAGATGGCAGATATGGGCCGTGGCGGTGGTGGTTCCTTCGTCACCCCCGGACAGAGCGAAGTGTCAATCGGTGTGACAGTGGTTTTCAGCTTTAACCGCTGATCGGCACTCATCAGATTGCCGTAGCCATATCAACGGTTATAGAACAGAAAAGAGAGGGGATGTGTATGCATCGCCTCTCTTTTTTTACGTTCTGTGCGTGATGATCACTGACAATCGATTACGATTGTCAGGCAGGGTTTAGCCATGCATCCCCAGCAGGGCATCGGACAGCTTTTTCTGCACGGCGCGGCTGTTGAAATGCCGCCAGACGTCGGGAAAGCGGGATTTCAGTTCCGCGTGTTCTGTTTCCAGTTCCCGGAGATAGTCGTGCAGCGGGTGACTGGGCTGCGTGCGGTTCGGCTCGTCTGCGGCTTCATCTGCTGATGCTTCATCGGTCTCTGCATCCTCATCATGATCAGGCGCATCCGGCACCAGATCGCGATAAGCTTCGAGCTGGCTAAGGGCGACCGTGATGTCATTCATCCGTCCGAGATGATCCTGAATGGTCTTGATTTCCTTAATAAAGGTCTTGCCCGATGTCCCGAGCAGATCACTGAAGAAATCGGTTGCATAGCGCAGTCGTTTGAATTCGATCCGCAGGGCGTGCAGGGTGGCATCGTCGGTGGTTTCGATGTCTTCATGGATGACATCATCATAAGCCAGCACGGTCGCCAGATGTTCGTGCAGCAGCCCCGGCAGGATATGACGTACCTGTGACGGGGAAACATCATCGGTGTCGATGCTGCGCGCACCGGAGCCGGGATTGGTCAGGAAATCGGCATAGGCTTCAGTGAAGCGGCGATAGGTCTTGCTATCCAGCAGGGCGAGTAACTTCTTCAGGGGCTTGCTGCGCTTTTTCTCCAGCCGGGCAATGATTTTGTCGAAGATCGCCGTATCCTGATCCTTATACACGCGCTGCGCCCGTCTGAGGTCTACCATCATCACATCCAGATCGCGTACCGCGCCCAGGGCGCTGGCAAGATCCTTCAGATTCTGGATTAACGGGCGGACCGGCTTGTTCCTGTAATACGGTTCCAGCAGACGAAAGGCGCTGCGCTGCCTGCGGGTTGCCACGCGCATATCATGGACATATTCAATGTCATGATCCTCTCGCACACCATCTTCCTGTGAACGCATCCTGATGAACTCACGTAACAAAATCTGGCGACCGGCTTCAGCCATCGTATCGTCTGGCTGGAGTGCGGTTACGGCGTCATCAGGGATAAAGCCTTTTGCGGAACTGGTATGTTCGAGAGCGTTATCATCCATCTTGTCAACTCGCTTCCCTACATCAACACATTAGTGAAAATTATAACAGATTCGCACGGCAGGCAGGAACCATTGCAATAAGATAATACGGTGCGGGAAGGATTACGAATAATCGGGTGTGGGCACAACGGCAGGTTAATAATTGTCGCTCTGTTTGCCGACAGCGGAAGTATAATGAAGTATATCGTTTGTTTCGTGGATTAGCCCGCTGGGGATGATCCTGCGAGACGGTGTTCGACCGTGTTCTGCGTTGATCTGTGCCGGGTATGAGCCGGATCTGAGGCCGTTGTACCGCCCGCATGTGAACGCTATGGAGCGTTATAAACGTAAATAATAACGTGAAACGCACGGATACTGCATTTGAGGCAACCAGAGAGCCGTTATACTCGGTTATACTTGTGCGAGTCTTATACCCTGTATATACGGATGTTACCACGGCTATGTCTGAGAAGATCTACACCATTCTGTACATTGAAGACGATCCTTCCGGTCGCCGTCTGGTTGAACGAGTATTACAGCCGCTGGGCTATCACGTGCTGACGGCAGATCGGGCATTTGCCGGGTTGGATACGGCGCGGCAGTATGAGCCGGATCTGATCCTGACCGATATTAATCTGCCGGACATGAGCGGGCCGGAAGTCGTGGCGCTGCTTCGACGTGAAGAACGGTTTGCGACGACGCCGATTGTCGCCCTGACCGCGCAGAGCGCTGGCACACCGGAATGGGAAATGGCGTTTGCGGCGGGGATCACGGGCTTTCTGACCAAGCCGATCGAGATCGATAATTTTCACGAACAGATCGCGCATTACCTGCACGGCGGAAATGATACGCTGCCCTCTGATCAGCAGGGGGCGATCCAGTCGCGCTATTCACAGTCTGTGATCGAGAAGCTGGAAGCCCGGATCGAAGCGCTGGAGCAGGACAACGCCCGGTTGATGGATCTCGAAGGGATCAAGGAAGCGTTTATCCAGATCACCGCGCACGAACTGCGGACACCACTCACGCTCGTCTTCGGCTATACGCGCCTGCTGGAAGAGATCTGCGAATCGCTGGGATCGACATCGGCGGAACTGGCGATGCTGGTCAGCGGATTGGGCGAGTCGGTGGAGCGGATGCAAAATATCATCGACGAGATCGTGATCGTCAGCCGCATTCTGACCAACAAGATCGACCTGAACCCGAAGCCGATCGATGCGGCGTCGATCCTGCTTCGCAGCCTTCAGCACTTTAATCTGGCGATTGAAGAGCGCGACCTGCAACTGCATTTTGACCTGCGTCACTGGTACGTCCGGCTGTATGCAGATGGGGCGCTGCTTCATCTGATGCTGGTGAACCTGTTGAGCAACGCGATCAAATACACGCCGGATGGCGGGCGCATTTATATCAACGCGGTGCGTGATCGGGAGCATCTGCGGATCAGTCTGCGGGATACCGGCATCGGTATCGACACCGTACAGCAGGCGCATATCTTTGACCGGTTTCATCCGGCGGCGGATATCCACCTGCACAGCACCAGTAAAACAGCATTCAGAGGCGGCGGGCTGGGGATGGGACTTTCCATCTGCAAGGGGATTGTCCAGGCGCATGGCGGCCAGATCTGGGTTGAGAGCAGCCATTGTGACCCTGATACCCTGCCCGGCAGCGAGTTTATCGTCGTCCTGCCGTTGAACAGCCGAGAAAAGTAGAGCCGTATGAAAGAACCTCAATCCCTTTCCCCAAAGGATGTGATCTTTACCCTTAGCACGCCGGTATTTCTGGGGGCTGCCCCGATTCTGGGGAAGATGGCCCTGCTGGAAGGCGTCAACGCGTTCTCGGTCGCGGCCCTGCGGACACTGGTCGCGGTCGCGATCCTGTGGGTGATTTATCTGCTGTTTTACCGCCGTTACCTCTACATCTATCCGGCGGGACTGGTGGGCTGCGTGGTGATCGGCATCGTCAACGGCATCGGATCGCTGTTCTATTACAGCGGCCTGAATTATGTGGATGCATCGCTGGCACAGCTTCTGAACGGCATGTACCTGCTGTTCGCGCTGGTGCTGTCACGGCTGGGCGGGCAGCGCTTCGACCGGCGGACGCTGTTCCGCATCGGGCTGGCACTGATCGCGCTGGTGATGCTGACTGGCATTGGCAGCAGCCCGGTGAACTGGCTCGGCGTGGCGCTGATGCTGGCCAATGCCCTGATGTTTGCCGGGACGATGATGCTGAGCCAGAACCTGCTTTACGAAATGCCTGCACAGACGGCCACGCTCTATATCCTGACGACGATGGGCGCGCTGGTGACGGTGGTCTGGCTGGTGGTTGGGCAGTTCCCGTCGGAAGCCGCGCTGGATGGTGCCCTGCTGCCGATTATCGCGCTCGGCGTGACCACGATGCTTTCGCGGCTGGCGATGTTTACCGGTGTCAAGTCTATCGGTGGTATCCAGACGGCGATCATTGCCGTGATGGAGATCGGTGTTTCGCTGGTGCTGGCCTTCATCATTCTCGGTGAACGCCTGAGCGCTGTGCAGGCTGCCGGCGTGCTGCTGTTCATCTGGTGTCTGCTGCTCATCCGTCAGCGGGATCTACAGCACCGGACCTTTAACCCAAGTGTGCTGGTGACGGTGGATACGCATCATACCCGTTTGCGTGGGCTGCGCCGGTTGTTTGCTGGACGGCCTGCATCCCCGGCCAGTAAAGCGGAGCTGGAAGCGCGGGAAGCACTGGAATCATTCAAGCTGAATCTCGTCAATCCCGCCCGCACCGATGCATCCCGGCCACAGCAGGCGAAGCAGGAATAGCCCTTATCCCCGGTGGTGATGCACGGCGGCGGCTAGCGGCGGTTTTCGGCTGCAATTTCGGCGATGTGATCCCGCTTCAGGTTCAAAATCGGCTTGCAGCGGCGGCGGCGGCGCAAAAATTTTATGCCGCTGCAATTTTGCGCTGCTGTGAAAGATGCCGTGTTAAGGTGCTGGACTGTCCAGTATAGCACGGATGTTCGGGTTGTGCGGTTCGATTTTTCAAACGGA
>CAYNDH010000116.1:0-6944 GCA_964395665.1 uncultured Anaerolineaceae bacterium
ACTCAAAAAACCCTGCGCGACTCGGATGATGTCATGGCAGCGCCTGCTACAGCAGCACCTGCTACAGCAACGGGTGCCAGAACATCAGATGCGACAGCAACTGATTTGCAGCCAGTCGTTCAGATCGGCGATCAGATCGGCGATCTGCCGGGCAAATTCAAAAATGGCAGCGCCGCGCTGTCTGATCCGGCACGGAAAACCACCGAAGAAACGCAGTATCAGGGTTACATCAGCGGCGATCTGTTCAACGATGCCAACGACGCCATTCTGATTATCGAAATCGAAACCGGAAATATCCTGAACGCCAACCGGCTGGCGTGCCGCTGGCTGGATTACAGCTTTAATGAGCTGACATCCATGTCAATTGACGCCATCGAGACACCGCTGGACTCCGATCAGCAGCGTGATCTTCAGGAGATGATGTCCACCACCGGCCAACTGGTCTACGAGCAGTCTTACCGCACACGTTCCGGCGCACTGATCCCGGTGGAGATCAGCAGCCGGATTATCGTCTATGAAGGCCGCAGCGCCTTCCTGTGTTTCGCACGTGACATCACCCGCCGCCGCAAATCCGAAGAGGCGGAACGGGTGCAGCGCAGCCTGGCGGAAGCCCTGCGTGCCAGCGTATCGGTCCTCAATAATTCGCTGGATTTCAACGACGTGATCGAGAAGATGCTGGAACTGATCGATTACGTCGTGCCGTCCGATGCTGCCAATGTGATGCGGATCGAAGGTGCGCAGGTCAAGGTCATCGCCCACCGTGGCTATACCCTTTCGCAGCCGCTGCGCCTGCCGGGGAATGCTGCCGCCGGTCAGGGGGGGATGGCCTTCCCCGGCGGCGTGATTATCACGGAAAAATCCGATGTCCAGGAACTGGCGATCAAAACGCTGGCCCGCCTGAAAGATCTGCCGCTGACACAGTGGATGCACCGCAACAAACTGCCGATTCATATCTCGGACTCGAAGGAACTGCACCAGTATCGCGCCGCTTCCCCACCCAATCAGCCGGAATTCCGTTCGCTGGTGGGCGCGCCGATTATCGTCGAGAACAATGTGATCGGCTTCATCCATCTGGAAAGCAGCAGTCCCGGCCAGTTCAGTGATGAGGATGCAGGCCGGTTGATGGCATTCGCTGATCAGGCCGGGATTGCCCTGCGCAATGCACAGCTCTTCCACCGGATGCAGAATTATGCTGATGAACTGGAACAGCGCGTTGATGAACGCACGCTTCAGCTTACCCGTGCCAATCTGGTCTTGCAGAATCAGATCGCCGAGCGGCGCAAATTCGAGAATGCGCTGGCCGAAGAACGCAATCTGCTGCGGACGCTGATTGATACCCTGCCCGATAAGGTTTATGTCAAGGACCGCACCGGGCGCATCGTCCTGCAGAACGCCGCCGCATCGGTTACGGACAGCCGGTCACGGCCTGTGGAAGAAACCGAAACCCGTTCCGCCGAAGCCGTCATCATCGAGCCGCTTGAAGAGGATGAACAGCTCGAAATACCCGCCGACAGCTCGGCAGCAGCGCTGACCGTCGATCAGGTCGATCAGGTCGATCGTGCCGACGACCAGATGACTGACGACGCGATTCGCGAGACACAGCTTGTCCCCGCGCTTCAGCTTGGGGGATCGACCGTCCACGCCCTGAATGAACGCGAACAGGCCGTCATCGAACAGGGGATCTCGATTCTCGACCAGGAATACATGTGGTTTGACGATGATGGCGTCCAGCACTGGAGTCTGGTCACGCAGGTCCCGCTGTATGACGACAAAGGCAGTATCACCGGTCTGGTCGATGTCCAGAGCGATATCTCAGCGCTGCGCGGGGCCGAACAGGAGCTGGCGCAGGTGGTCACCGGGGCCAACTGCCTGTTATGGTCGGCCTATGTTGAAGATGACAATGACCGCTTGCAGTGGGATCTGCGGATCTCCAGCGAAGCCGCCGCCCGCAACTTTCTGCCAGTGCGCATTCAGGATGGCCAGAGTTATACATCCGCATGGCTTGCCAGCCTGCTGCCCACCGACCGCAAACAGCGCGACGAGATCAGCCGACTGGCGATCCGCAGCCACCGCGACCATTACATGACCGAATACCGCTGTCGCCATGCCGATGGCGAGATCCGCTGGCTGTCTGAAGAAGTCCGCATCCGCCCGATCCGCCCCGGCAGATGGTCGCTGGTCGGCGTCTGTACCGACATCACCGAGCGCAAGCAGGTCGCGCAGGCTCTGCAGGAATCGTATGAACAGCTTGACGCCCGTGTGCAGGAACGCACCCGCGATCTGACACAGGCCAATCAGATCCTTGAAGAGCAGATGGCCGAGCGCAAACGGGCCGAAGCCGCCCTGCGCGAAAGCGAGTCGCGCTTCCGGGCGCTGGTCGAAAATGCACCGGAAGCCATTGTCGTGTTCGATGTCACCAGCGAGCGTTATATCAATGTCAATCAGAATGCCGTCCGGCTGTTCGGCGGCACACGCTCCGCACTGCTGACGAAAGGCCCGCTGGATCACTGCCCGGATTATCAGCCCAACGGTGTGAAATCCAGCGTGCTGATGCGGAAATATATTCAGGAAGCCATCCATGGCCGCACACCGGTCTTCGAATGGCGCTACATCGGGGCTGACGGCGCCGAGATCCCGTGCGAGATGCGGCTGCTGCTGCTGCGTGATGCCGACAGCTATCTGATCCGTGGCAGCATCACCAATATCAGCGAACGACTGCACGCACAGCAGGCGCTGAAGGAAAGTGAAGAGAAATACCGTTCGTTGAGCAATCAGCTTCCGGTCGGGGCCTATCGCGCCCTGCACGATGGTCGGATTCAGTTTGCGAACCCGGCGATGGCGCGCATCCTTGGCTATGATAACCCCGACGAACTGATCGGCCTGTCGATCTATGATTTCTTCCATCTCGAAGACGGGCCGCTGACGGATGACCTGATCGTCAGGGAATTCACACCGCAGGACCCCACCGTCTTGCAGTTGGAACACCGCGTTCGTCAGCGCGACGGCAGCATCATCTGGGTGCGCGAGACCGGCCACATCATTCTTGATGAGCGCGGCGAAATCATCTATGTCGATTACATCTGTGAAGACATCACCGAACAGGTGAACATCAAGCGGGCCGAGCGCAAACAGCGGCTTCTCGCAGAGGCGCTTCAGGCCGCCGCCGAAGATCTCACCCGCAGCCTTGATCTGGATAAAATCCTTGCCCAGATGCTCCAGCACCTCACCAAGGTGATCCCGCTGTTCCGTGAGGCGACCGTTACGCTGCTGGAAGACAGCCGCGATTCGGTGCGCATTCTGCACTTTGTCACCGACAGCGAAACCGGCGTGAAGCAGCTTATCCTTCAGAAGAATATCAATCCCGCACGCTGGCCGATCATGAACCGCCTGCTGGATTCAAATACGCCGTTTGTGATCGACGATGTGCGTAATGATTCCGACTGGATTATGATCGAAAGCCATGCATGGGCGCGGGCTTATATCGGCGCTCCGATTCAGGTTGAAGGCCGCACGATCGGCGTGATCAATCTGATTGGCGATCAGACCGGGGCCTTTACCGTCGAGCATGGTGATTGGCTGATGGCCTTCGCGAATCAGGCCGGGATGGGGGTGCAGAATGCCCGTCTCTATGAGGCCATTCAGAAACATGCACTGGAACTTCAGCAGCGGGTGGAAGAACGGACCGCCGAACTGGATACCGAACGCGCCCGCCTGCATGCCATCCTCGACTCGATGACAGAAGGTGTGGTCTTCTACGATGACACCGGCGAAACACGCTACTCCAACCGGTCACTGAACCAGCTCATCGGTTTCGAAATTGCTGATCTGATGATCCCCGATCTCTGGCATCAGGTATTTGCCGGGACGGAAGAAGAACGGATCGCATTTGAGCAAAGGTTCTCCCATATCCTTGCCAATAGTAATGTCTTCAGCACCAAATTACGCATGCGCCGCAATGACAATTACGAATTCGACGCCAGTCTGGTCAGCAGCCGTGTGCAGAACAGCGAAGGCCAGCCCATCGGGATTGTGACCGTCATCCGTGATGTGAGCCAGGAAACGCGGCTTGAGCAGCAGAAGAAGAGCTTTATCTCATCGGCATCGCACGAACTCCGCACGCCGCTGACCAATCTCAAGACGCGCCTGTACCTCATCCGGCGGGAACCGCAGCGGCTGGAAGAACATCTGGCGGTACTGGAAACCGTCACCAACCGGATGCGGCGGCTGGTCGAAGACCTTTTCGACATCTCGCGCTTTGAACATGGGATGATGACGCTGCAAACCGAGCTGACACATCTTCAGCCGATTCTTGAGGATCTTGCCCACCTCCAGCAGCCGGAAGCCGATAAGGTCAGCATCCAGCTAGAGGTCAAAATCCCGCCAACGCCGCTGTGGGTGATGGTCGATGAACCACGCCTGATTCAGGTCATGACGAATCTGATCACAAACGCCATCAATCACACCCCCAAAGGGGGACATATCATCATCGATGCCATGCAGGATGAGGCGACGCATGGTGTCCGCGTCGGTGTAGACGATACCGGCAGCGGGATCACCGAAGAATTACAGCAGCAGATCTTCAAGCCATTTGTACGCGGGAAGGATCACACCAAAGGCGCCGGGCTGGGCTTAAGCATCTCCAAGGAGATCATCGAACTGCATGGCGGGCGGATCAGTGTCAGCAGTACGGTCAATGTGGGAACCCGCTTTGAGATCTGGCTGCCGCTGTACGACGAAAACGCCGTCCCGCTGGGTAACGATCTCCAGCAGGCAATGCTTACATCAGGGGATGAAACGGAATAGCACCAAAGCCCTTATCATCAGGGCTTATTGTCTGTTTCTTACCGGAGACATTCTGAAAGATGTGTACCTCAAGGCGCTGCAAAAGACCGTTAATCCGCAGTGGGCGTTAGGCGTGGGATAGCAGCAGATTTTCGATCTGTTCAGAGGATGATCGTGATCAGGGCCGGACGAATCCGGCCCCAACACCCTATGCAGGCCGTAGGGACGCACTTCTGTGCGTCCGCCACCGCCGCAGATTTTTCAATGACATACTGACAGCGAACCTGTCTTACAGACCGGCGTCGGCCCGCAGTGCTTCGGCCTTGTCGGTGCGTTCCCACGGGACTTCGATATCCTCACGGCCAAAGTGACCGTAAGCCGCCACCTGATGATAAATCGGGCGGCGCAGATCGAGATCGCGGATGATGGCCGCCGGACGCATATCGAAATTCTTGCGGATCAGCTCGATGATCTTCTCATCAGAGACCGCACCCGTGCCGAAGGTCTCGACCGCCAGTGAGGTCGGCTGTGCGACACCGATGGCATATGACACCTGAAGCTCAAAGCGGTGGGCCAGCCCCGCTGCGACGACATTCTTGGCGATATAGCGCGCCATGTACGCCGCGCTGCGGTCTACCTTGGTGGCATCCTTGCCGGAGAACGCACCGCCGCCGTGACGGGCAACGCCGCCGTAAGTATCAACGATGATCTTGCGACCGGTCAGGCCAGCATCACCCAGCGGGCCGCCGGTGACAAATCGCCCGGTCGGGTTGACGAAAATGCGGGTGTTCTCGTCGATCAGGTCCGCCGGGACGACCTGACGGATGATGTCATTGATCACCACATGCCGGATCTGCTCCTGCGAGATCTCCGGCGCGTGCTGGGTTGAGATCACGATCGCATCGACGCGCTTAGGCTGTCCATGAGCGTATTCGACCGTCACCTGACTCTTGGCATCCGGGCGCAGCCAGAGGATCTCACCGGATTTACGCGCCTCGGCCAGACGCCGCACCAGCTTATGGGACAGTGAGATCGTCAGCGGCATCAGTTCCGGTGTTTCGTCGCAGGCAAAACCGATCATCATGCCCTGATCACCTGCGCCAGTCGCTTCGATCTGCTCATCGTTGAGGCTATCGGCTGTGCCTTCGCGGGCTTCCAGCGCGGTATCCACGCCCTGCGCGATGTCCGCTGACTGTTCCTTGATCGCGACCAGCACGCCGCAGGTTTCGGCATCGAAGCCGTACTTGCCACGGGTATAACCGATCTTGGTCACGGTTTCGCGCACGATCTTCTCGATATCGACATAGGTACTGGTGGTGATTTCGCCAAAGACCACCACCAGCCCGGTGGTAGTAGCGACTTCGCAGGCGACGCGGGCATTCGGGTCTTTTGCAAGGATCGCGTCCAGCACTGCATCAGAAATCTGGTCACACATCTTGTCAGGATGGCCTTCAGATACCGACTCCGACGTGTAGAAATACTGCGGGGATGACATAAAGGTGATATTCGATGTCGCCGTCGAAGGCGATTGGTGCTGAAGCGCGCTCATGATCTGGTTGTACCTTTCTGGATAAACAAAAACGCCTCTCTGGATGGATAAGAGAGGACGCTGGTCATGCGGGATTGTCCATTCTCATCTGCCAGAGTGTGCGGGCCGTGATTCGGGCCTGCCATTCTGCCGGATTTGGCACCTTCCTGGCGCTCCAGGGGTTGCCGCGAGTTCACCGAGCCGGTCTCTCCCTCGCTCATGATGAGTGCAAATTTGCACTGTATGTGGTGAGGGATGATACATGACGAGTGGGGAGGTGTCAAATGCGGATTTGCAGACAGAGCAATCGTGAGACGGCAGAAATATTGATAACCGCTTTGCAGTATAATAGGCATCACACACGTACAAAGAGATCCACCATCATGTCAGACTATATTCTGAAATTCGACGAAACCGAAGCCGTTCGTATTTCGCAGCTTGCGAAGGAACGCGGCTATACCTCACCGATGGATTATCTGCGGGCGCTGGTGGCGGCGGATGCACTGGTCGATATGCTGCGGGAAGACTGGCAGGATGCTGACCAGAGCGCGCAGGAGATCGAAACTTCATTTCGCGAAGCATGGCATGACGCGATGACAGGTAATGCACTTCCCATCGAGACGCTTTGGGATGA
>CAYNDH010000116.1:7044-10728 GCA_964395665.1 uncultured Anaerolineaceae bacterium
TCACCACAAAACCACCCACTGCCCCCCGATTTCTGATCATTTTTGTGCCTGAATAGAAGCAATTTCCACCAATTTCTTGACAGGATCAGAAAAACTGTTATTCTCTCGCTCGATATTTCGCCACAAGGAATCAATAACGGTGTACAGCTTCTCTGCCAAGACCTGCTCGATGTGTATGATGTGTTGTATGGACTGCCATCACAGCCAGGGTCTTGTGCTGCCGCACCGCTGATTGCCTTCAGCGCCGCCAACAAAACGCCCTGGCTCGTGCCGGGGCGTTTTTTTTCTGCCTTCTGACAGAACACGCCCCGGTCCAACACGAACCGGGGCGTTTTTGTCAGGGGCCAGTGGCTTAGACAAGAAAGGTACTCGATGAAAACCTGTTGTATGCCAGCCTGATCTCACTATCGTATCCGCGCCTCACCATCAACTTTTGAACAATATGACCCAATGAGGAGTTCTACCTGATGAAACTGCGTTTTCCCCTTCTGCTGCTGTTGGCTGCCCTGATCAGTGTGTTCGCGTTTGCCGGTGTCTCGGCACAGGAAGAAGAAGTTGCAAGTGTGCTTGTAACCGCCGACTGGCTGGAAGAAAATCTCGATAATCCGCAGGTCCGTGTGATCGAAGTGAGTGTGAATCCGGGCCTGTACGAGCGCGGCCATATTGATGGCGCTGTGAACTTCGTCTGGCATACCGATTTCGTGGATACCCTTCAGCGTGATATTGTCTCTGCCGAGCGCTTTCAGGAACTGGTGCAGGCGGCAGGCATCAACGACGATTCCACCATCGTCCTCTACGGCGACAGCAACAACTGGTTCGCCGCATGGGGCGCATGGATTTTCAACATCTATGGCTTTGAGGATGTCCGCCTGCTGGACGGTGGCCGCGTGAAGTGGGAAGCCGATGGCCGCCCGTTCTCAACCGCCGTCGCCAGCCCTGAACCGGGCAACGCCATCGTGACCGAAGCCAATGACGCACTGCGGGCGCTTCAGGGTGAAGTGCTGGACGTGGTCGAAGGCACGACTCCCGGTGTGCTGGTCGATATTCGCGGCGCAGCGGAATACAACGGCGAGATCTTCGCGCCGGAAGGTGTGCAGGAACTGTCTGTGCGCGCCGGACACATCCCCGGTGCGGTCAATGTCCCGTGGGGGCAGAATGTGAACGAAGACGGCACATTCAAGTCAGTCGAAGAACTGCGCGAACTGTATGCCGGTGTGGGGATTGATGGCAGCACGGCGATCATCACCTACTGCCGCATTGGGGAACGCGCCGCGCTGACGTGGTTCGTGCTGCATGAACTGCTCGGCTATGAAGTGGCAGTGTACGACGGATCATGGACCGAATGGGGCAACGCAGTCGGCGTGCCGATTGAGAATCCCGCAGGCACGATCTGGGGCGGAGTCTAGTCAATGTCGGAAACGACTATCGGGGGCAGTGTTCTTCGGGGGGCTGCCCCCCTTCAACTGGATCGTCAGGCGGCGGCCCGCTGGACCGGCCTGCTGATCCTGATCGCGATCATCGCGGGGGCTTACATCCTGCACGACACACCCGGTCAGGGGGCAAGGGCATCACTGTCACTTCTGATTGGCACCGTACTGGGGATTACTTTTCAGCGCGGACGCTTCTGTTTTTTCTGCATCCTGCGTGATTTTATCGAAAAACGCGACAGCACCGGCCTGTTTGCGATTCTGGCGGCGCTGGCCGTCGGCGGGATCGGCTATGCGATTGTCTTCGGTGCGTTCCTGCCCAATACCTTTACCGGACGCCTGCCACCGGATGCCCACATCGGCCCGGTAAGCTGGGTGCTGGTGGCGGCGGGTGTCGCCTTCGGCATCGGCATGGCGCTTTCCGGCGCTTGCATCAGCGGACAACTCTATCGTCTGGGCGAAGGCTATACCCGCGCCCCATTCGCACTCCTTGGATCGCTGTTCGGCTTCGGACTCGGCTTCTTCACATGGCAGAGTGTGTATGTCGGCACGATCTTTCATGCGCCGGTCGCATGGCTGCCGGGGACATTAGGCTATGGCGGATCGCTGGCGGTGCATCTGGCCGTCCTCACGGCGATTGCGATCTTCCTGCTGCGCTTTCTGCCCGCCTTCCCTGCCCGTGAGCCGGAGAAATTAACCCTTACCAGTATCTGGAACCGTGTGATTCACCAGCGCTGGAATCCGCTGGTCACCGGCGGGATCGTCGGCGTCGTCGGGACCTTCGCCTATTTCCGCGTCGAACCACTCGGCGTCACATCACAGCTTTCCAGCCTCACGCGGACGGTGATGGAACAGGCCGACCTGCTGGCCGGTCGCCTCAATGGGCTGGACGGATTCGCAGGCTGCGCGGCGGTTGTCGTGCAGACCATCACCGAAAACGGCTGGCTGATCGGCGGAGTCGTGCTTGGCTCATTTGCAGTGGTCATGCTGGCGAATCGCTTCAGCTTTTCGAAGCTGACCTTCGACGGCGCATTCACTGCGCTGCTGGGCGGCGTCCTGATGGGCTGGGGATCGATGCTCGCGCTCGGCTGCACGGTCGGCGTGCTGCTTTCGGGCATCTCGGCCTTCGCGATCTCCGGCTGGGTGTTTGGCGCTGCCGTGTTCGCTGGTGTCTGGCTTGGAATCAAACTCCGCCTGCCGCGATGAATGATCTCGTCGGTGCTGGTCGTAGAGATAAAAAGCCCATGCGAGTGCGCTCACACGGGCTTTTATCGTTCATTTCACTAAAGGTGATCTGAAATCAGGTGATCGGCGGGCCGGAAGAATCCAGCCCTACAACGGTGCGAGCAGTAGGAACACGGCCTGCCGTGTCCGCGTGTATCCCGTAAACCTACTGTCCCGGACCGGCGGCCACGTCCAGCGCCCAGATATCCCAGATGTCACTCAATGGGACTCGTGCGCTGCGTGGGCCAACCACACTCGGGCCGATGTCTCCCTGCGAGAAGAAGATGATCAGCGCATCATCGGTGATGGTGAAGCGGTTATAATTGGCCGGGTCATCCCCCGTGCCAGCCTCAATGTAGTCACGCAGGTCCTCGCCTAACTGATCGACCAGATCAGCCTGTACCGCAGCCTGGATCGCGGGGATGTAGTCCACATCACCGACGAACAGGTCGTCCAGTGCCACCATCTGACCGCGCTCGGTGTCGAACGCCAGCGCATCAACAAACAGGTGCGGCCTCGCGCCACCCATGTAGGTCGAAGTGAATAAAGCGATGCTGACGATATGCGGCTTGTAGTAGAAGATCTCATACTCGGTTTCGAGAAACAGTGGTCCGGGGGACATGGTGGTCATTTCCACCTCGCCCATGAATTCCTCAATCGCCCTCTCCATATAATTGCTGACAGCGTTCTGGATGAACGGGTCCGAAGCGATGCGTGTCGGGAAGCGGTACTGGTAGCTGTACTCGACACCGTGGCTGTTCTCTCCAAATTCGAAGAAGCTGCACCGGTACAGGCCAGATGTCCACTCGCCGCCCACTTCGTTACAGACGGCCTCTTCATCTGCGGCAAGAACCATCCCGCTCACGGTCAGCAAGAGCATAAGACACAGTGAAAACAGGACCATTAATTTTCGCATAAGAATTCTCCTGACTATGCAATACAACTAAACACAGGCTTCAGTCTACCATAGGATACCGGGTTATGAGCCGGTGAGCCTGTCGCTGATAGCTGGCAGTCGTCAGCTTGCAGTCGT
>CAYNDH010000116.1:10828-14867 GCA_964395665.1 uncultured Anaerolineaceae bacterium
TCAGCCGCGCCGCAGTGTGATGTGTGTGATCTCTGGCCGACAGTTGAAGCGTACCGGCAGCGATGCCAGCCCCAGCCCACGATTGACGTAAAGTTGCAGATCGCCCACCTGATAGCGTCCGATCACATAGCGCCTTGCCAGCGGCGGCAGCTTTGAAGGCACTGCACCCAGAAATGGCACGCGCACCTGTCCGCCGTGGGTATGGCCGGATAACTGAAGCGCCACGCGGCGATCTTCTGAAACCCGATCGGCGTAATCCGGTTCGTGTGCCAGCAGGATGACACAGCCATCGTCCGGGATGCCATCCAGCGCCGCCCGCAGATCCTGACGGTATTTGCTGATGTCATCCACACCGGCCAGATAGAGCACCTGACCGCCGCGTTTCAGTTCGACGTGCTCATTCATCAGCATCCGGACACCGACAGAACGCACCGCTTCGGTCACTTTCTGGATGCTGAAACGATAGTCATGATTGCCCGGAACCGCGAAAATGCCATCCGGCGCACTAAGGTCCTGAAGCGCGGGCGGGATCATCTCCACCCGCGACCGGTCGCGCCGGTCGAGGAAATCGCCGGTGATCACAATGCAGTCAGCCGCCAGATCGTTTACCTGCTGCGCGATCCACTGATGATGCTCCGGCCCCAGATAGCGCGTCAGATGCAGGTCACTGATCTGCGTGAGCGTATAGCCATCAAACGCAGGCGGCAGCGATTTCAGATAAAATTCCTGACGCACGACCTCAACCCGGCGCGGTTCGATGACCGATGCATAGACCGCCAGCCCAAGGCCGACGAGTCCCAGCGCCGATACCGTCCAGATCAGACCGTTCAGAGGCTGTTCGTCTGCGTCAGGCCATGAATAACCTGCCAACCCTAGACTTCCTGCGGGCGGCTGTACATCCACCAGTAGACATCCTGTGGATAATGCGGCTGAAGCTCCGCCGACCAGACAAACTGCGATGGGCGGACAAAACGCCGCAGCCGCGAATCGACCGCATTCGCCTTTTTGCGGATGTCTTCATATTCGGCCACGTTCAGTTCCTGCATCGATGCGAACAATTCCTGCACGGTGGTACGGCGCAGCACTTCCGGCAGATAGACCTGGCTGCACAGGCGCGGATTGTTGGTGCATTCGTCAAAGAAACCGCTCATCGCATCCAGACGCGAATTCGCTTCCCACACCATGCGATCCTGATAACGGTAGCGCCATTCCTTCAGCACAGCCTGATGACGGACTTCCATCATCCGCAGTTCTTCACGCTGCGTGCTCGTCAGTTTTTCGCTTTGTGCGTTCAGCCGCCGCAGGCGCATCAGCAGCGCGCCAATCGTCAGGCTGGGCATATTCCCGCTGGATAAAAATCCACCGCTGCCGGTGGTGCCGTAAAGCTGATCACCCTTGATATAACGGTCCAGCCCTTCGACCATGGCCCCGGCTTCACGCAGATCCTGCTCAATGGAGTATTTTCGTTCAGACATATGAGCATTTCTCCTTAAAATTTCGCTGTATGGTTCAGATCCAGAACAATTTAAACAAATTTAAACCTAACCTGATAACGATGCCACTGCCAGTAATGTCGCACCAAGTGAGGCGGCAATCGCCCCCCAGACAAACGGCGTGACCATCCGCTCCAGAAAGGTAAGCTGTGCGTCCACATGATCGAGATTGACCTCTTCCTGCCGGTGACGGTAAATCCATCCGATCGGCTGGCGGAGAATAGGCTGTACACTCAGCGACCAGAGCAGATACCCACCCGCCATCACCAGCAGCGTCGGAAAGCGCTCTGATTCCAGAAATGGCAGCATGACAAACGTGATCGTCGTCGTCCAGATGAACATCAGCAGCGTCTTGGCATAGCGGATCACCAGCCGCCGCAGGTACATCACCGCCCGCACCAGCGCCATCTCCGTCATGGCGACCTCTTCCACCAGTGTGCGGTCAAGGCTGCGCGCAATCCCGAAGGCGGCATTGACGCGGTCTACTTCTTTGGCGTCGTACTGCTCCGGCAGGGCATCTCTGGCCCGCAGCTCGTCAATCAGCCGGGTCTTCGGCAGGATCTCACCGTTAGTCAGTTCGATGAAGCTGTCGAAGTATTCCTGACGGCGACCTTCGCTGAAGGCCATCATGAAATTCATGTGTTCCCGACGATACTGAAAGCGCGTGATCTCCCGCTTGGCCGCCGGAGACTCATCCGTCGGAAAGGTGATGCCATGCAGCGAAAAGGTGGGATTGAGCAGATTCGTCGCAAAGCCCGGCAGATAGATCGTGAAATAAAAATGGACGATGTCCTTCAGCAGCAGATAGACACCACCCAGCGGGATGATCAGCGACAGCGCCAGCGGATACAGCAGCAGCAGCAGCAGTACCACTGAAAGCACCGCGCCGGTGGTCGGCTCCAGATGCGGGAACAGATTACCGAGCTGCTTCAGATAGATCAGCAGCAGTTTTTCGAAGACATCGCGGAAGAAAATGGGGATCAGCACCAGCAGCCCTGCGCCGCCGACGAACGCGGTCGCGATACGATGCAGGGTAGACAGGCGGACTTCGGCACGCTGCACAAACGAGCGCATGGCATTACGCTCGGCCTCAGTAAATGAAACGGTGTCTTCGGTCGGTGTCATGGTTCACCCGGCGGTACTAAAACAGGATTTCAACCTTCATTTTAGCACAGCCGGGCTGTCAGGGGGGAAACCAGTGGGCACAGCGCTGTCTGCTGCCTCAGATGCACCCGCGAACTCACTTCGTCCAGAAGTTCTCGCTCAGATATTTGTAGGCATTATCCGGGAACAGCGTGACGATCATCCCCGGCTGACCGGCTTCGGCCAGCGCTTCTGCCACCTGAAGCGCCCCGGCCATCGCCGCGCCGGAGCTGACGCCGACCAGATAGCCTTCTTCGCGTGCCAGACGGCGCACCATGTCATAAGAGGCTTCCGTGCTGACGCCCAGATTACGGTTTGCCAGCGTCTCATCGTAAATCGCAGGGCGAATGGCGGACGGCATGTGCTTCCAGCCTTCGACACCGTGCAGCGGCGAGTCCGGCTGAAGTGAGATCACATCGATTTTCGGATTGTATTCGCGCAGGCGGCGGGATGTGCCGACCAGTGTGCCGCTGGTGCCCAGTCCGGCGACAAAGTGCGTGATCCTGCCGTGCGTCTGCTGCCAGATCTCCGGCGCGGTGGTCTGATAATGGGCGCGCCAGTTGGCCGGATTGCTGTACTGATCGGCGTAATAATAGCGGTCGGGATCTTCTTCCATCAGTTCCCGCGCCCGGATGATCGCGCCGTCGCTGCCGTCCATGGGATCGGTCAGGATCAGGTCGGCACCATACGCCCGCAGGATGCGGATGCGCTCCGGGCTGGCGTTGGCTGGCAGGCACAGGCGGATCTGGTAGCCACGTGCCGCGCCGATCATGGCGTAGGCGATGCCGGTATTGCCGCTGGTGCTGTCCAGCAGGATTTTATCTCCGGTCAGCGCCCCGCTGCGCTCGGCCTCTCGGATGATATTCAGCGCCGCCCGATCCTTGACACTGCCGCCCGGATTGGTCCATTCCGCCTTGGCAAAGATCGAGATATTCTCCGGCAGATGCGCGGTCACACGCCGGAAGGCCAGCAGCGCCGTATTGCCAATCTGCTGTTCCAGTGATTGAATTTGCAGATAGGGTTGGATTTCAGCAAGTGCAGCAACCATAACCGTATTATCCTCTGGCCTTTCGGCCTGTAATCCTCGTCAGCAGGTCTGGAATAGAGACAAAAAACAGCGACTTCACAGAACCGTTGGAAAACAACCACACGTCCCAGTATTTACCTGGGGGGTCGTTTCCTCGCGTTCGTTCAGTCGCTGTTCAGACCGGCGCTCTCGCTGCCGGTTTAAAATTCAGCTTTTACGTGTCTGTCTCGGTCGCTCGGCTAACGCCCCGGAGTCTGACAGACACAACAACTCAAAATAATCATCAGTTCGTCTCGAACTTTCAATGATGGCAGATGATAAAATCCTACAGGCGAAAGTGTATTCGTTTCCTCAATAGCTGTCAACAGATACAGTC
>CAYNDH010000117.1:0-14831 GCA_964395665.1 uncultured Anaerolineaceae bacterium
CGTGGCGGCGCACTGCGTGGCGGCGTGCCGACCACACCGATCAGGCCGGACGCATTGATCCGCTGTCGGCGATGTGCTGGAGCCTGATGCTGACCTTAATCGTCTCACCGTATGCCTGGACATGGGATTTTGTGCTGATCCTGCCGCTGTGGTTTCGGCTGATGGCGACCGCCGCATCATGGTGGGTACGCGGCCTGCTGCTGTTGGGATACGCCATCACATGGGGCGGGGCCGTCGCCATCCGTCTAAGTACTGATAGTGACGAGATCCGCTTCTGGTGGTTCCCATGGGTCTGGCTGGTGATCTTCCTGCTGGCGTTACTGATCCAGCGCCGCGAACCGCATCAAACCGTATGATAAACAAAAGACCGGAATGACGCATGTCAGTTCCGGTCTTTGATTATTGATCGCCGTCGGCATCACCCGCCGCTACATCACCCGTTCAAGTTCACGGACAAACGATGTGGTGTCCAGCGGCTTGGGGAAATAGGCTGCAAATCCGCTTTCAATCGCCTTCACCGCCAGTTCAGCCGAATGATAGGCCGTGATCGCCACACACGGCAGATCTGCCGTCTCCGGATTGCTCTTGATCTGCTGGAGCAGCGTCCAGCCGTCCATCCCCGGCAGATTAAGGTCAATGATCACACCGGTGCGGTGATCAAGCTGATTCAGTGCATCTTCGGCATTACCTGCCGTTTCATGCTGCACCCTGCGGTACGTTAGCAGGCGGCTGACGACTTCCTGTCCGTCCGGGTCATCTTCCACAACCAGCAGATTCCAGTCTTTCATGAATGTCCTCTTCCTTTCGACTATCCACCCAGTTCAGGGGCCAGTGAAGGCTCCGCCATCAGAAGTTGAAGCAGATCCCGCATAAAATTCGCGGCGGTCAGCGGTTTGGTCAGGTAATTATGGAAACCAGCATCAATTGCCCGCTGGCGATCCCCGACCATCGAATGCGCCGTGAGCGCGATCACAGGGATATCAGCGGTATCACGATTCTGCTTGAGGCCATATAACAGCCCCCACCCATCGACCACCGGCATTGAAAGGTCAGAGATAACGAAGCGTGGCGACACCTTCGACACTAAATCGAGCGCTTCCTGACCATTGCTCGCAGTCGCCACATTGGCCCCGTAGTACCGCAGGATTCGTGTGGCAACTTCCAGACTGTCGGGTTCATCATCTGCAATCAGAACATTCCAACCCTTCAGAATATCCCGCCGTATTGCTGCTGTTGTCATCCAGATTCCTCAGACTATCTGTGTATAACCTTACTGTGTCCGTACTTAAGCCGGTGCTTCAAACGGCTGCGTTTCATCCGCTTCTGGCCTGCTCAGCGGAAGTGTGACGATGAATTCGCTGCCCTTGCCTAATTCACTGCGCACATTGATCGTCCCGCCCATCATACGGCACAGCGTCCGCGTGATCGCCAGCCCCAGGCCGGTGCCGCCGTGTTCGCGCTTTGACGAGCCATCGACCTGACGGAATTCTTCAAAGATGTAATTCAGTGCGTGCGGCGGGATGCCCATGCCGGTATCCTTCACGCTGATCGTCCAGTGATCTTCATCCCGCCTGATGTTCAGCGCAATCGTGCCCTCTTTGGTGAACTTGAAGGCATTCGAAAGCAGGTTGATCGCGATCTGCGTCAGGCGCGGGGCATCACCCACGATAACCTGCGGCAGGGTATCATCCACGCTGACATCAAAGGTGATCCCATTCTTTTCGGCCAGTACGCTCATCTGGGACTGCCACTGGCGCGTCAGCTCATATGGGTTGAATGGTTCCGAGAGCAGTTCCATCCGGCCCGCTTCAATTTTGGCAATATCCAGCACGTCGTTAATCAGCCCCAGCAGGCGTTCGCTGTTGGCATCCACCCGCGAGAGCATGTGACGTGCTTCGTCATCCACCTCACCGCCCATGCCTTCCAGCATAATACCGGTGAAGCCGCGAATGGCGTTCAGCGGCGTCCGCAGTTCATGCGACATCGTCGCAAGGAATTCGGACTTCAGACGGGTTGATTCCTTAATCAGCAGATTGGCGCGTGCAAGCTGCTGATTGCGGCTTTCCAGTTCATCGTTGAGCCTCAATTCCGCTTCAACTGCACTCTCGGCCCGTTCCAGTGCGCCCACCAGTTCCCCCTGACGATCGCGTTCAAGCGCGTCACGGTGATTGAGGAAGACGATCAGCAGCGCCGAACCTGCCAGCAGAAAAATCAAAGGCGAAGTCGTCGTCCACATGGTGCTGTCAGCGATGTACATGCTGAACATCCCGGCAAACAGCAGGCCGATGACAATGAAGACGTGACGCTTCTCCAGCAGCAGGGTGGCGAGTACGACTACCAGCGTCAGATAGTGCAGCGGGATCACACGTTCGAACGTCTCAACACCGGTCAGCGCCGGATACGCAATTGCTGCCGATGCCAGTGCTAACAGCATCACGGTTCCAATGCGATAATACCGTGTCCGGCTGAAGCCATAGGGGACAATCAGAAGCAGCAGGCTTAACGCACTGCCGATCATGACTTCGGGATTATTCGAATTGATCACCGGCACTAACAGCACGGCGACCATACCGGCCAGCATGAAGGTCAGCAGCAGTCTTAACTGCAAACGTGCCTGACGACGCGCTGTAAGATCTGTGATCTCAGAGGACGGCTCAGTCAGCCTGCCCAGCAGTTTTTCCCATGTGCCTGATGGAGCTGTAATGGTATTCGGTGCGGTAAGTGAACTCATACCGTAATCCTGAAGATAATAATGCCCTTTATCTATCTAACGCTGTAAACACCGTTGGGTCAAGCTAAAAGAATTAAGATAGAGTTTACGATCTTAATGATAGATAACGCTGTTTTCGGTTCTTCATCCTATGAAATGTGAGTAAAACAGGTAAAATTCTACAGATTTTTGTAGATTTATTGTCAGCTTTCAGGATAAAACACAAGATGACAACTCCGCCACTCAGCTTACCTCTGATCCTGTCGATGATCAGCACGGTCATCACAGCCATTTTCGCCTTTATCGTCCTGCGTCGCTGGTGGCAGAAACGCCGCCCTCATCTGCTGGCGTGGGGGATCGGGCTGGTCATGTATTTTCTCGGCACGCTGAGTCAGGTCATTCTTTATTACGTATGGAGTCCGTTCTTCTTCGGCTTGTGGTATTGGGCCGGTGCGCTGATGGTCGCCGCGTGGCTCGGTCAGGGAACGGTGTACCTGCTGATACGGCGCGGAAGCATCGCCCGCAATATCAACATGGCCCTGATCCTTGTCGGCGTCATGACGCTGCCGTGGACGCTGTTCCTGACCCCCTTCAACGAGTCAGCATGGCAGCCCGGCCATGACATCACCGAGATTTACAAGACAGAAGGCAATACCGCCACCGGCGAGATCACCAAAGAAGGCATTTTCTCGCTGCAATCACGTGGGACGGTGCGCTTCTTCTCGCCTATCATGAATATCTGGGGGACCATTGCGCTGGTCGGCGGCGCGATCTACTCATCGGTCCTGTTCCGTCGCAAGGACATCATGCGTAACCGGATGATCGGCAACTGGTTTATCGCCGCTGGTGGCCTGATGCCTGCGCTGGGCGGTGCGCTGATCCATCTCGGCGATCCATCATACAAATATCTGGGGGAAATGCTGGGGGCCATCCTGATTTTCATCGGCTTTCTGATCACCAGCCGGCCTGATAACATCAGCGAGACCGCGACACCGCGCCGCAAGGGTGAACTGGCCGAAGCCGCCGGAAACCCCGCAGGAGGATAATCACCAATGGAAGATATGCATTTACACGAGACCTATATCCGCGCCTGTTACCGCCTTGCAGAACAGGCCGTCGCCAACGGCAATCACCCGTTTGGAGCGCTGCTGGTCCATGACGGAAAGATCATCCTGACAGCCGAAAACACGGTTGAGACCGACCGCGATGTCACCGCCCATGCCGAACTGAATCTGATACGGGCCGCCAGTCAGAAGTTCTGGCCGAAGATGTTGAGCGAATGCACGCTGTACACCAGTACCGAGCCGTGTGCCATGTGCAGCGGCGCGATCTACTGGCAGATGGTCCGGCGCGTGGTCTTTGGATGCAGCAGCGCACGCCTGACCGAGATTGCAGGCGGTGGGCTGCCGATCTCATGCCGTGAGATCTTCATCCACGGGACCGAACCCACCACAGTGATCGGGCCAGTTTTAGAGGAAGAAGGGATCGCCATTCACGAACAATACTGGAAGTCACAGCAGCGATGAGTAAACCATCCTTCAACACCGCCCCCGTCGATTGGGAAGGGGAACACGCGCCCTTTGCCCTGCGTCTCACCCCGCCGGATGCCCTGCTGCTGATCGGCTCGATCCTGTTTATCGCCGTCTCGTTTGCCGCCGTTTATATCGAGATCCCTGATCCCGCCTTCTTCACCGTCCTCAGCAGCGTTCACTTTCAGCTCAGCCGGTATGGTCTGGTGGTCGGCGTCGCCATGCTGCTGATCGCAATCGGCATCGGCATCGTCCGCAAAGGGGATGTCACCCCGTGGTTTCGCCGTGGGACATTTGTCGTCATCGGGACGATGCTGATTCAGGCCCTGATCGGCGCGGTGATGATGTTCGGCATGGGTATCCAGCCCGGCGCACCGGAACACATTATCTACGGCGTCGGCACGGTGCTGGCGCTGCCCTTCTTCATCTTTGTCGAGACAACGGCCAAAAAGCGCCCCGCCATGGGCAGTTATATCTGGGGCTTTACGCTGCTGCTCGGAGTCATCATCCGCAGCATCGGCACCGGCCCGATCAGTTAGCGGACGTGGTTCAGTCCGTCAGCCCAGCTCAAGTGTCTCCCGCAGGAAATCGGTAATCAGATCGCCTACACGCTCGGCAGTCGCGGGTGTAAAGTGGATGCCATCGAATGAATAGCTGTAGCCGCCGCGCTGCTGTTCGGCCTCATATTCTGACCAGCCGCTTTTGGTGCGATCGCCGATCAGGAACACCGTTTGCAGGTCGATTTCGGGCCGGTCCGGGATCTGATCCGGCAGCAGATGCGGATTGAGGTCCATCACCGGGATATTATACGCCCGTGCCGCTTCCAGCGCCTGAAGGTTGAACAGGTCAGAAGCATCCTTCACCGCTGGATTGTGTTCTAGCGGCGGCAGCCCGACCATCGGCTGAATATGCGCGAGCTGTAATTCCAGCAGAAAATCGCGGTAAAACTGGCCGAACGCGTCCGGCGTCAGATAACCGTCGGGCAGATCCTGCGTCTGCTTATAGTAGGGGCGTGTTTTCGGCTGGCTGTACGCGATCGCATCGTTGCTGCCCGCCATCACAAATGCAGCGTCCGGCCCCAGTTCCAGCACCTCATCCAGACGCCCGACCAGACGGTTCATGGTACTGCCGCTCATCCCGAAATTGATCATCTCGTGGTCCGGCAGATTGTGCTGAATCCGTGCGACAAAATTACCACCGTAAACACCTTCTGTGAGGCTGGCGCCGAGAAAAACAATCCGCATCTGAAGTCACTCCGTAGGTAAAATCAAACCTGATTCTACTTGAAAATCACGAACAAATATTCTAAAATAGACAGTACATCGCACCACAAAAATCCATTGTAAACGACCCGTATCGTATACCCTCATCCGCTAACAACAGGCAGAACTTAACACATCTTGTGTGGTATTCGCACAGATTGGGCTTTTTGCGCCCTCTCAACCGTTAAGAAATAAGAGAAATTGACTATCCCATGAGCAGATAGCTCAATGCTTCCTGTATTGATGCAGATTTAGACTCAGGAATAGTGACCAAGGAGTCTTGAATGGCAGTTCAATCAGGGCGCAGCAGACGCCGTAATACGCTCGCTGCTGCGCCCGTATCGAATGCAGTCAATAAAACAGCAGCACGTTCGGACACCCGCAGCGCGCAGCTTCGCAAGCGCACGCAGCAGCGAGAAGCGCTGAAGCAGTCGTTCTTCGATCATCTTCCGGCATGGCTGATTTTGCTGGCCGTGTTGGGCATCCTCCTGCCGCAGATCATCGGCTTTGCCGGTCGCGGTCTGCTGGGGCTGGCCGGCGGGATCACCACTGGCGCCGGTCAGGTGATTACGGGCTTCGTGCAGGGTGTGACCGATTCCGTCACCGATACCGCTAACACGGCAGCACAGATCACCGGTTCGACACTGGCCTTCGGACGTGGCAGCGCTTCCCCCGAATCCGTTGGGATGGCCGGGCTGTTCACCGATACTGTCGATTACTGGGCAGCGGACATCGCACGCTGGGCGGGCGAACATCAGCTTGATCCGAATCTGCTGGCAACCGTCATGCAGATCGAGTCCTGCGGGCATCCGACCGTGACCAGCACAGCCAATGCACAGGGGCTGTTCCAGGTCATGCCGTTTCACTTCGGCAGCAATGAAAATATGATCGATCCCGAGACCAATGCCCAGCGCGGCGCAGCCTATCTGAAGTCGTGTATGGGCTGGGCAAATGGCGATCCCGGACGGGCGATGGCCTGCTATAACGGCGGCCCATCCGTGCTGCAAAAACCGATGTCCTCATGGTATTCCGAGACGCAGCGCTATTACCGCTGGGGAACCGGCATCTATGCCGATGCCCAACAGCTTAGCAGCGAAAGCGGCACGCTCAACGACTGGCTCAATGCTGGCGGCGCATCACTCTGCCAGCGTGCCAGTGACGCGCTCGGATAATCGATCATCGGCGTACATCGCAGCAAACAAAAAGACCTGATCGGCGAAATAATCCATCAGGTCTTTTGATTCACGCTGTCTTAGCACATCATCGTCCGATACATCATCCCCCGATATGATACATCTCCACCTTGGGATCACGCGGCGCGGTCTGCGAGAAGCGGATTTCAGAATAACGGTCGCGGCGCTTGCCCCACAGATCACGGATGAACTGCTCCAGTTCGGCATCGGACGCACCATCGCGCAGCACCGCACGCAGGTCCGCCCCCTGTGTCCCAAACAGACAGGTGAACAACTGCCCTTCCGGTGACAGCCGCAGGCGGCTGCATGATCCGCAGAACGGCTGCGTCACCGATGTAATCAGGCCGATCTCGCCAGCACCGTCACGGAAGCGGTAGCGCTTCGCCACTTCCCCGCGATAATTCTGCTCGATCTCTTCCAGCGGCAGCACAGCGTCGATCTTCGCGATGATCTCATCGGCGGCGACCACATCATCCAGCTTCCAGCCATTCATATTGCCGACGTCCATATACTCGATGAAGCGCACAATATAGCCGTGATCGCGGCAGTAGCGAGCCAGATCGACCAGCGTATGATCGTTGATGCCGCGCTGTACGACGGTGTTGATCTTGATCGGTGTCAGGCCGGCACGCTCCGCCGCTTCGATGCCCTTCAGCACCCGTTCGACACTGGCACGCCGTCCATTCATCCGCTGGAAGATTTCTTCGTCGAGAGTGTCCAGGCTGACCGTCACACGCTGCAATCCGGCATCTTTTAACACCTGCGCCTTTTGCGGCAGCAGATAGGCGTTGGTCGTCATCGCGATGTCGTCCACATCCGGTATCTGTGCGAGTTGTGCGACCAGTGTCTCCAGTTGATCGCGCACCAGCGGTTCGCCGCCCGTCAGCCGCAGCTTACGCACACCGAGTCTCACCATCACGGCGGCGACACGGGCGATTTCTTCATAGGTCAGCAGCGCTTCACGCGGCAGAAAGCGGTAACCCTCACCGAAGACTTCCGCAGGCATACAATACGTGCAGCGGAAGTTACAGCGGTCCGTCACCGAGATCCGCAGATCGCGCAGGGGCCGCCTGAACTGGTCGGTAATGGTCGGGATATTCTCGCTGTTTTCATTCATGGAATCAGTCATCAGACGGTTAAACCGCTCACTTTGAATTTCAGTTTATCAGTGGATGATTTCACCGCTCGTCTAACGGCGGTATGATCTGGTTATTATATCTATACTATTCAGAAAGGTTCAGGATGCATCAGCTTACCTGTCCCACCTGTCATCAGACACCCGCACCGCTCGACTGGCGCTGTACGAACTGCGGATCGCCGCTCGAAATCACCAGCCTGCCACCCTTTGACGCCAGCGCCATTGATGATAGCGTGTGGTCGCTGTGGCGCTATCAGGCCATGCTGCCTGTCAGCCCGCCGCGCTTCACACTTGGTGAAGGTATGACGCCGCTCATCCGCACGCAGTTTGACGGCGTGCGCTTTTACGCCAAACTCGATTATCTCAACCCGACCGGCTCGTATAAGGATCGCGGCGCGGCGGTCCTGCTCAATTATCTGGCGGAAAACGGCGCACGGGAAGTCGTCGAAGTGTCATCCGGGAACGCCGGTTCTGCTGTCGCACAGTACAGCGCCGGACTGGGGCTGAAAGCACGCATCTTCACGCCAGCCGCCGCCCCCGCTGGCAAAAAGCGCCAGATCCGCGCCGCCGCCGAACTGATCGACGTACCAGGGCCGCGCTCGAATGTCGATGACGCCTGTACGGATGCCCTGAAATCGCCCGGTGTGGCCTTCGCCTCACATTCATGGCATCCCATGTTCATCGTCGGCCAGATGACCGGCGCATGGGAATTGTGGGAACAGCTCGGACGCCGCGCCCCGGATGCCATCGCCTGTCCGGTCGGGATGGGCTGTCTGCTGCTCGGACTCTATCGCGGGTTCGTCTCCCTGCGTGATGCCCGGTTAATCGAGCGCATCCCGCGCATTTTCGCCGTGCAGACTGCTGCATCCGATCCCATCGTGCAGGCCATCGAGCAGGGACTGGATGATGTCCCGCCCGTCCAGCCGCAGCCGACGGTCGCCGACGGCATCGTGATCGCGAAGCCGGTGCGTTCTATGCAGGTTCTCGCCGCCATTCGTGACAGCGGTGGAGCCGCCTTCCGCGTGCAGGAAGCCGACATCCTGCCGACACGGGACAGGATGGCGCGTCAGGGGCTGCTTGTCGAGCCAACCAGCGCGGCCACCGTCGCCGCCCTGCCACAGATTCGCGGGATTTACACCGGTGATGATCTGGTCATCCTGCTGACGGGAAACGGCCTCAAAACGCTGGATGTCGTCGCCTGAACCGCTGCCGCCAAAACAAAACAGGGATACGTGATCCGCATCCCTGTTTCTGTTTTACTGTGATCAGCCTGAATTACTGGTCAGGATCTTCTGGCGCAGTGGTCGTCCCACCGGGGATGTCCTGAAGGATATTCGGATCATTGTCTGCCTCAGCGGTCGAAGCGGCTTCTTCAGTCACTGCCGGGGGTTCATCCGCATTGGTTGTGACAGCAGCCGAGTTATCCGTGGACTGCTGGGTGGTATCCGACTCCGGTGCGCTGTAATTCGGATCGCTCGAATGCAGATAAGCGATCAGGTCGGCCAGATCCTGCACGCCGGTCGACTCACCAAAGCTGTCCGGCATGGTGGGATTATAACCAGGGACGATATAGACATTAGGCTGGACGATGCTTTCGAGCAGGTACTGTTCCGGTGTGTAACCGGCAAACTGCGGTTCCTGCAGGCGCTCGTTGATCGTACGTTCCCATGTACCTTCCCACGGCGGCCCCTGCGGGCTGGAACCGGTATGGCAGCCACTGCAACCAAGCACTGCACCGCGCTGGGTGCGGGCCGAGACATACAGTTCACCACCGCGCACCGGATCACCGACGATGCCGTCCGCTTCCCACTGCGCGAGAATGGCTTCCACATCATCGCCAGCCGGTTCAGCCGAAGCGGTTTCACCGCCACCGGTACCCGGAACAATCGCAAACTGATTGACCGCCAGCAGATCATCAGCGGTCCAGTTGCTGCCCTTGTCCCAGTTCATGATATAGGCCACAACGTCACGCACCTGATCGTCACGCATCGGGCCGGTCGGCTGTAACCATGGCGGCATGACATTACCGTTCCAGAGCTGGGCATTCTGGCCGCGACCATGCACCATCGTGGTATAGACATATTCGTCGAGTGTGCCGCTCCAGTTAGCCTGCTGCAGACGATCATTTTCGGGATCATACCCGATATCGACTGCCGCGATGAACTGGCCCAACACCTCTTCGCGTTCCGCCTGAATAGCAGTGATTTCCGCATCGATGCCTTCACTGCCAAGACGCGGTTCGATTTCAGCAAAGCGTGTCTGAATCTCGCTCTGACGACGTTCATTCGCGCCACCCGCGAGTTCATTCGCCAGTGCAATACGCTCGTTCTCCAGGCTCAGCCGTTCGGTTTCGAGCGCCAGAATCTGGTCATCATACTGGGCAACATAATTATGGCCGAAGAAGTGCGGGTTATTCAGTGCTGGCGCACGCCCCACGATCCCGCGTCCATCCGGGTTATGACAGGTGGCACACTGCGAAGCAAATAGTTCGCCACCGCGTTCAATCGAGCGCGCCTGGAATTGAGCCGTAAAGCTCGCCATGCGCGCATTTTCCTTGATGGCGACAAAGCCGACCATAATCATAATGCCGAGAAATGCCAGGAGTCCAACCAGAATCCGGTTTTCCATTTTCTCAACAAGCATGCGTTGAAGCATTGGCTGTTTCCTATTCTAGTGCCGTCGTAAAGTTCAGATAAAACAGCAGGCTGACAGTTGTGCCCCATGATCCTGTTGCACTATCAGGGTGCGGAGTACCGGCTGGTTTCTGCTGGTATCCGCACCCTGCATCAAGGTCAGTTGCTGTTGAATATTTAGTGACTCACGAAGTACGACGAGTTTTCATGGATCATGATATGGTCGGATGACCAGCGGCGGACGGTGTTCCCCTCTTCGTCAAGGTTCAGCACCGGGTTGCCATTTGCATCAAGCACCGGAGCGCCATTCTCCATCTGAACATCATCCCACGACAGGATCACATCGATCCGCTTCAGGTTCGACTGATTCTGCGTAATGATGACGACACCCCACCCATTCGGAAGCTCGTGGTGTTCTTCTTCGATCAGGTGATAGAACTTTTCCATCACATTATAGAGTTCAGGCGAATCCGCCGGGACCGGGCTGAAGCGGGCTGTGCTGTTCGTGTTAAAGGTCGATGACAGCTCGTTCGAGATCGCCTGTCCCCATGTCGGTTCGACTTCTGAAACCGTCGTGTTGAAGGCAGCCACCACCTCACGCGCATCGGCATTCGGATCTTCAATCCGGGCGCGAATCTGCTCCGTGGTATAAGCACCGGGGACCAACTGATTGTACGGGATCGGCAGCAGTGCGCCCATCTCGCTGTGCGCCGGTTCCATGGTCATCTCATGCAGAACGTCACTATCCGCCGCAGAGGCCACCCCGTATTCTGGCAGACCCATATAACTGAGGACGGTCATCGCCGAGATGAAGAAGAAACAGAAGCTGAGTGCGAAACGGCGGTCAGCATAGCGGCGGCTGGGTGTCGTATCGATATACGGGATCACCAGCAGCAGGACGACCACAATCGTCGGGAAGATAATCCCCCACAGCACCTTGTCACCCAGTTTGAGCGCACCCTGAATCCAGAGGAAGTACCACGGCGCAGTCGTGCCAAACGGCGTCACCTGCGGGTCCGCGTGAGTTTCAAGCGGTGCATGGTAGAACCAGACGCATAACATCACGAGAATAAACGTCGTGACCCCAATCCACATGATCTCGCTGGTCATGATGTCCGGAATGAAGTACACGCGCTTGTCCAGCGGAACACGTTTGGCCGTATCTTCACCGATGTTTTCCGACTTCGGCGGCAGGCTGTGACCGTGAATGATGACCTTGTAATAATGAACACCGGTAAAGATAAACAGAACAGCAGGCACTGCCAGCACGTGCAGCAGATAGAAGCGCAGCAGACCATTCGCGCCCATATCCGGACCACCGCGCAGCAGCAGGTTCAGGTTATCACCAACGATCTGCGGCGGGGCCGCTTCGATCATCGAGGCACCGATCGTCACCGCCCATAACGCGAGCTGGTCCCACGGCAGCAGGTAACCGGAGAAGCTGAGGAACATGGTCGCGATCAGCAGCACCACACCCGTAAACCATGTGAACTGACGCGGCTTCTTATAACTGCCGGTCATAAACGTTCGCAGCATATGCAGCCAGACAATCAGCACCATCGCCTCTGCACCCAGACGATGCAGGTCGCGCATCAACTGGCCGAGCGGGACATTGCCGAGGATATTCAGCATGTTGCCGTAGGCCACATCCGGAGAGGGTGTGTACCACACCATCAGGAAAAGGCCGGTAATGGTTTCAAAAAAGACAAAATAGGTCGAAAGCCAACCCAGGCGGAATGTCGGATACAATCCGGTCATATCACGGTGGAAGAAGCTCGGACGCATATGCAGCCAGAAGCCGTCGGCATGTGGCTGCAGGCGCGGGTTCGGGCGGCGGGAAGGGGCCTCACCGCGCAGCGCCTCGCGAATATCCTGAACATTCATACCAGACGTGACACGTTCTACGACGTCATCCACGCCTTCGAAAACCGCTTTTCTTAGCCCTTTTTCCTTGACATCATCAAGGAAAGAGGGAAATGGGAGTATTGACATACAGTTCTCCTCAAGCCCAAATCACTAACATAACATCCACTCCAGCGGGGCAGTTACGCCCCCGCTGGACACACGTTTCAAATGTACTAGGCGTGATTCGGGCGACGCAAACGACGGCCCGTATCGACGGCAACATCCACGATATCAGCAACCGAGCGACCGCCTAACTGAAGCGGCTCCGGCTCCGCTCCGGTTTCCACTACAGAGCCATCACTGAAGGTAATGCGGCTGGGGAACACATCCAGCGGGCGCGGGGCCGGGCCGGTGATCCATGTCCCATCCATCTCATACATCGAGCCATGGCACGGGCATTCAAACCGTGTGCTGACATCGCTCCACTTCGGCAGGCAGCCGAGATGCGTGCAGACGCCATACAGGGCATAGAACCCAGCCGTTGAATTCGACAGCCAGAAGCGGCCAGTCGGCACATTGATCGGAGCCTGTCCCACTTCCGGAAGTTCAGCACTCGTAAAGCGGAAGGTGCCGCCAAATTCGCCCTCACGGAAGCGTGGAAGGGCAAACCAGACCAAACCAGCGGTGGCCTGTCCAAGCAGCATCACCATGGATGCGCCCCAGATATAATATAAGAACTCACGCCGGCTTGGAGCAGCGACCTGAACTGGTGTAGTGGCTCTGGTTGGTGCGGCCTTGGCAGACGCAGCGACTTGGGTAGAGCTTGCTGTGGCCATTAATTTTCCCTCTATAACAGCTTTTCTAGCAACACATTTCTGGCAAAATTTCGGTCAGTATCTGTGCATGATTCAGCGGGTCTGCTTAGAACTCAGACACACCCGTCGATGAATTAAACACAGTGTTTTTCAGTGAACTCGTAAAATATATCACAAGCATATGGCAGTGTCAAAAGCGATCAGGCCGTTCTCGCGACAAAATCAGCCGAACATCGAAGATCTGGCGAGTAATAAATTGATCCGCCCCGATTTCCGCGGAATATCTGCAAATTGACCGCCAAACCGCGCAGACGAGTATACTACACGCGAAAATGATGCCGTATAATGAAGCCATTCGCAACCATTTACAAATGATCTGTCCCATCTGTTTATGACTCAACCCAATCTCCCCCCAGCCACCTACGTAAATCGGGTGGATCAGCTCCGCCATGTGATTGCAGAGCTTCAGAACGAGCCGCTGTTGGCCTTTGATACCGAGTCCAACAGTCTGCACGCCTACCGCGAACGTGTCTGCCTGATTCAGATCTCATCGCGCACCGCCGATTATATTGTTGATCCGCTGGCGATTGCCGATATGTCTCCGCTGAAAGTGCTGCTGTCTGATCCGCAGATCGAGAAGGTATTTCACGCTGCCGAATACGATCTGATGTGCCTTCAGCGCGACTTTGGCATTCGCATCTCCAACCTGTTCGATACGATGGTGGCAGCGCGCATCTGCGGATACAAGCAGGTCGGGCTGAACAATCTGCTCTCGCAGCATCTGGGCATCCAGCTTGATAAGAGCCACCAGCGTGACAACTGGGGGGAACGTCCGCTGCCCGACGACAGCCTGCATTACGCGCAGATGGATACCCATTTCCTGCCGCAGCTTCGGGATCTGCTCCACGCCGAGCTTCAGGCCAATGGTCACCTTGCAGAAGCGGCGGAGACCTTCGCCGAGATCTGCCTGAATACACCCGCCCATGACGGGCGCAGCTTCGATCCCGACGGCTTCTGGAAGATCGGCCTGCCCAATCAGCTCCAGTCAACCGAAATGGCCGTGCTGCGCGAGCTGTATCTGCTGCGTGAAGCGCTGGCCGAAAAGCGCGATACGCCGCCCTTTAAGATCTTCTCCAATAAGACGCTGGTTGAACTGGCAAGGGCGATGCCCGCGACATCAGGTGAAATGGTCGGGATCAACGGCATGTCACCGGCACAGATCCGCCGCTATAACCGCCAGATCACGGATGCCATCGAACGCGGACGCCGCAGCACCCTGCCCCCGGCCCCACTGTACCGCCCGCCGCCGCAGGATGTCACCGACCGCTATATGGCGCTTCATGCCTGGCGCAAGGAAAAGGCGCTGGCACGCGGCGTCGAGTCGGATGTGATTATCTCCAAGCAGGCTTTATGGGATCTGGCCGATAAAATGCCCACCACACTCGACGATCTTGAGGCGGTCTCCGGCATCGGCCCGTGGCGTATGCAAACCTACGGCCCCGAACTGCTCAGCGTCCTCAGCAGGCTCGACCGGCTCAACGGCAAACATTAATCTACACCCACCACGCCTATCGTAGAGACATCCAACCTCGTCCACCACAAAACAGCGTGCGGGCGCAACAGTTGCGCCCCATGCCTCCCGCCTTTCAAGGGCAGGTATTTTCATTGAACCTTACAGAACCCCCCGGACAATGCAGGCATTGTCC
>CAYNDH010000118.1:0-4923 GCA_964395665.1 uncultured Anaerolineaceae bacterium
TCACCTGCACTGACGGCCATGCCGGAAAATTTGACCAGATCGGCACGCTGAAGCAGGCTGTTAAGCTCTTCCAGCGCGGGTTTTGACAGACGGCCATACAGACTATCGATCGTTGCCGCACGCTCACCCAGTCCGACACCCGTGCGGCTGTCCAGATAGCGCCGCAGGATGTTGGCCGCCTCAATTACCCGCTGATCAGGCGCTGCTGCTGACTGTGACAGATCATCCAGCGCAATCCATGCGACCGACGAAGACGCGATGACGGGTGTTTTGTCTGTCAAATGGGGATGTCTGCGCTTCCAGAGGCGTACCGCAAGGATCACAACAGCAGCAGTCAGTCCAACGGCCAGCAGCACCACCCACGGAGAGAGATAAGGCAGATAGATCAGCGGCTTATACGGCCTCAGCGTCAGATCCTCAAAATCCAGCACGGTCGGCACAGTGACATTCAGCGGCGTGACCGGCAGACGCAGCACATCCGCAAACCCCGCCTGGCGATAGCCAATGAAGGTTTCCGGCGTCACATAATCCCGTGGCTGCCACAGCACGACTTCAAGCTGCTGCTGCCAGATGATGTCAGTTATGCTGCCAGCCATGTTGCCAGCCGTGCGATCAGCAGTGCCGTTACCAGCTTCTTCTGTCGGCATCTGGCGTTCAATTGGCCTGCTGCTGCGGAGTTCGAATTCCCCCCACGGATCGCTGAACTGCGGCACATCGACCAGCTCGAATCCCGGCGGCAGTGTGATGATCAGATCAATCGTGAACGCCTGCCCAGTCAGGGGACGCGGAGTGGATGTTTCAAAGCGGGCCGTGGGCAGCGTTTCCAGTACAATCGCCGTCGGTGAAGGTGTCAGGGTAACTTCATCAGTGACTTCAGCGGTCGCACCTGCGGCCATATCGCTGGTAGGATCAGGCGTCGTGTCAGGTTGGGCGATCACACTGACCGATGACAACAGGAAAAGACAGATCAGCATCAGAATGGCGGGCGTTTTCATGCGTATTAGCTATTCGGTTGGCGCTTTGGAACCGGACGCAGGATCGGCGATCACACGGGAAGCAGATGGCCGACCGCCCTGCTTCTGAAAAAATGTGATCAACGCATCGACCGGATCAGTATTCACCGGTAAATCCAGCCGTGCCACACCTGCCCGACGCAGTACGTTGTCGCGCATCTGGGCGAAACGCTGCGAACGCGTCCCGAAAGCATCCTGCCATGCCGCGTGACGGGTATCTGCAAGGTATGGTTCGCCGGTTTCGGCATCCCGCAGCGAGACAAGGCCAATTTCCGGCCATGCCGATTCCAGTGGGTCGCTAAGGACAACGGCGATCACCTCATGACGGCGGCTGGCAACCTGAAGCGCCACCGCGTACTCATCACGCGCCGCCAGAAAATCCGAGATCAGAAAGACAACGGCCCGCTTCTTCAGGATATTATCGACCGTCCGCAGGGCCAGGCCCAGATCGGTCCCACGGCTGCGCGGCTGCACCACCAGCGCATCACGGATCAGGCGCAGCGTATGATTCCGGCCTTTGCGCGGCGGTGTGAAATGCTCAATCTGATCGCTGAAGATCAGCAGGCCGACCTTATCATTATTGCGGATGGCCGTCAGCGCGACCACAGCGGCCAGTTCTGCGGCGTGTTCGCGTTTGCTGCGCGCCCCTGTGCCGAAAAAGCAGGACGCGCTGGCATCCAGCGCCAGCAGCACCGTGAGTTCGCGTTCTTCCTGATAGCGTTTGACATACGGCACGCCCCCCTGCCGGGCGGTCACATTCCAGTCGATCTCACGAATCGGGTCCCCCGGCTCATAGGGGCGCACCGACTCGAACATCATGCCGCGCCCTTTGAACATCGAATGATAGGCGCCGATCAGCGTATCACGTACCAGCCGCCGCGTCCGCAGCTCGATTCGACGGATACGGCGCAGTGTCTCCGGATTGACCGCAGACGTCAGGCCGTTATCAGTCGGCTTCGGATCAGGGCGTTGCGACGGTTTCATGGATGGGTCAGGGACAGGTTCGACAGGCGGCTTCACGGGACCGGCAGACGGCTTAATACCTGATTGATCACCTGCTCCGCCGTGACATTCTCGGCTTCCGCTTCAAAGCTCAGGATCAGCCGGTGGCGCAGGATATCAGGGGCGATCTGGCGAATATCCTCTGGCGACACATAGCCTTTGCCATTCAGGAAGGCCAGCGCACGGGCGGCGCGCACCAGTGACAGCGTCGCCCGTGGGGATGCCCCAACCTGAAGATAGGGTGCCAGCCCTTTCAGCCCAGCGGCAGCCGGATCACGGGTGGCGAAGACGATATCGAGAATATATTCCTTCAGCCGGTCGTCCATGTAAACGGCATTCACGACCTGCTGCGCCCGCTGGATCGTCGCAGCATCGACAATCGGCTGTGGCGCCGCCGGACGTTCTCCGCTCATCAGGTCGAGAATGGCGCGCTCTTCACTGCGGGCGGGATAATCAACAATCACCTTCAGCATAAAGCGGTCAAGCTGTGCTTCGGGCAGTGGATATGTCCCTTCCTGCTCCAGCGGATTTTGTGTCGCCAGCACCATGAACGGCTGCGGCAGCACCAGCGTCTCACCGCCAATTGTCACCTGCCGCTCTTCCATTGCTTCCAGCAGCGCCGACTGTACCTTGGCCGGCGCACGGTTGATCTCGTCCGCCAGCACCAGATGATGAAAGACCGGGCCAAAGCGCGGCGTGAATTCGCCATTCACCGGGTTATAGATCTGCGTGCCGACGACATCCGAAGGCAGCAGATCAGGCGTGAACTGGATGCGCTGGAAGCTCAGGTTGATGGCAGCGGCGAGTGTACGCACGGCCAGTGTCTTGGCGAGACCGGGCAGCCCTTCGATCAGCACATGACCATCACACAGCAGCGCTACCAGCAGTCGGTTGACCAGCATATCCTGCCCGACGATCACCCGCCGGATCTCGGTCATCAGCGGCGGCACAAACGCCGCTTCGTGTTGTATCCGTTCTATCAAACGCTCGTTTGGAGATTGTACAGCCATTTACGGTGTTGCCTCACACGTATCAAGAGAGGTGCCGAGATACTGCCAGTCAGCGTTTGCATCAGACTCCGCCGGACGTGCATAACAGTCGCAGTAGCTGGCATCCTGACCTTCGCCTTCCCACATCAGATAGCGGACATGGGTCTGCACACAGGCCCGTGCTTCGCCATCCTGCTGCGACTGATGCGCCAGTGATGAGGTGGTGATCACCAGCCCCTGACTGCGGATCTCAGACAGCAGGCGGACCTGAAGCATCGGATGCGCGGACGCATCGGGGATGCGGTCGCCATGCCACAGCGCGATCTCACCCTGTGCCGCCAGTATAAACAGCGCCAGCGGCAGCAGCATAATCAGGGACCATGCAATCACCGCGCAGCCGCACCCCGCCCGTTTGATATGGGCCTCCCGCCGCCCTACATAGATGATCTCTGGCGGCAGTTCATCCGAGTCCCCTGATAATGGGGCCGCATCAGAGGGATGGTTAATGCGCTGTCGTTCTGCGCGCTCCGTTTGTACCGCCGGATTATTTCGTCTCGGCGGTGGGTTATCAGCATCCGGCACAGGCCGCTGCGCCATAAGACCTCATTCCTGTATCCTGTATCTTCAGGTAGCCGTCGCACCTGACGTCTCTGCAAAGCGCATCACCATCTGGTCGGCCTCATCATAGCTGACATGGACAAACAGCGGCGGCGCATCAGGTGATAGTGTCCGTATTCGTGGCAGGATCACCGGCAGATCTTCCACCAGCGGATAATCCAGCACCGAGTCCAGCGGAAGCCAGTGCAGCGTGCCTTCAGCACACTCAATCAGGCCGTCGCGCTGATCACTGACAGCGGTAAACACAAACAGCAGAATGCCGCTCTTCACACCAGCATCGATATTATACACGGCACGCAGTCGCAAATCGCGGACGTGCAAACCGGTTTCCTCAAGGATCTCGCGGCGGGCGCTGGAAAGCGGATCTTCATCACATTCGATATGGCCGCCGACTCCGTTGTAGCGACCGGGGAAAACCCGCCGGTGTTCGCCGCGTTTCATCAGCAGCACATCATCGCCGTTAAAGATAAAGCACAGTGTACGGGGCAGGACCAGCCACCGCCCTTCTGTCGCATCTGCACCCTGCTGTTCTGCACTCAAGCTCTCGCACTTTCGTTCATGCTAAAACGGCCCTACTATATCACAAATTGTGCACCAGTCCGTGCATCAGACAGGGGCGATGGGTCTAAAGTACAGATCACGGAATCCCCGCATAGGTATGAAAGGTAAAATTTGCTTTGTCCTACAAGCGTCTCAGGGGATAATAGATATTCCATGACTTCTTTGAAAGGCGTTTTACTGATGATTTTATTTCGTTTGTCACCTGTGAAAATCGGATTGGTCTTCACGGCGGCTGTCATGCTCTCACTCATGCTGCTGATGCCAGCAGCGCCAGTCGAAGCGGCAGTGCCGGGGCTTTCCGGCGGCTATGTCCAGAATTTCGACACTTTAGGTAACAGCGGCAAACCCAAGTGGTTTAATGAGGAAAACCCATCGAATGCGCCCACGCTTCCCGGCTGGCGTGTCTACAATACGACTAACCCAACGCCACCCGAAGAGTACCGGACCAGCACCGCTTCGAACGGCAGCCTGTACAGCTACGGTGCACCCGATGCAACAGAGCGGGCGCTGGGGACTGTGGCTTCAAACAGCACCCAAACATGGCGCATGGGCGTAGAGATTAAAAACAACACCGGCGCACCCGTCACAACTGTTACGATCCAGTACCGTGGGGAGCAGTGGTGGCGTGCCAATAACAGCGCGGCTCAAACCCTGACATTTGACTATCAGGTTAATGCACCGGGGATGTTCAATGGGACGTGGAAACCAGTTACTGCGCTGGATTTTACGTCCCCGGTAAC
>CAYNDH010000118.1:5023-7096 GCA_964395665.1 uncultured Anaerolineaceae bacterium
CGATCACGGTCTGGCGATTGATGATCTGGTGGTGACCGTCAACGGGGAATCGCTGCCAACGGATACGCCCGAAGTACCGACGGATACGCCCGAAGTACCAACGGATACACCCGAAGTGCCGACGGATACACCCGAAGTGCCGACGGATACACCCGAAGTGCCAACGGATACACCCGAAGTACCGACGGATACACCCGAAGTGCCAACCCTAACCGCCGAGCCAGCCTGCTCTGCTCCAGACAAAATCTACGAGCTTCAGGAAGGTGGGGCCAAACACAATCCCTCATCTTCGCCCTCAGCCGTGCGGACGGTGGCCGGTGTCGTCGTGGGTGATTTCCAGACCGGTCTGGATGGCTTCTACATTCAGGACGCGGCAGGTGATGGCGACCCCGCGACATCTGACGGGATTTTCGTCTATGACCCGTCGCCAGCCCTGCTGGATGTGAGCGTCGGCCAGCAGGTGATCGTCACCGGCAGCACGATGGAATACAAAGGCGGCAGGGATGCCCAGAGTGAGACACAGATCGTCGCCGAGTCGGTGACATTGTGCGATACCGCGCTGGTCAGCCTGACGCCGACTGTGATCACACTGCCAATTGCCGATCTCAACCTGTATGAACAGTATGAGGGGATGCTGGTGCAGATCGTTGATGTATCCGGCGGACCGCTGACCGTTTCGGAGACATTCGCATTGGCCCAGTATGGCGAGATTGTGGTGTCATCTGGTGGGCGTCTCTTCCAGCCGACGATGTTCAGCGCACCGGGTGCGAATGCCCTCAATGCACAGGCTGATAATGACCGGCGGCGCATCCTGATTGATGATGGAAAAAACAGCACGCCGCCGGATGGGGCTGTCCCGCACATCCCGACGACGGAGAGCGTCTTCCGGCTGGGATTCACCACTCCACACATCACCGGCATTCTGGAATATGGCTTCAACAGCTATCGTGTGCAGCCAGTCGCTCCAATTGAATGGACTCCGGCTAATCCCCGGCCTGCGACACCACCTGTCGCGGCTGAAAGTGATGTCCGCGTGGCCTCGATGAATGTCCTCAACTTCTTCAATGGAGATGGCACGGGCGGCGGCTTCCCGACGGCACGCGGCGCACATACCCCGGCTGAACTGGCTCGTCAGAAAACCAAAGCGGCGGCGGCCATTATCGGGTTGAATGCAGACATCATCGTGCTAAGCGAACTCGAAAATGATAATCCGGCTGCGGAGTATGCTGCGATAGAAGAACTGGTCGATGCCGTCAACGGCCTTGCAGGTGATCAGCCGTACCTGTTTGTCGATACCGGCATCATCGGGGTTGATGAGATACGCATCGGCATTCTGTACCGTCCGGCATCCGTGCAGCCAGTCGGAGCTTATGCCCTGCTCAGCACGCCGCCATTCAGCGACTCGCGTCCGTCATTGGCGCAGCTTTTCGAACACACGGTCAGCAGTGAGCGCTTCTATGTCATCGGCAACCACTTCAAATCCAAGGGATGCGGCAGCGCTTCCGGTGCAGATCAGGATCAGAATGACGGACAGGGATGCTACAACAACACCCGTGTTCAGATGAGCAATCTGCTGGCGGACTGGATCGCGACCGATACCTATTTCGATGCGGACCCGGATGTGCTGATTGTGGGCGATCTCAATGCCTATGCGCTGGAAGATCCGATTGAAAACCTGAAAACACGCGGCTTTAGCAATCTGGTCGAAGCCTTCATCGGCGGTGATGAAATCCCCCATTCCTATACCTTCTCCGGTCAGTCTGGCACGCTGGATTACGCTTTTGGCAGCGCATCCCTGCTGTCACAGGTCGTCGGCGCTGAAAGCTGGCACATCAATGCAGATGAGCCGGTAAGCCGCGATTTCAATGACGACGTGACCTCGTCGGGTGAGAACCCCAATCAGTACCGGCAGCCCTATCTCTATCAGCCGGACGCCTTCCGTTCATCTGACCATGATCCGCTGGTTATCAGTATCCGCTTGATTGGTGTTGAGGTTGGAGGGACCTCAACACCACCGCCAACATCCGAGGGGCCGGTGACACCTGTCGTGCAGACACCCGTCGTCACATCAAC
>CAYNDH010000118.1:7196-11410 GCA_964395665.1 uncultured Anaerolineaceae bacterium
CGCCGGGTTCTTCAGTGCCGAACAGCTCAACGGCTGTAATGGCAGCATCGAAGGCTTCCTGCAGCGTGCTGCGGATCTCGGCTAACTGTCCGAACGGCACACCGATCAGGCTGCTGTTATCGAACAGCGCATAATTGCTATCGCTGAAGATGAACCACAGCAGTGTCTGCACGGTCGGATCAGCCAGACTGGATTCGGTCACAGTAATGCGGATCTCGCGTGCCAGCGGATAGGTCCCGTCAGTGATGGTTGCCTGACCAGGTGTGACGCACGTGCTGCCGTCATTCACCGCGACAAGCTGAACTCCCTGCTGATTGGCTTCCAGCACATCTTCATAATCCTGCCAGCTCATGAAGGTGATGCCACCTTCGACATTGGCAACAGCCGCCGCACGGTACAGCGGATTGGCATTGGTTTCGGCCACCTGCTCACGGCGCGGGATAGCGACACCATCCGCCGATGTCAGCAGCATATCGACCATCACACCGCTGGTCGTCGGCACCACCCAGACGATTTCCGTCTCCGTGAAGCTTTCATCGACCTGATTCCAGGTGGTGGGCAGGCTTTCAGCATCGGCGGTGCCGAGTGCGCTGATGATCTGGTCACGGGTCAGGCAGGCCAGATTTTCGTTGTCACCATTGGCAACCAGTACGGTCGCACGGTGTGCCAGCGTATAGCTGACGGGATTGATATTGTTCGCGGCGCAGTTCGCGGCACTTTCTGCATCCAGATCGCCATAGGTAAACAGCACCTGAAGCTCACCGTTGCAGAAGCGGCGTACACCGGCTGGCACCCCCTCGAATTCAGGCGTCAGGACCAGCCCTGATGCCGTCACAGCCAGTGACTGTGTCAGGCTGTCGGCGTAGCTCTTGATATCCGTCGCGCCACCGAGCAGCAGCGCCCCAGTGACATCGGGCTGGATGGTAAAGGCAGTGACGTCACCACTGAATTCGCGGCCAACGGTGCCACTGGCGACAATTTCCTGCGCGGTGATCAGCGCATCGTCGGTCAGCGGCGCAAAACCGGCGTCATTGATCGCCTGCGCGCCTTCAGCCGAAGTCGCGAAGGTCAGCAGATCATTCATGCCCGCCTTCTGCAGGCTGGCGGCGTTCACATACGCGAACAGCCGGTCACTCAGCCCGTAGCTGCGATCAGCAAGCGAGTCGGCAGAGGGGGTGATACAGGTGTTTAAGGTCGGATTATTATATCCAAGCAGTTTGACAGCCGTGTTATCACCAACCGATGCTACCCGCACCACGCCAAGCGCATTGGGATCTGCCGCAACCGCGCTCAACACGGCGGCATCATCTTCAACAAAGGTCGCATCACTGCGCAGGCCTTCACCGAGGACGATCTGATCGACCTGCCCATAGGCCATGGAAGTCTGCGGAGGCAGCACCACGTTCACCGGATTAGCCGGATACGATCCATTGATGACCGTCCAATCGGCAGTCTGACCGGTGGCACTGGGGGCCAGCAGCGCATTGAGTTCAGTCCCACCCAGGCAGGTGAGGAAGGTATTTTCAGCGCTGGCGACAAAGGCCGTCGCACTGTATCCAAGCGGCACTTCGATAAACTCGACCCCGGTGGTAACACACATGGATTCTTCTTCAATCGCCAGCGGACGATTGGCAAGGGCGATGTCCACAGTACCGGCGCAAAGTTCAGCGATGCCCGTGTTGGTCCCATTGATGTTGATATTCACGGACTCAACACCGCTGCCCTCAACAACAGCTTCAAATGCGGGCGCGGCAATACCCGAACCAGCGACATTGATGGTATTATTCTCTTGTGCGTAAACGGCAGAAGATACAAGTAAAGTTAAAGCAAACAGGAAAAATAGCGGTGCCGATCCGAGTGCGGATCTCGGCGTTGGCCGCTGCCAGAGTATCATAGAAGACTCCTTCAGTGTCGGAAATTACGCATCCGACGGTGTTTGCCGGGTTAGAACCCACAGGAAACACAGCACACACCGCCGCAAAAGTCGTGTAGACAAACGACGTGATTGTACCTTTAGACATTCAATTGTCCAGCGCAAAATTCCTGACAGGTACAGCAGTGCGCGTTTTGTCAGGCGACGAACCAGATCAACAGTATAAGGTTTAATCATGAACAAGCAGGATATTTCTATCTACGAACAGATCGGTGGAGATGAAGCGTTCCACCGTATTGTGGACGCATTTTACCGCCGTATCGAAGCTGATCCCGACTTAAGACCAATGTTCCTGGACGATCTCGAAGAAAGCAGAAGGCGGCAGTTCCTGTTTCTGACGCAGTACTTCGGTGGCCCGACGCGTTACATCGAAGAGCGCGGTCACCCCCGCCTGAAGATGCGCCACTTCCCGTTTGCCATCGACCAGAAAGCCGCCGACGCATGGCTGGGCCACATGCTGGAGGCCATCGACGAGGCCGAAATCCCGGAACCGGCACGCAGCGAGATGCGCCAGTATTTTGAACGTGCCGCCCCGTTCATGATCAACAGCCCTTCGAGATCAGACGACAGCATTCCGATGGTCGCATCCAAACCGTCACACGGAGAGTCAGAGCGTGGGTCGTAAACGACAGGCGAAACAGCTCGCGAATCAGCGCATCAGCCAGTCCACCAGCCAGCAGCCTCAGAGTGCAGAGCCGCAGGGCGCAGCCATGTCGGCAGCATCCGAAGCAGATACCACCGCACCTGAATCTCGAAATGATGTCGAGATCATCCTTGGCCTGCCACGGCTCGCACGGATCATACTGGTGATCATCCCGACCTTTGCCGCTGTCGTGGTCTTGCAGCCGCTGATCGATACGATCTATCTCCGGTATTTCTTCTCGATGGAAACCCGCGACGCGGCGGCACTGGTGACTGCCGCTGTCGCGCTGGTCGTCTTTCTGATCGGATGGCTGCTGGTTGTCGGAAATGCAGGTGAAACACCCCCCGTCCGCCGTTCGGTGCGGGTTTATCTGTATCTGGCAATTGCACTGGTATTGTTCGCTGTTCTGTGGCTGGCATACCTCTACGTCACTAATCTGCGCCTGCAGATCTGACAGCATCTATGGTGACAGCTTTAACACCACTGGACGACGGCCCCTCAATCAGAGACAATACAGGGGGCCGTCTGGCCGCATTACCGCAACCACACAGGCAGCACCCGTCTTGAGTGACCTCTACGCTTTTCTGATCATCTTTTTACTGGCTTTTGGCACCTCAATGGCGCTGGTCCCACTGAGCATCTGGCTCGGGCAGCGCCTCAATATCATGGCGATCCCCGGCGGACGGCGTCAGCACGCCCGACCTGTATCGAAACTGGGCGGCATTGCGATTTTCGTCGCCTTCGCAGTCGCAGCACTGGCCGCGCAGTATCTGCCGATCGCACGCTTTGACCCGTATGAGATCATCCGTTTCACCGGCCTGATGCTCGGCGCGTGTATCATCTTCACAGTCGGCATCATTGATGATATTTACGAGCTGAACGCGATCCAGCTCGGCGTCGCGCAGATTGTCGCCGCCGGTGTCGCCGTCGGCTTTCAGATCTTCATTGAGGCGGTCAACAATCCCCTCACCGGCCAGCAGACCGATCCCTTTCCGCCGCTGGTGGCCGTCACGCTTAGTATGCTGTGGCTGGGCATCATGATGAATACCGTCAATTTTATGGATGGCATCGACGGTCTTGCAGCAGGCATGGCCTTCATCACCGGCGGGATGCTGTTCATCCACAGTGCCTTTATCCTGCATCAGACCAGTGTCAGCCTGCTGCCGCTGGCGCTGATGGGCGCTTCGCTCGGTTTTCTGCTGTTTAACTTTTACCCGGCGAAGGTCTTCATGGGTGGGGGCGCGTATGTGCTTGGCTACCTGCTCGGCACACTCAGCATCATCGGCGGCGCGAAGATGGCAACCATCCTGCTGGTGATGGGCCTGCCGCTGCTGGACTTCGCGTGGCAGGTGGTGAATCGTATGCGAAAAGGGCGCAATCCGATGAAGGGGGATCGCGGTCATCTGCACTTCCGCTTACAGGACATCGGTATCGACCAGCGCCAGATCGCCCTGCTCTACTATCTGTTCTGTACATTCTTCGGCGTGCTGACACTGATCACCAGCAGCCGCCTGTTCAAGTTTGTCGCATTTGGGACGATGGCGATGCTGGCAATTGCCGGTTTCGCCCTGATCTCGGTCCGCATTCAGAAGCAGCGACCATCCGCCCCGGCTGATTAGAGGCTGAAAATCATCAGTC
>CAYNDH010000118.1:11510-14652 GCA_964395665.1 uncultured Anaerolineaceae bacterium
ATCATCAGTCGATCTCATCCTCTTCATCGTCGTCGTAGATCAGCGCGTCGTCATCATCATCTGCATACGCATCATCCTCAATATCCTCATAAATCGGTTCATCCGCCGCTTTTGAACGAATATCCGGGCGCGGCGGCTGGATCACGATGTCGTCATCGTCTGCCTCCGGCGGCGGGGTGATTTTGATCTCATCTTCTTCGTTTTCATCGTCGTAATCATCGTCATCTGGACGCGAACTGGCACGGGCCGGATTAAACAGCGGCGGCGGACGCTGCGCGGGACTGGTAGTTGCGGCAGGTGTGGCTGGCGCAGCCGGGGCGGATGATGTCACCGTAGCCGAACCTGTGATCTGACTGGGCTGTTCACGACGCGGACGATCCGCCAGTGCAGGCCGTTCTTCCGGTTCGATGATCCGCGACGCCGCACGTGTCAGCACTTCATCCCCCGGCGGGCCGGGGATCACCAGCGGCAGGTGATAGATTGACGGCGGCCCGGCGGGTAACGCCGGCTTCTGTCGCTGCTGCTGGCGCGCCTTCTGGCTTCGCTCGCGTTCCTGCTGACGGATGGCAAGGATCTCGCTCCGGCGCATGGCGATCAGCTTGCCATTTTTAAAGGTCGCGCTGTCACCCGTCACCCGTTCGATGCTGTTCTCGATAGCAGACAACACCACAATCCCGATACCATTCAGAATCAGCACCAGCGCGAACAGCAGTGACAGCGTATTCAGCCCGTTGGAGACGGACGGGATCACTGCCGTGCTGACATTCTCACCGATGCCGATCAGCGAAATCAGGGCGATCAGCCCGCCCCCGGTGATGAAGATCGAGCGCCAGTCTTTGACGACAATCCAGTTCGGGATGGTCACACCACTGATCGTGAAAATCAGATACGCCCACAGCCAGAAATCCGGTGTGGTAAACAGCCGGGTGAACATCTCTCCGACAGCGTCCAGCGTACCCGGCGCAAGCGCAGCAAAGACCATTTCAGCATCAAAGATATTATCCGCAATCAGGTAAACCAGCAGCAGCCCCACCAGCGGCGGCGCGGCATTGATAATAAAGACCTTCCAGCCCGGCGCTTTACGATTCAGCTTAATGAAGTTGAGCTTCAGTTCGGCGATTTCCTGACTTTCTGGAAATGCAATCGCACGTTCTGCGCGGACATCCAGCATACCCGCCACCAGATAGCGCACCAGCTCATACAGGAAAACACCGGGCAGAAAGAAGGTGTAATAGAGGATGGTGGTCGTCTGGAAGTTCTTGGTCACCAGCCAACCCACTTTAAAGACATGCTGATGCAGCCAGTCTTCCATCCGCTGTAGAATGTTGAACAGCAGGATCGTGAGAAGTGCAGGACCTAAAGCATCCAAAGAAGACTCCTGTCATCAGGTCATGAGGCACAGACCGTGCAGCGGTTCAGCCACCCAGTGGTTCTCAGGCGTTGGCCTTGGCTTCCGCCGCGAGACGCACCAGCTCGGTAAAGTCATTCACCTTGAGCGCTGCGCCACCGACCAGCGCACCGTCAATATCCGGGTACTGCATATATTCCGCCATATTATCCGGCTTGACACTGCCACCGTACTGGATACGCACCGTCTGTGCGACAGCATCGCCATACAGTTCGACCAGTGTCGCCCGGACGGTGTTCGCAACAATATTGTTGGCGATTTCACCACTGGCACTGCGTCCGGTCCCAATCGCCCAGATCGGTTCATAGGCGATCACGACATCCGCCATCTGTTCCGGTGTGATGCCCTCTAATCCGGCGCGGATCTGGCCGCTGACGAAAGCGTGCGTCTCGCCAGCCTGATTCTGTGCGTCACTCTCCCCGACTGCAAGAATCGGCTTAATGTCATGTGCGAGCGCGGCTTTCACCTTTTTGTTGATCTCTGCATCGGTCTCATGCAGGTATTCACGGGCTTCCGAGTGGCCGATAATCACATATTCGGCCAGCCCCTTCAGCATCAGTGGGCTGATCTGTGAGGTGTAAGCGCCTTTTTCTTCCCAGTGGACATTCTGCGCGCCGACTTTCACCGGCGTATTTTTCAGCACATCTGCGACCGGCGCAAGCGCGACAAAGGTCGGGCAAACCACGCGCTCAACGGTCGAATAAGCGCCCAGCGACTGTGCAAGCTGCCGTGCAAAATCGACCGATTCCGCGACGGTCATGTGCATCTTCCAGTTACCCGCGATGATCGGGATTCGTGCCATCAGAGTGGCTCCTTTGAACAGGGTGTATGGTTAAAATCAGGCGAATACACAGATCCAGTGAGCGGCGCTGTCCACATAGCTTACTATACGTGTCCGCCGCCCATTGGGTGTTAGGCCTGTAGTATACAGACAAAAGCCATCGGTGGCTGGTCACGCTGCCGATGGCTTTTGGAGAATTTCAGGGAATGACGTTAGCGGTCACGGATAGCCGCAACACCGGGCAGTTCCTTGCCTTCCAGCATTTCAAGGCTGGCACCGCCGCCGGTCGAGATATGGGTGACCTTATCGGCCAGCCCTGCCTGCTCCACCGCCGAGACGGAGTCGCCGCCGCCGATGATCGTGACTGCGCCCTGACTGGTGACACCTGCCAGCGCCTGCGCGACGGCCACAGTCCCACGGGCGAAATTCGGCATTTCGAATACACCCATCGGCCCATTCCAGACAACGGTTTTCGCGCCCTGCAGGGCATCAACATAAGCCTGCATCGTCGCCGGGCCAATGTCATAGATCGCCCAGCCTTCGGGGACTCCGGCATTGACCTGAATCACCTTCTGCTCGGCATTATTATCGAATTTGTCACCGATCACGGCATCCGTCGGCAGCAGCAGCTTATCGCCGCCCTTCGCCAGCAGATCCTCTGCGGTCCGCAGTGCATCATCTTCCACCAGCGAATTGCCGATGGAGTAACCCTGCGCCTTCAGGAAGGTATTTGCCATCCCGCCGCCGATCAGCAGCCGGTCACATTTATCCAGCAGCGACTCGATCACAGCAATTTTATCGGAGACTTTCGCGCCGCCGAGAATCGCGACAAACGGGTGCGCGGGACTCTCCAGCGTGGTCGCCAGATAGTCGATTTCCTTTTCCATCAGCAGGCCAGAATAGGCCGGAAGGATCTGCGAGACACCGACATTCGAAGCATGAGCGCGGTGGGC
>CAYNDH010000119.1:0-14622 GCA_964395665.1 uncultured Anaerolineaceae bacterium
CCGTGTCCCGACGCCTGAATAACGAACGATGCAGGGGCCGGAAGAATCCGGCCCATCGCTAACCCGACGCTGTCTCCGTCACACACAATCTGATCACATCTCACCAGGGCCGCTTTTATGATTCATCTGCCGCAGATTTTCATCAGCTACAGCAAACAGGATGTCGAGTTCGTGCGCTATCTGGCCGCACTGCTGCGGGATCAGGGCTTTGATGTCTGGTATGACGCCGAACTCAATCCCGGTGAGGACTGGTGGACGGTACTGGAACGCGAAATCCGGGCCTGTGACGCCTTCATCGTCGTCATGACGCCACAGGCGCGACAGTCACGCTGGGTGCTGCGCGAGCTGCTGCTGGCCGAAAAACTGCATAAGCCGGTGTTCCCCGTACTGGTGACCGGGGATGTCTGGCCGAATCTGGCTGACTTGCAGTATGCCGAGATGCGCGGCGGCCTGCGTTCCCCACTTCCGGCGCGCCTGCTCGATCAACTCCATACGCTGAAGGCAGATCGTGCCAGCGTTCAGCTTATACTGGAAAACGCCAATATCATGACCTATCCGGCGGATGTGGCGGCCTTCAAATACGCCCAGAGCTTTCACGGGGCAGACGGTCATGCGGCGGCACGACTGCGCGATGCAGGCATCGATGAGAGCCAATACACACCCGGTGAGGGTGAATTCAGCCTGATCGACTCACGCAGTGCGCTGGCCGCTTCACAGGTGCTGTTTGTCGGCACCCCGATTCTGCGCGGGATCGGCTACGAAGGGCTGCATACGCTGGCGGTCAATGCTCTGAGCGCGCTTCAAAAACAGGCCCCCGACACCGAGCATCTGGTGATGACCTTTCACGGCGGTAATTTTGGGCTGGATGAAACCGAGGCAGCGCTGTCACAGCTTCGCGGGCTGGTCGCGGCAGTCGGTGCGGGACAATATCCGCCAAACCTCAAACGCATTACGGTGGTCGAACGCACAGAGAACCGCTTCAACCGGCTTCGGCGCAGGCTGGTTGATCCGCTGGCCGAACTCGGCGTCCATGTGGGGAAAGATGATTCACAGGGCGAACACTGGATCATCCCCGGCCCGACGCACCACGGCGGCCCTGCATCCGATCAGATGCTGGAACCGGAACAGCGCACGCATACCCACGCCTTCGTCATCATGCCGCAGGACGCAGCACTGGATGACCTGTTCTACTACGCGATCCAGACGCCGGTCCACGCGCACGGCCTGCTGTGCGAGCGCATGGAGAGCGAGAATTACGGTTCCGATCTCGTCGGCGCTGATCTGGCGAATCAGATCAGAACACGGATCGACAGCGCATCGGTGGTGATCGCCTTACTGCCGGACGCCGATCCGATGCTGTACTGGCAGGTCGGTTACGCCTGCGGTGTGCAGTGCCCGGTGATTGTGATCAGCAACCAGAAAGAGCAGTCCCCGATGATTGAAGGACTGCCCCGTCTGAATTATCAGAAGCTGCGTGATGTCGAAACCGGTCTGGCTGCACATCTGGAAGATCTCAGACAGACCGGAAAGCTTCAGTTATAGCTTCAGCGCTGGTTACGCTGATATAAATGCCTCAAGATCACGCGCAAACGGTTCCGGCTGTTCCCAGTGCAGGGCGTGGCCGGTGTCGGGATAGATCTTCAGCTCTGCGCGGGGGATACGTGCGGCCAAAACATCCTGTTCTTCACGCGGCCAGACGCCGTCATTTTCCCCATACAGGATCAGCGTCGGTGACTGGATCTGCTCGACCGGGCTGGCCGCGCTGCTCGTGACAAGTTCGCCTAATGTGGACTGCCATACACGGGCGGACAGCTTCATCGTCTCGGCGATCACACCGGCGATAAAGGCATCCGATAGCGGGCGGTGAATGGTGCTGGTCTGAAATTCGCGTGCAAATTCTTCCGGGATCGGATCTGTCAGTTCGTTGACCACGGCCAGAAACTCGTTCTGCTCGTCGCTGGCCGTATTCGCAGCGGAGCCAATCAGCACAAGCCGTTTCACCCGATCAGGCGCTTTAACCGCCACGCGCTGCGCGACCATGCTGCCCATCGAATGCCCGATCAGTGTCACCTGATCCAGCCTGATGCTTTCCATCAGGGCGATGGCGTCACTGGCGAATGCTTCTACGGAATAATCCGTTTCCGGCGCACTGGAACCGCCATGTCCGCGCTGATCGGGCATACAGACATGGTATTTCGCCGCATCGAGATGCGCGAGTACCGGGCTGAACGAAAACCATGAGTCGGTGAAGCCGTGCAGGAAGAGAATCGGTTCGCCTGCCGGATCACCGTATTCGGCATAACGCATCCGAACGCCGGTGGCAAGCTCTGTTTCAGTAAATTTCACTGTGGACAGTAAATCTGTAAGTGAGAAGCTGCCATTCAGACCTGAAGTGGGTTGTAACGAACTCATTTTCACCTTCTTAAAGCGTTGCATCAGCCAATAGATATGCCTGAGGCGGCAATCAGAACAGTACTCAGGCAGCAACAGTCTATTACAGGACAGGCATCTCTGAGCGCCCCAGTTTGGGGGGATTTCGCCACAGTCGTCGGATTGTCTGGTCGATGTTGGCAGCACGTTGCGGCATTTTGCGGCATTTTGCAGCGCTAATGCGCTGCAAGCGGAGCGATGTGATCGGACTTCAGGTTCAAATCGGTTTGCAGCGGCGGCGGCGGCGCAAAAATTTTATGCCGCTGCAATTTGCGGCGCTTTTGTGGTGGATGTCGTGACATGATGTTAAGGTACAGGAACTCTACAGTATAGCACAGATGTTCGATGCATGGGGTTAGAGTTTTCAAATGATCGAGAGCCGACAGCGCATCGTATGGGACAAAACAAAAGGACGCGAGAAATCGCGCCCTATATGCAGCAAGTTAAGGGATTTAACCCCACCCGTCATGCTTCGCATGCCACCCTCCCCATTTCACTCCGTTCATGGAGAGGGAAACCGCGTCTATGAAGAGAAATGAATGCTCATGGCCTAACTCCGAGCCTGTAATTTGCTTATCTTGATACGCATGGGATGCGAGAAATCGCGTCCTTTGATCGTTTCAAATGTGCAGAGGATGTTCTAAAGCGTATCTGAAAATTGGTTTCCTGCACGGACAGGGCAGGCCCTGTCCCTACATGGCGCATGAATGCGCGGTACGTATTTTGTAGGGACAACGCCTGCGTTGTCCGCTGTTTCCGTAAGCTTCGGAGCCGTTTCTGAATTTTCAGATAGCCTCTAGCCCTGGCCGCGCATCCGGGGATCAAGTACATCGCGCAGGCCGTCACCGAGCAGGTTGAAGCCCAGCACGGTGATCGTGATCGCGATGCCGGGGAAGAAAACCATGTGCGGGGATGTGAACACGTAATTGCGCGACTCGGCGAGAATCTGCCCCCACTCCGGCTGCGGCGGCTGTGCCCCCAGGCCGAGGAATGACAGCGCTGCCGCTTCGATCACGGCGGTCCCGATGCCCAGTGTGGACTGCACGATCAGCGGTGTCAGGGTGTTGGGGAAGATCTGCCCGAACAGGATGCGGACGGGATCTGCACCGAGCGCACGGGCTGCCGTGATGAATTCCTGTTCCTTGACGCCGAGTGTGCTGGCGCGTGCCAGCCGCGCATAGACCGGGATCGAGACCACACTGATCGCCAGCAGTGCATTCTGAAGACCGGGACCACGAATGGTCACAATCGTGATCGCCAGCAGCAGGCTGGGGAAGGCCAGCAGCACATCCATGATACGCATGATGACGTTATCGACCCAGCCACCGGCATAACCGGCGATCAGGCCGAAAGCGGTGCCGATGGTGGCCGCGAACAGCACCACCGTGATACCGACAAACAGCGAAGTCCGTGCGCCGTGGACAATCCGGCTGAACAGGTCGCGGGCATTCAGGTCAAGGCCCATGATATGCAGCGGTTCTTCGCAGCCCAGCCACGGGACACACGGCGCCTTGCGCGGCAGCGGCGGGACTTCACCCGGCACGCCGATCATGGACTGAAGCGGGTCATGCGTTGCGATGACATCGGCGAACAGCGCGACCAGTACAAGCATCGTGATGATAAACAACCCGACCACGGCGGAGCGGTTATGAAACAGGCGGATCAGCGTATCACGCCACAACGGACGCTGCGGCGCAAGCATCTCGCCGGATTTCAGAGAGACAGGGGCGACTGTCGTTACTTTCTGTGTTTCTTCCATAATGAACTCGTCAACTCAGCCGAATACGCGGGTCGAGATACCCGTAAATAATATCGATCATCAGGTTAATCAGGACGAACGCAATCGAAGTGACTAATGTGACGCCCTGTACGATGGTGTAATCACGGGCCGTAATACCCTCAAACAATGTCTTGCCGATACCCGTCAGGCCGAAGACGGTCTCCGTCAGCACCGCGCCGCTGATGAGGAAGCCGAAGTTCAGGCCGATAATCGTCACCACCGGCAGCAGTGAGTTACGCATGGCATGGCCGAACACCACGACATGTTCCTGAAGCCCTTTGGCGCGTGCGGTACGGATGTAATCCTGTCCGAGTGATTCCAGCAGGCTGGAACGGGTCATGCGGGCGATGATCGCCAGCGGGATTGTGCCGACGGTGATCGCTGGCAGGATCAGATGGCGGATGGCATCCCCCACTACATTAAAATCGCCGATCAACAGGCCGTTGAGGATGTTGAAGTTGGAGAAGAAGATCATCGGCAGCGTGGCGGCCTGACGGGTTTCCACCCATCCCCACTTCAGATAATACGGCTGCGGTGTGAAGCCCGGTGTAAAGGGGCCGGATGGCGGCAGCGCAAAGATTGTATCGCGCAGCGTGACGGAGAAGAAATACGACAGCATCAACCCCAGCCAGAAGACCGGCATCGAGACGCCGATATTCGCGCCCATCATCGTACCGACATCAATCGTCGAATTATGGCGATAGGCGGAGATCACACCGAGTGGGATACCCACCGCAACTGCGAAAATCAGTGCCGAAACGGTCAGCTCAATCGTGACCGGCAGGCGTTCGGCCAGCAGATAGCTGACAGGACGACTGAAGCGGAAGGAGTCCCCCAGATCACCGCGTGCGACATTGCCGAGATAAATCAGAAACTGGTTCGGGATCGGCTGATCCAGCCCATTACGGGCAATGAAGGCATCGCAGACTTCATCGGTTGCCCGTTCACCAAGAACGGCGCGGCATGGGTCTCCGGGGATGGAACGGGCGAGTGCAAAAGTGACCAGTAGAATACCAATTAGAACAGGGATTGCAGATAACAGACGACGTACCAGAAATGCTGCCATAAAAACTCACTTGATATTAACAAATATGGGCAGACGACTTGAGTCGACTGCCCATATAAAACGTTACAGATACAGGCTTATTCGCCTGCGGCGGGCTGTGCGTTCACGAAACCACCGAACAGCGCGCTGAAGTAGTAGAACTCACCAGTACGGCCAACGTGCAGCGGGCTTGAGGCATCCCACAGGGCGAGATAGGATGCAACAACGTCGTTGGAGTCGAAGCTGCTGCCATCGTGGAAGGTCACGCCCTGACGCAGGGTGAAGGTCCACTCGGTCAGTTCTTCGTTGACTTCGTAGCTTTCAGCCAGAACCGGGACGACTGCGGTACCACCGACTTCATAACCGAGCAGCGCTTCATTGACCTGTTCGCAGACGCGCAGGGCTTCGCCGTCGGTTTCGTCGGCGCAGTACAGACCGGCAGGCTCACCGTTCTGAATCCAGACGAAATTGTCGTCATCCGGATCTTCGACCACTGCGAAGGACTCATTGCTCAGCGGGCTGGAGTGCGGGTTACCGGTGATGGTCCCACGGTAAGCCACAGCCGAACCACCATGTGCAACCGGGACAACGGGGACCAGATCGCGGATCGCGGTATTGGCAACGGCATAGATTTCATTGCGTGCTGCAATGTCTTCGAGCTGGGCAGCTTCGGTCAGTGCTTCGGTGATTTCCGGCCACTGTTCGCCGAACTGCGGGCTGGAACCAGCGCCGAAGTGGAAGTCGAGGAAGTTGGTTGCATCCGGATAGTCAGCGCCCCAACCCAGCAGATGGAAGCCAAGCTGACCCTCATTGGAAGCGTCGATGAACGCGCCGGATTCCATCACTTCGATGGTGACGTTGATGCCGACTTCCGCAAGCTGTGCCTGAATATCGGTTGCGACGATACCCGGCTGCGGCAGATAGCCACGGACGACGTCACGGTAGTTCAGGGTCACTTCCAGCGGCAGTTCGAGGCCGGATTCTTCGAGAAGCTGACGTGCGATTTCCGGATCATAGGCGAACGGTTCAACTTCCGGTGTGTAACCTGCTTCGATGGCCGACGGCATGAACTGGGTCGCGACGCTGGAACCGGGCGGGTAGAAGTTGGCGACAATACGTTCCTTGTCGAGCGCATGGGCAATCGCCTTGCGAACATTCAGGTTGTCAAACGGCGGGATGTTGTTGTTGAAGCCAACATAGAACACGTTCAGGCCTTCACGCGGGAAGAGCTGGAGGTTCGGGTCGGCTTCGATCACGTCGAAGTCACCGGGGCCGACATTGTCGATACCATCAGCAGAACCGGCCTGAAGTTCGGTCAGGCGGGCGGTAGCATCTGCGTTCCAGCGGAAGATGACCGTCGGTTCGATCGCGCTATCACCCCAGTACTCGTCGTTACGAGTCAGGACGATTTCCGTACCACGGGCCCAGTTTTCCAGCTTGTAGGGGCCGGTGCCGACCGGGTTTTCGAACAGCGCAGGGCCGCCGCCGCCGGTGGACTCAAGGTATTCAGACGGGTAAATCTGGAAAGCCGAGAAAGCGACCTTCGACGGGAAAGCCGGGTCGGGATTGCAGAGTGTGAACTTCACAGTGAATTCATCGACTGCTTCGATCGTCTGGAAGTTACCACCGTAACCTTCAGCACCGCATTCCGCTGTCTGGGACAGCAGTTCGTCCTGGGCGGCTGCAGGCAGCACGCTGATGGTCATCAGCAGTGCCATGAGCGCCAGAACCCTTAAAAGATGCTTCATAATCTTTTCTCCTCCTGAAACACAGTAAGACTACGTAATAGAGGACATGCTCTTACCACGCGTTGCGCAAATTTAACATAAGACCTTAACAGATGCTACAAGTTGTTACAGACCAACAGTGCTGATTTAGCGCCTGTGATTTTTCAGGCCATGAACGAGCGGCAGGCAAGGCTGATAGGGATTTGTTTTGCAGGCCACAAAACAGAATGCGGCGCTCGTCGGGATGAGCGCCGCATTCTGTATAAGTGGTAAGGACAGCACTGCGCTGGCCGGCCCTTATAGCGTGATTTCAAACAGAGATTAATCTTCGAAGGTCAGGATTTCGAGCGTGTAATCGGCTTCTTCCTCATTGAAGGTGAATGAGAACAGCGGTTCACCAAGTCGGATGATATAGGTCTCATCCTCTTCAAAGATGCCAAGGGCGACTTCGGACAGTTCTTCCCCTTCGACCAGCGCAACCTCTTCCAGGACACCGACGCGGCGCGTGACGCGATTGACGGTGAGTTCGACATCCATGTCGCCGTCAGCCTTCACATAGCTGACCGCCCACGGAGAGTCCGACCGTACGGCATAGAAAGCAGCATTGGTTTCGGTGGAAACAGTGCCCTCAACCAGTTCGCCGACTTCGAGCAGCGGCAGGCTGATGATCTCAATATTGAACACGCCCTCATCCGTGCCGTCTTCCTCATCGGCGCGGGTGACGGTCAGGGTGTAGGTGCCGGTACTGTTGATCTCGGCGAACAGCGTCAGGTCGCCAAAGGTAAACGCATCCGATGTATCGGCGATCACATCGCCTGACGGATTAGCCAGGATCAGCACCGGGCTGCTGAGATTGCCGGTCTGATCCGGATCGGTGAACATGGCGGCGATCACTTCACCCTCTTCGGCTTCGAAGGTGTACTCGAATTCATACTCGTCGGCGGTCATCTCCCCCTCAATGACTTCACCATAGGTCAGGGTCTCCTGAGCCTGTACCGCACTCAGGCCCAACGCCATGAGCATCAACAGGACGATAAACATGCGAAAAAGCTTTAACATTGTCTCTCCCCTTCAGCACAAAATACAAAAGAGATGCTGAAATCATCTTACGCGAAGATTGAAAATTGCGGAACGAAAATGCGCCCTGAAAAATAAAAAAATTATAAAAACCGGCGCTGTGATGTCAATCAATAGTCTCCAGGATCAAGAAATGGCAGGTCGATCGTCACAGTCGTCCCCTGATCGGGTGCGCTTTCGACACGGATCTCTCCCTGATGCGCCTCAAGGATGGCACGGGCGACGGTCAGGCCCAGCCCCATACCCCCCGTATCCAGCGCACGCGCTTCCTCAACCCGGTAGAAAGGCTGGAAGATATGATCGAGATCTTCCGCCGCGATGCCGATGCCGCTGTCGCGCACGGTGATTTTTGCCCCTCGCTCATCTGCCACCAACCGGAGCAGGATATGACCCTGCGCGGGGGTATAGGTGATGGCATTGGTCAGCACATTTCGTACCGCCCGCCGGATTTCTTCTTCCATGCCATACATCATCACCGCTTCAAACGGGATCAGATGCCGGATCTGCTGATGGCGGCGCTGAATCGCCGGGTCCTGTTCATCGACCAGCGACCGCAGCAGCCCGGCCAGATCATAATGCGTGAAGATCAGGCTGCGGCGGCGTAATTGTGTGTCGGGCAGTGTGAGCAGGTTGTTAAGCTGCTCATTCAGATGCTGCACCTGTGCTTCGATCATGGTCAGGTGCGGCCTGATCTTCGGCAGGGTTTCGTCATCCACCTTGCGCCGGATGAGATAGGCGGCGGAATTAATGATGGAAAGCGGCGTGCGAACATCATGCGAGACATTGTGGATAAAACGGTTGAGCATCTCCAGCCGTTCATATTCCAGATCGACCTGCAATTCCTGCAAAACTTCCAGTTTGCGCTGTGTGATGTCACGGGCGACACCGACACAGGCCAGTGACTGCGCACCGGCGATACCCTCACCAGCCGCATCCTCACCAACGTCCTGATGAACAGCCCCCGGACGATAATCACGCGGACTGATCAGCCGAGCGCGGATCTCAATATTGATCTCGCGTCCGTTGTGGGTGGGCATACGCACTTCAATCGTGGGAAGCTGGCCGGTGGTTTTCGTCTGCTGGGTCGGTGGGCTTTGCTGCCACATCCCCCGCAGGCGCGGCTGATCTTCGGCGTTCACGAGATCAAACAGCGGTTCTCCGATCCAGTCCGCGATGTCATAGCCCGTCACAGCGGTAAAGGCTGGATTGAGCGCCATAAATCGCCCGTGCTGATCGGTGATAAAGACGATGTCGCTCACACGCTCGAAGATCATCTCATAGTGAAGTTCCGCCTCACGTGCAAGCTGATAGGCCGCCGTCTGATCGGTAATATCCACGGTCAGGCCCATCACACGGATCACCTCATCATCCAGATCGGTCACCGGATTGTAATAGGTGATGAAATCGCGCTTGTTGAGACGGTGATAAGAGGTGAAGCGGTGGCCGTCCATCACAAACGCCAGTTCGCCGCTGAGTTCTGGCAGACGGTAGACGTCCTGAAGCGGCTGGCCGATAATCGCCTCTGGATCAGCGACCAGACCGGGTATCCCGCGCCCTTCAAAATGCTGGATACGCCCTTCGACATCAATAGTGAACAGCACGACACTGCTGTTCTGAATGGCAAAGCTAAGCAGAGCCTGCGCCTCATTCAGATGCATCTGAAGCTGTCGAGTCGGTGTGATATCCTCAATAATCAGCAGCCGCATGGGATGATGTGGCTGGTCAGGCTGCACGGGATCATCAAAGATCTGCGCTGTCCCACGCAGCCAGCAGATATTGCCATGCTGATCATCGTAGCGCCATTCTTCAGCATGAATCCGGCTGTCGGCGCTGGCCGTTTGGCCGACTTCACCCGAAGCAGTCAGCAGGGATGCGGGGATCAGCGGCAGCACCTGCTGAACGCGCTGTCCGATCATCTGCTCCGCGCTGAGGTGGAGCAGGGTATACAACGGCTGATTGACATACTGAATCACGTCGTGGTGGTCGATCACACACACGCATGAGGGTAACTGATCCAGCAAACGCCGAAAATCGAACGTACGGTGGTGTGAGGATGACATAGATCAGTTATAAACTCGTCTAAGTAATGGTGTTTCTAATTCTAGCGAAATTTCTGTACAGGGATAGCATTCAAAAACAGGCGGATCGTCACAGGGCAGGATGGATCATCACACACTGGAATTTTTACAATCGGCGCGGGGCGCGGCCCTGCTGGATACGCTGGCACAGGAAGATCTGAAGTCTATCAGCAAGGGGGCCGGTGCGCTGACTCTGCTGACGCGGCTGCGTAAACAGTTCGCACCTGATGAAGCATCCGCCGCGCTGGAACTGGCGACACTGCGTCAGAAAGCGGTCGAGAAATTCGGCACTGACGCCGCGCAGATGTGGTTCACACGGGATGCCCTGGAACAGGCCAGCCATCCGCTGGTGCGGCGGTATCGTGCCGAGCGTTTCGTGACCATGTCAAAGGTGGACGCATGGATCGACGCCTGCTGCGGCATCGGGACGGATACGCTGGCGCTGTCCACAGCGGGGCTTGCCGTCACGGGTGTTGATCTCGATCCGCTGCGGATTGCCCTTGCCCGGTTGAATAATCAAGCACTTGGACTGAATGCCCGCTTTGAAACCGGGGATGTGACACTGCTCGATCCACCGGGCGGCAGCGCGGTCTTCTTCGATCCGGCACGGCGCACCGGAGATCGGCGCATCTTCGATGTTGAGGCTTATATCCCGCCGCTGTCTACCGTGCGCCGCTGGACGCCGGGACATCCGGTATACGTCAAGCTGTCGCCGGGTGTGGAACTGGCACAGCTCACAGGGTATCGCGGGGGCGTCGAATTCATCTCGGTTGAGGGGGATCTGAAAGAAGCACTGCTGCGTCTGGATGGGACCGCTGACGCGCTGACACTCTCCGCTGCACTGCTGACGGAAGACGGACGGGTTCATCACTGGCCGACGACCGGCACGGCATCCGGTGAAGACGGACCGGAAGCAGCCCTCTCGGAGCCGCGTGCGTGGCTGATCGAGCCGGACCCGGCACTGCTGCGGGCCAATCTGGTACGCGATGCCGCCGCCCGGTTTGATGCCTTTCAGCTTGATGCGACCATCGCCTATCTGACAGCGGACGCACCGCCTGCGAGTCCGTGGGTGCGGTCGTGGCGCATTCTGGACTGGATGCCGTTCAATCTGAAAAAGCTGCGGGCCGCCCTGCGTGAACAGGATGTCGGCAGGGTGACCGTCAAAAAGCGCGGCTCACCGCTCACACCCGAACAGCTTATCTCACAGCTTAAGCTCAAAGGCGGATCACAGGCGCGGACGCTGGCCCTGACCAGACTGCGCGGCCAGCCGATTGTCATCATTTGCGAAGAACATCCGGTGTGATAGGTGGATGGCGGACAACGACATGCAAGCCTGTTTAGGCGTTGTCCGCTGTTTCTATAAGATTCAGAGCCGTTTTCTGAATATTCAGATATGCTCTAACTCAGGCGATTTTCACGATCTGCCATATTACGCGGCTGTGATGATCCGACCGGCGCTGATACGCCGTCCTGTTGGTGATCGTCAGGCTGTTCGCTCAGCATGTAGCGGACAATCGCCAGCATGGTCACGGGAAGCAGCGCCAGCACCGCCATCGCGGTTTCAGGATCGTCTTCTGCCAGCTTCTGCGCCTGTTCGAGGAAGACTTCCATGATCTTCAGCACCAGCAGGACGAGCGCGACGATCTGCTGAAGCACCTGTGTCAGCAGCGCCGGGTCCGCCTGCGCGTGGATCACCATCCAGCTTGCGGCCACCAGCAGCGGCATGGTCGCCACGGTCACCAGATTGAGGGCGAGCGCGATGATTTCGCGTGAGATCAGCACCTGTTGGGCGGCCTCTGGACTGGCTTCGGCATGTGGGTTAGCATCGAGGCTGACCTGCATCTCCAGCCCCTGGGCGATGCGCGCCATGATGGTCGCTGCCAGACGACGCGGCGCACGTTCCTGCGGGGCATTCTGAAGCAGGTTGTGGACGCGGTGAAGCTGGTTATACTCGGCGACAGTATCCTGATCGGTGTTGAGCTGTGCGAATAATTCCTGCTGGGCTTCTTCCGATAAAATCTGGTCGAGCGATTCCTGCATCAACCGGCGATGCTTATCACTTGCCATAACGCTAAATCCCTTCCAATAACGGGTTTACCGTCCCGCTGGTGGACGACTGGCCGTTATCAAGTTTCTCTGCCAGCATCTGTCGCGCTCGAAACAGTCGGCTTTTAATTGCACTTTCGGTTGTTTGCAGGATCTCTGCAATTTCAGCATACGAATAATCGTACCAGTAACGCAGCGTCACGGCAGCACGATAATCGTCAGGCAGTTCGTTCAGTATGGCCTGAATCAGACGGCTGCGTTCGCTGCTTAGGGCCGCCTGTTCGGGCAGCGGATCGCTGCTGGCAAGGGACAATGTGGCCTGAATGGGTTCATCAATCGACACCTGTGTCATACGACGCTTACGCAGCCGGTCGATGCAGTGATTCGATGCGATGGTCAGCAGCCACGTCTTGAAAGCGCGCTCCGGATCATAACGGCGCAGGTTGGAATAGGCCTTCAGAAAGGCTTCCTGCGCGGCGTCTTCAGCTTCGGTGCGCTCACCCAGCAAGCGGTAGCACAGGTTATACACGGCGTCCTGAAAAGTGTAGACGATTTCGGCGAAAGCATCCTGATCGCCGGAGATTGAAGCTTGAACCCATTGATTAATTACCGGATCGGACACGACGGCCCCCCTCCCCCGATCAATTGCTATACGTGCTTCGTGGATGAATCGTTTCAACTGTCAGGTATCATCCACCAGACACGGATCGCTCTCCTATTTTACCATACCAGAGGGTGAAAAAGGGGCGAACGCACAAGAAACCGTTACCTGAAGCGGCAAGATTAATCGTATTCGCCTGCTTTCTGGCTAGAATTGAGTGTAATATCTCGAACAGGATCAGGAGTCTGTAATGGCGGGTGGACGTGGAACCGTTTTTGTCTTTGTCATGGTGATCGTCGTGATCATCGCGGGAAGTGCGCTGCTGATCATGACACAGCCAGCACCGGCACAGATCACCATTCTCCCGCCGCAGCCGACCGGCACACCGGCCCCGCTGAATGTGTATGTGACCGGCGCGGTGCAAAATCCCGGTGCGGTACGCAGCCTGCCCGCCGGAAGCCTTGCACAGGATGCCATCGCAGCGGCAGGCGGCGCGGCGGAGTCAGCAGACCTGACACGGATCAATCTGGCGCGGCGGCTGTTCGACGGCGATCAGGTGCATGTGCCGGAGATCAGCAGTGAACCGGTCACGAGCGCTTCTGATCCGGCAGGGGACACGAATACCCTGACCGACGGCGACATCCCCGATATCCCCAACAGCGAAGGCATTATCAACGGCATTGTCTACCTCAACCGCGCCAACGCCGAAGAATTGCAGCAGCTTCCCGGCATCGGGCCAGCCATGTCAGAGCGCATTCTGGCGTATCGGATGCAGAACGGGCGCATCAGCAGCTTTGAAGATCTCGATCAGATTCAGGGCGTCGGTCAGGGTTTGATCGGTGATTTACAGGGGCTGGTCGCGTTTGATTAGGTTGTGTTGACGTTTCGATCATCATGTGACTCTGCAAACTCATTTTGTGTAGGGGCGGACCTGCGATATATCGCCGTGTCCGCCCGCAGTGCCCGCCCGCAGTGCCCTACAACCCACGGGCGACGACACAGCATCGCCCCTACACAAGAACCCAGGGGGATCAGGGTTGAGGTACGCGCACCTCACCGCTGACCAGCTTCGGCAGCAGCGCATCGCGTGTTTCGGCTAAGGTGTGTGTTTCTTCAAGGTTGCAGACAATAGTTTTGTAGATTGGCTCTACAAGCTCGGTGTAGGTTTGAAGTATTTCATCTGTAGGTACAAGTGCTGGTATGGGCCGAAAGTTGGCCTTGCTGATTTCCTGAAAGGTTGTGCCACTTGCACGACTCTTGATGACATCAAGGTTATTTTCAGTCCAATAGAGAGCGTAAAGAGTCGGAACTCTGTTGTCGCAAATCATTGCGATAAAACCCTGATTGATGGCAACAGGGATTTCAGCGACAGCCAGATAACCTACAGGGGCACGTGAAGAAAGCAGTACAGTTCCCTGTGGCAACAACCCTGAACTGATTTGCTTTAATCCCTCTTCCGTAATTCTTCTTTCCGTATCAAGCAGCACAGGACTTGATAACTTCGATAAGTCCTTTGGCGTTGCCCAGTTGATTTTTCCGTCGTCCCAATACCTTGTTTCAGCGGTGCTAGGTGTGGAACCTCCAACCGCTTTAACTGCATCGCCGATTGGCATCACCCGCCACCCGGACGGAATCGGGCCGAGTTCGCTGTCTTCGAAGCTGTCAGGAAACAGCGCTGCTGTCTCCGCATCCATGCCGGACGGAGCCTCTCCGCGTGCTTTGGCATGGACCGGGTCGAAATCCACGAACCACGATTTGAAGATCGCACGGGCGGTGGCTTCCAGCGTTTCGTTCATTCGCCGGTTGGCTTCGATCTTGTCATCCAGTGAGCCGAGAAT
>CAYNDH010000120.1:0-14557 GCA_964395665.1 uncultured Anaerolineaceae bacterium
CTAAACGAACGGCCATAAGTTCACCATTATTGCCAGCAAGGATTCTGTCAGGCTCTTCAATTGTGCTGAGTATGGTGTTTCGATACTCAGCCAACTCAGGGTGTTGTTCGCTAATATGTAGCCAACGCTCCTCAGGCAGCCGTATAGATATACCATTCTTGGACAAAGCGGTGTCTTCCAATACGAAATTTAACTCCCCAGATACGCCTCAACCACACCAGGATCGTGCTGAAGCTCCTGACCGGTCCCGCTGTGGGTGATGTACCCGGATTGCAGCACATAAGCCCAATGCGCGATGCCGAGCGCCATCAGCGCGTTCTGCTCCACCAGCAGGATCGTCGTGCCGTTCTCGCGGTTCAGATATTCGATCACGCCGAAGATGTCCTGCACCAGCAGCGGCGCCAGCCCCATCGACGGCTCATCCAGCAGCAGCAGGCGTGGACGAGACATCAGCGCCCGCCCCATTGCCAGCATCTGCTGTTCGCCGCCGGAGAGCGTCCCGCCGAGCTGACGCTGACGTTCCTTCAGGCGTGGGAAGCGTTCAAACACGTATTCGAGATCACGGGCGATGCCGTCCGTGTCATTGCGGATGAACGCGCCCATCTCGAGATTCTCGCGCACGGTCAGACGGGTGAAGATCTTGCGGCCTTCCGGCGACTGGACGATGCCGCGTGTGACGATCAGATGCGGTGGAGTGCGGGTGATGTCTTCACCTTTAAATACGATCGTGCCGCTGGCCGCCGGTGTGATGCCGGTAATCGTATTCAGCGTGGTCGATTTCCCCGCGCCATTACCGCCAATCAGCGTGACGATCTGGCCTTCTTCCACACTGATCGAGATACCCTTCAGCGCGTGGATCTTGCCATAGTACGTATGGATGTCATGGACTTCAAGCATTGCCATAGTTAATCAGTTTCCCTTATTCCACGCTATTCCATGCGGCCAGTGACGGCGGCTTCGGCCTCATCTGCCGGGCCAGCACCCAGATAGGCTTCGATCACCTTCGGGTTGCGCTGGACTTCAGACGGAGTGCCTTCCGCGATCTTGCGGCCATAATCCATGACGTTGACACGGTCGCTGACGTTCATCACCAGCTTGACATCGTGTTCGATCAGGAAGATCGTCAGGTCGCGTTCATCGCGAAGCTGGCGGATGAAGTGCATCATCTCTTCTGTTTCCAGTGGATTCATCCCCGCCGTGGGTTCATCCAGCAGCAGCAGCTGCGGTTCTGAAGCCAGTGCGCGTGCCACTTCCAGACGGCGCTGGAAACCGTAGGCCAGATTGCTGGCGAGCAGGTCCCCTTTGCCTTCCAGTCCGCAGTACAGCAGCAGATCCATCGCCTTATCCAGTGATGCCTGTTCTTCCGTCCGCTGAAAGTGTGTGCCGAACAGTGCGCCCAACGGTGTCGAATTCAGTCGGGAATGCATCCCGACGAGGATATTCTCCAGCACGGTAAGCTGGCCGAACAGCCGGATATTCTGATAGGTGCGGGCGACGCCGGCGCGCATGATCTGGTCCGGTCGTTTACCCTTGATGCTGCGTCCGTTGAAGAGGATATCACCCACTTCAGGCGTATAAAAGCCGGTGACGCAGTTGAAGAAAGTCGTTTTGCCAGCGCCATTCGGACCGATCAGGCTGATGATCTCGCCGCGCTGGATCTTCAGTTCCACTTCGAAGACCGCCACCAGACCGCCAAAGCGCTTGCTGATATTCTGGACATCCAGTAAATAGCCGTTGTCAGTTGTACTCATTATTTATTCCACAGATAGATCATATAATCCTGCTCGAAGGTAGCATTTGGGTTATCCCTGTCCGGTCATGCGCCTGGACGGGCGCTAGTCCGTCCCCTGACGCTGTGAAACCAGCGGCGAACCCTGTGTGATCTGCCGCTCCGGATCGCCACCGCTGGCAAACTCCGAGAGGCGCGGCGGCTGCGGGGGCAGCAGTCCCTGCGGACGCAGCACCATGACCGCCACCAGCAGCGCTCCAAACGCCAGCAGACGATAATCCTGAAGTTCGCGCATCAGTTCCGGCAGGCCGATCAGGATGAACGAGCCAAGGATCACGCCGGGAATCGATCCCATGCCGCCGATGATGATCAGGCTTAGTACATTGATCGAGACCATCAGCGTGAAGCTGTTGGGGAAGATGCTCTGATACGATGCACCGAAGACCGCACCGCCCAACCCGGCAAAGGCCGAGCTGATGCCGAAGGCCAGCAGCTTGGTACGCACCAGCCCGATGCCCATCGCTTCGGCCACGTCCTCATCTTCACGCATGGCACGCCACGCACGCCCCAGACGGGTATTGATCAGGCGCAGCACGACGAATCCCGCCACCAGCACACAGAAGATATACAGGTAATACAGTTCGGTGGAGCGTGTCAGCGACCAGCTCCATTCCGGATTAAAACTGGTCAGATCGACTCGCGGCGTCGGGATCTGGATGATGCCCTGTGCACCGCCCAGCAGCGGCTTGAGCGCCGACGACTTGATCAGCACCTGAATGATCTCACCGAAGCCGAGCGTTACAATCGCCAGATAGTCACCGCGCAGGCGCAGCACCGGCACGCCGAGCAGCACACCTGTCACCGCGCTGACCAGCACCGCCATCGGCAGTGCAGTCCAGAAGGTCATCACGCCGGTGCAGACGGTCGGCAGTTCGGCCAGGCGATAACCCTGATCGAGCAGTTGATCGGCGGTCAGGCCGCCGCAGGTGACGAGACTCGGCGTCGTCAGCAGGCCCATCGTATAGGCGCCAATCGCGTAAGATGCCACATAGCCAAGGTCCAGCAGACCGGCATAGCCGATCATCACGCTTAGGCCGATCCCCATCGTGATATACAGCGCGGTCAGGTTAATGGTGTTGGTGATCGACAGCCCTGCGAACATCGGTACCACGACCAGCAGCGCCATCAGCCCAAGGAACATGACCGATGTTGTGCCGCGCTGTTCGCGAAGTGACAGTGCGTGATAGCGTTCCGAAGTCACACGGCTGGCGGGTGGCAGCAGCGTGCGGCCCAGCGCCACCAGACCAAACGAGAGCACGGCAGCAGCATAGGTCATGCGGCCCTGCCAGCTAAGGACGCCCAGAATCACCAGCGCAATGATAATCCACCATGCGCCCCGGAAGCTGGGGCCGGATGCCCGCGTGACCACCGCGCCAACGATGCCGATGGCGGTATAGGCCAGCACCAGAAATGGCAGATTGCCATTCACCGCCAGCCCAAGGATCTGCGGCACCGGCCCACCCAGCCGCATCCAGCCGCCGGGTTCCAGACCGGTTGAGGCCAGCGCACCGAGCGCGACTCCGACCACGGCACCGACTAATGCACCGATCAGCACACGCTGGATGGTTCTCACGGGCTGAATCACACGGGCGACGATGGCCGCCGCGCTGAAGACAGCCGTCACGGCCAGCACATCGGCCAGCGTGATGATATTGTTGATCTGCCCCTGAAGGATGCCGAGCACAACGGTCAGCAGCAGGCTGACGATCACGATCTCGCGGATGCGCTGTGAGACGAACACCAGCAGACCGCCAACCATCGAGCCTAAAATCCCGGTGACGAGCAGGCTTAGCACACCGGGCAGCAGTTCGGTCTGTCCGAAGACCAGCGGACCGCCCAGCAGTGAACCTAAATTCTGAAAGATGAAGCGCATATCAACCGCGCTGGTGAGGGCCACAAGGATCGACAGCAGCACCGCGATGATCAGGCCGCCGGCCATGCTGTTGGCGATCACGGCGGATGCGGCGCGGCCATCCAGTGAGCCGCTTCCGGTGACCGGATCAAGGAAGCGCTTGTGCACCCTGGTGCCGACCAGATAGCCGGTGGCGACCATCGTGCCAATCAGCAGCACGGTGCTGAGTGAAAGCTGATCTTCGAGTACGAAACGGCGCGCAAACGAGCCGAAAATGCCGGTCATCGTCAGGACGCCGATCGTGATGGCAGCGTAGAGCGCGATGCGCAGGGCGTCACGGTCCAGAAGTTTAATCCACATGATCGCCACCTTACGCTTTCTTCTTCGACAGGACTTCGCCGAAAATGCCGGTTGGCCTGAAGATCAGGATCAGCACCAGCACACCGAATGCGATCACGTCCTGAAGCTGTGTCTGCAAGCCCAACAGGGCAGGCGAGACGGACTCCAGCATACCGAGCAGCAGGCCGCCCGCCATCGCGCCGGGGATATTGCCGATGCCCCCCAGCACCGCTGCGGTAAATGCCTTGATGCCCGGTGTGAAGCCCATGAACGGCGTCACCTGCGTGTTATACAGCGCAAAGAGTACCGCCGCCGCCCCTGCCAGCGCAGCGCCGAGCAGGAAGGTGATCAGGATCACGCGGTCAACATTGACGCCCATCAGCGCGGCGGTCGGCTTGTCTTCCGCAACAGCGCGCATGGCACGCCCGGTCTTGGTGCGCTGGACGATGTACCACAGTGCGCCCATGAACACCAGCGCAAGGAAGAAGATGATGAAGTACAGCGGACGAATCTGTAAGTTCATCCCCGCCACCTGCACCGGATACGAACCCTGAATCAGGTCGATACCGAGACATTCCCCCTCACGGCTCTGCGTCGCACAGGTCGCTGGCAGGACATACAGGTTGAGGCTGGGATAATTGCGCGTGCCGCTGCCGAACAGCCGCAGGAAAAGCTGCTGTAAGGTGATGGATGCGCCGATCGCCGAAATCAGCGGGACCAGTCGCGGGGCATGGCGCAGCGGTCGATAGGCGATCCGTTCCAGAACGGTCGCGACCACCATGGACGCGGCCATGCCGACGACCAGCGTGATCAGGATCGCCAGCAGCGGGTGACTATCCGTCAGCCCGGTCTGATCCAGCGCATTGATAGCGAAAAATCCGATAAAGGCCCCTGACATGAAGACTTCGCCGTGAGCGAAGTTGATCATCATCAGAACACCGTAGACCAGGGTATAGCCCAGCGCAATCAGCGCGTAGATGCTGCCCTGCGCCAGCCCGAAGATGACCAGCCGCAGGAAACGTTCCAGTGTAAATGCGCCGCTGGCGATGTTACTGATTGCCACAAACAATAAGAAGAGTACAAGCAGGCCCCCAAGCACATAGAGGATTACCTGCACGGGATCGCTGGTGATGCGATCCCCTAAACTGTTGACGATTCCTCGTCGTGGCCTGCCAGCCGAAAGCTCCGCCATAAAAATTGCTCCGTTATAACATGTAAAAGTTGAAGCGTACTCCGCTGACTGTCGATAGAATCACGTTTGTCTGCTGTATTTCGACAGGCTTTTGCAACGCTCATGAAATGTTAGGGGATTATGATAGCGCACACTCATATATTCGCCCAAAATTGACCCATATCATAAAAGGACGACATCTCATATGTTTGGTGACATTGGCCTCGAAATCCTCATTATCTTCCTGCTGGCGCTGGCAAATGGATTTTTTGCCGGTTCAGAAATTGCGATTGTCTCTTCACGCCGCAGCCGACTTGAAGCCCACGCCGCTGAAGGGAAAAAAGCCGCACGTCAGGCGATTGATCTGGCCGAGACGCCCGATCGCTTTCTGGCGACGGTGCAGGTTGGTATTACCCTGATCGGCACGTTCGCGGCGACCTTCGGCGGTGCGCGCATCAGTCAGGTGCTTGAAGTGCAGCTCCGCACGATCCCACAGCTTGCGCCCTATGCCACCGCCCTTAGTCTGCTGCTGGTGGTGGCCTTTATCACTTATATTTCGCTTATTTTCGGCGAATTGGTTCCCAAGCGTTTCGCGTTGGCGAATGCCGAACGCTTCGCGATGATCGCCGCGCCGTTCATGGTGATGCTGTCGCGGCTGGCCCGCCCGGTGATCGCACTGCTGACGCTGTCGGTCAATCTCGTGCTGCGGATTCTCGGCCAGCAGACCACCGAAGAGGTGATCGTCACCAAAGATGACATCGTCTACATGCTGACAGAGGGGCAGGAGAGCGGTACGGTTGAAGCTGAAGAAGTCGAGATGATCGAGAAGGTCTTCAAGTTCAGCAACCGGTCGATCCGCAGTGTGATGACGCCGCGCACCACCATGACTGCCATCCCGGTCGGCACATCACTCGCCGAGATTGTCGAGAAATTCACCCAGACCGGCTACGCCCGCCTGCCGGTCTATTCCGGCACCATTGATTCGACCATCGGCATTTTGCACATCAAGGATGTGCTGCCGTATCTGATGCACGGTGATCCTAACCGCGTGATTGATCTTGAGGGCCTGCTGCTGCCAGCCGTCTATGTGCTGGAAACCAATTACGTCGATGAGATCATGAACATGTTCCGGGGGCAGCAGCTTCAGATGGCGCTGGTGATGGACGAACACGGCCAGACATCCGGGCTGGTGACGTTCGAAGACCTGATCGAAGAACTGGTCGGTGAGGTCTATGACGAATACGAGCAGGCCACGCGCAAGTACATCCAGCGGCGTGACGGAAGCTGGCTGATCGATGGCATGGAGCCGTTCGACAAGGTCTGTGACCGGCTGGAGATCCCCACGCCGGACGATATTACACTCACCAGCTTTACCACGCTGGCCGGGCTGGTCATGGCGCTGTTGAGCCATATGCCGCAGGAAGGCGACAGCGTCCGCATCGGCAATCTTGAACTGGAAGTGATGGATATGGACGGCAAACGCATCGACAAGGTGCTGCTGCGTAAACTGGATGAGACACCCTCACCCGCTTCGGATACCGTCCCGCCACCGCCCATCGCTCCGACGCTCTGATCATGCCACGTCACCGCACATAAAAACAGGGACGCCGATGCGCCCCTGTTTTCGTTTGTATCAGACAGAGTTACCGAATGCCAGCGTTTTAGCTGTCTGCTTCTTCGGTGGCTTCTTCAGTTTCTTCTGCTTCTTCGTCTGAAGCATCAGCGGTGTCTGCTTCGGTTTCCAGACGGACGAATTCGCCATCAGTCACCTGGAAGAAGCCGATACCACCCAGTGCGCATTCACCGTTGCCCTGGCAGGATACCGGGCCAGACAGACCTTCGATGGCTTCATCGACACCGTAAGCGCGGACGTATTCCGCGATTGCGGCGCGGCTCAGCACCAGATTGCCGGAGTCATCAAGGCTGCCGGTGGCTTCAATGGCGTCGAGCAGCATGACTGCCGCGTCATAGGCATAGGCATGGAAGGCCGCGGTCGGGGCGGTGCTGTAGGTTTCTTCGTACAGGGCGACAAATTCGTCGTAGGGTGCGCTGTCCGCCGGGGCAGGTGAAGAAACATACACACCTTCGGCAGCATCACCGGCCTGTGAGATGAATTCGGGCGTGTAGATACCGTCAGCGCCCATCAGCGGGGTATCGGCCAGGCCAACATCTGCACGCTGCTGCGCCAGACGTGAAGCTTCCGCCGGGAAGCCGCCGAAGTAGATGAGTTCTGCGCCGCCGCCAGCCACGCTGTCGAGCAGGTTACGGAAGTCGGTGTCGCCCACGTTGATCGCGTCAGCATAGACCACTTCGCCGCCCAGTTCTTCGAAGGTGGCGGTCATATTTTCGACCAGACCTTCACCGTAGGGGCTGCTGTCGTGGATGGTCGCGATCTGGGTGATGCCCAGGTCATTGAAGATGAAGTTAGCGGCCTGTGTACCCTGTGCGTCGTCGTTGGCCGTGGTACGGTTGAAGCTGGTGAAACCAGTTTCTTCATCGGTCAGGTCAACGGCGGTGCAGCTAGAGCTGACGCTGGTGAAACCGGCTTCGTCAAGGATCGGGCCAGCGGCACGGCACGAGCTGGAGCAGGTTGCGCCGACAATGGCGACCACGTTGGGCTGTGAGACATAGTAGTTGGCGACTGCCTGACCACCTTCAGCAGAGCAGAGGTCGTCCTGAATGTCCAGCGTCAGCGGGAATTCAGTGCCATCGATCACGACATTGGGGCGGGCGGCCAGCGCCAGCTCAACACCGCGCTGGATGTCAGCGCCCAACGGGACCAGACCTTCACCACTGAGGATTGTGGCAAGGCCGAGAACGACATTTTCACCGGGTGCAATGGTAATGGTGTCCCCATCGTCCTGTGCTGCGAGCGGAGCAACCAGCATGGTGGCAAGCGCGAGCAGCATAATCAGAGGCAGAACACGCAGCACTTTCTTGGACATAAAAACTCCTTATTAGAAACCAGTTAAGCGAATATTCTTGCCCTTAGCGGCTCCCCTTTATGACATACTCTGCCGCTAAATTCAAGTCATGCACGATTTTAGCCAGATCATGATGTTAAAAAATAAGTGTTTGCTTAAAATAAGCCCAATGTTTTGCGGTTGGACAGCCCATTTTACAAAAGTTAATATCGGTCCTGTTCGGACTTCAAAAAATATTTAATGGTTTATAACGGATCAGAGTGAGTGAAAGGGATGATGTCGTGAGTCAGCCTGATAAAAATAACCCCGTAACATCCGTACAATGGCCTGCGACACCCGCATCACTTGCCGACGATCTGCGGGCGCTGGGTGTGCAGCCGGGAATGGTACTGGTCGTGCATACGGGGATGAAATCGCTCGGCCCGGTCATCGGTGGGCCGGTGTCGGTGATCCTTGCGCTGGAAGAAGTGCTAGGACTGGAAGGGACACTGGTCATGCCCGCGCACACACCCGATCTCAGCGATCCGGCGAACTGGCAGTACCCGCCCGTGCCGGAAGCATGGTGGCCGCTGATCCGCGAGACGATGCCTGCGTTTGATGTCGATCTGACGCCGACGCGGAAAATGGGCATCATCGCCGAGACCTTCCGCAAACAGGGCGGCGTCATCCGCAGCAATCACCCGACGGTCTCGTTTGCGGCGCGTGGCAGACACGCCCACCAGATCACCGCCAATCACGAGCTGCTGCCGTATTTCGGCGAACGGTCCCCGCTGGTGCAGACTTATCACCTTGACGGTTGGGTACTGCTGCTCGGCATCGGACACGGTAATAACACCGCGCTGCATGTCGCTGAACGTCGCGCCAATATCCAGCATCGGATGTATCACACCGGCTCGCCGATCATGGTCGATGGTGTGCGTCAGTGGGTGGCGTATGACGAGATCGAGTGGGACGACTCCGATTTCGTGCAGCTTGGCGCGGATTTCGCACGCGAGACTGGCTTGCAGCGTGAAGGCAAAATCGCCAGCGCCGATGCGATCCTTGTCCCGCAGCGCACCCTGACAGATTATGCGGTCTCGTGGTTTGAGCGTCACCGCACGAGCTGACAGGTGAATACACTGGCAGGGCAGGCGTGATGGCCTCTATACTCGTCTGGTGTCACGCCTTATGAATCACGCATCTGTCAGGATAAGCCCTTGTCCCATCTTTTAAGCCATCTGTTAAGCCATCTGATCCGGGCGCTGATTGTCAGCCCTGTCTCCGTTCTTGTACTGATTTTGGCGCTGTCTGGCGGCATGTTGCAGGTCAGCGCACAGTCTGCTGATCCTGTCGAGCGTCCCACGTGGACCGTCGTCCGCGAATGCCTGCCGGATGCACAGCCGCGTCCGTCGGATTTCGGCTTTCCCGGTTTCATCGCGTCCTATGTGCCGGGGGATGGCATCCGCGCCCTGCGTGCCGGGACATTTACCACCTACTATCTGGCATTTGCAGGCAGCAACTTTATTGAGTCGGCTGCCTTTTCACCCGATGGCCGCTGGATGGCACTGCCTTATGGCTTCATCGAGACCGCCGCCGCCTTTGATGTGCGCTATCGCGTCGGTGAGCTGCGTGTGATGTCCACCGGCACTTATCCGCAGATCAGCGCCCGTGTGCCGTGGCAGGCCAGCTTTCAGCAGGGCGCACTGGAGCCTGTCTACTGGCTGGATGATGAACATCTGGTGTATGTCTCTGGCTCGTTTCTGAACGGACAGACGCCGCAGCAGGTCCAGCCCTTCAGCGCAGAGGTGAGCCGTTTTGCGCTGGGCGTATACGATACACTCGCCCCTGATCACAGCCGGGGATTTCAGGCCGATGCGGACCGTCTCGCCCTGATCGACCTCTCACAGCGGACATCCGGCGGGGCGGTGCTGGCGCATCTGCCGTCACAGCATGCCAATCTGTCCGGTTTCGTCTGGTCGCCGGACTCCGCCCAATTTGCCGCGCTGGAGTTCGATCACGGCGCCGAGCGCTGGCTGTCGCTGATCGCACGGGATGGCACGCTGCTCGTCCGCCTGCTGGATGTGACATCTGACCGGCTGCTGACGAATTTCCGCTGGTCGCCGGACAGCACGCAGTTTGCGTTCACGGTCTATAACCCGTATGACGATGAAAGCCTGCTCTATACCGGCGACATGGAGACGCAGACCATCATCGAGCGCTGTGTGCTGCTGAATACGCTTTACACCCGCGCACCGGAACAGGCGCTGGCATGGTCCCCGGATAGCACCCAGCTTGCGCTTGCCCTGACCGACGGCCTGCATATCTATGACACGGTGACGGATACCCTGTACCGCATCGGTGACGACATCGGCGGCCTGATCGACTGGAAACGCGGGGAGTAAGCTAACGCCTTTTTCATCATGTTCTTAGCTAATCTGCCTAGACTTACAAGCCTGTATCGAACGCACAGATCGCGATATTAATCACCGAAAGACAGGTGTTATGGCCTCAAAGGAGCAAACCCCCACGGCGATTCCCACACAGGATGCTGCACTGGAACCGCTGTCACCGGTGAAGAAGCTGCACGTGATTATGAATCCTGTCTCAGGTCAGAATCCGGTCGTGCCAGAGACAATTCAGGAGATGCTGGAACTCACCGGCCTTGAGTATAAGCTCTACATCACACGTGGAGATGGCGACGCTGAACGCTTCGCCAAAGAAGCGGCGGACGCTGGCGCGGATGTCGTCGCGGCCTATGGCGGCGACGGTACGGTGATGTCGGTCGGCTCCGCGCTGATGGGGACCGGAATCCCGCTGGCGATTCTGCCCGCCGGGACCGCCAACGTCATGTCGGTGGAGCTGAACATCCCGCAGGCGCTGGAAGGGGCACTGCTGCTGGCCCGTGGCGAAAATGCCGCCATCCGGACGATTGACATCGGCAAGCTCAACGATGATCACTGTTTTCTGCTGCGGGTGGGCATCGGTCTCGAAGCCGAGACGACGATCAATACGCCGCGAGAAGAGAAGAAGAAGCTCGGACGGCTGGCCTATTTCAAATCGGGGATCTCCGCCTTCTGGAATGCGCGCCGGGTACGTTATCGCATCACCATTGACGGCGAGACGCATTACGTCGCCGGTGTGACCTGCGTGATCTGCAATTCGGCCAATATCGGCGTGGGCAATTTCGCCTTCGCGCCAGAGATCAGTGTCAGCGACGGTTATCTGGATGTGGTGGTGCTGCCGGGGCGTGATCCCGCGTCAATGGGATCACTGATCCGCAGTGTCATCCGCAGCGCACAGCCGGACGCCAGAGAAGATGAAGACATCCCGCACTGGAAGGGCAAAGAGATCAGCATCCGCGCCAGCCGTAGGCAGGGCATCGGACTCGACGGCGAAAAGCTGGAGATTGGCTATCCACTGGAAGTCAGTATCGTCCCGCACGCGATCAAGGTGCTTGTCCCCATCCCACCGGATGAACAGGGGCAGGTCGAGCCACCCATCCAGCCGGAATAGATCAGGAACAGAAGCTGACAAAAGGGATTTCAATGCTAAGAGCGGTTCGCGGATTTTTCGTTGAGATCGGGCGGCTGATCGGCACGCTGCGTTCACAGGGGCTGCATCTGACACTGCTGGCCGGTCAGGACAAGCTGGTGCGGATGCTGCGCCGCACGCCGCTGCGCCGGTTTACACAGCTTAGCCCCAAGATCATCCTTGGCGGCCAGCCATCCAGCAATGTGATCGAAGCGCTGATCACGCATCGCGGCGTGACCGGCTTCGTCAACATGCGCAGCGAATACGATTATGCGCAGAAGGTCGCCCTGCCCGGTGTCCGTTATCTGTATCTGCCCACTGACGACAACACGCCGCCGACTCTCGAAAGCCTGACTCGCGGCGTTGAATTCATCCGTGAACAGGTCGAGCAGGGCGGATCAGTCTACATCCACTGCTGGGAAGGGCTGGGGCGCGGCCCGACGATGGCAGCGGCCTACTTCGTCAGCACCGGCATGACACCGCAGGAAGCATGGGCCGAGATCCGCAAGGTGCGCACGTTTATCCGCCCGACGAAAACACAGCTTGACCGGCTGGAAGAATTCGCCCGGATTTACCATGCACCGCCAGTCCCGGCAGCCGAGCGCCCGGTCATCACCGAAGACATGCAGGCTCCGCCGCCCGATACGCGCACCGTCCCCGCGCCGAAAGAAGATCTCAAAAACGGTCTGGGGACAGCGTAGGACGTATTTAGAGATGATACCTGCTGCACCGGACAGGGCCGCACTACCTGTAATGACGCCCCATCCCTGCACGCTGTGCTGTCCCTGCACGCTATCCCTGCACGCTGTCTCTGTATGCTGTCAAAATGCATACGTAAAATACAGATACTTCACCTACGGATATTTCACCGATTCCAGTGTCAGGGCATTTGCAGTGTCGGCCTCAAACGGCGTGACTGTCATCACATCGCCGGTGCGATCATCCACCGCACGCAGTGAAACATCCCACACCACCGGCATTGAGACCGGCGGCAGGGGCAGCACGATGTTATCACGTACCACGTCGCCATTCTGCCAGCACGGAGTCAGGTATCCGGCCCCCTGCGGCGACCACCGGAACGGCGCTGATACGATCTCGCCGTCCTGTTCGTTGCTGGCGCGTGCGATCATCTCAAACTGATAGGGGCGCTCGGTTGGGGCGATGCCTTCCCATTCGATCTCATAGGTGATGGCCTGTAAGGATGGGTCGCCGATATAGCGGTAGCGCCCCAGCCGGAACTCACCGGCATACTGCGCGCTGCTGAAGGTCGCGCCGGATGCGATAAACGGCGGCATCTCGCCAAAGCTCGCGATGTCGGTGCGCGGGTCGGGCGGCTGCGGATTCAGGTCCAGTGGGACGACCGCCAGCACCGCCGCCATCACGCCAATGCACACTGCCTGCGCGACGAATAACGGCAGCGAACCTGCTGCATCCTCATCTTCAGTCTCGCGGGTGGGGGCAAGGGGGGTCAATCCTGCCAATAATAAAAACGGCGCATAAAACGACAGGATACGCCCGTTTTCGCCTTGGACGATGCCGATCAGATCAACGGCCAGAAAGGTGAGCGCCATCGCCAGTGCCAGCACACCAGGCGGGGAAACCTCACGACGCACAGCGCCTCTCACCGCCCGCCAGACACCGACCACCGCCAGCACCATCACCGGGAAGCCGACGAACAGCGCCACATCATACGGATGCAGGATCAGCCATGCCAGTTCTGCGCCCGGTTCGCGCTGTACCAGTTCGTCATGGCTGGAGAAGGTCACGGCCAGAATGTCGAGCGGCGAGACACCGGTCGCCAGCAGCAAGACAAACCATATACTTAGCAGGCCGAGTCCGAATGCCAATCCAACCGTCAGCAGCCAGCCAAAACCACGCGCCGGTTGTGTCGGTGTCGTGTGTCGGGCAATCCAGAACCAGTATCCGAGCGCGAACAATCCGAACAGCATCAGCACCGGCAGGACGGCGAAATTCAGGAACGTCGCAAATGACAGCACGACACCGCCGAGAAAGGCAAACAACCATCCCTGCAATGGATTTGGTCGTAGCCCCATCTCACCATCGGGCATGATCCTCACCCCCGCCTCACTGCGTTCGCTTCCCCCTCTCCATGCCATGGAGAGGGGGTTAGGGGGTGAGGTTATTCCCCGTGCCAGCAGCGCAAACGACGCGATGCACAGCGCCGGATACAGCGTGTTCCATGTCGGCGCGAACAGGGCCACGGTCGGGATCAGCGGCCACCACAGCGCCACACGCCGCGCCGCCAGCGGACTTGCACCCAACGTCCGGGCGGCAGCGTACAGCGGGAAGACCGCCAGCGCCGCAAACACCGGCATCAGCATCCCGGCCCCGGCGCTGACGATTTCGCCGCGTGTATAGGCCATCACCTGCGGATCGCTGCACTGAAACGGGCGCAGCGCCATGCTCACCGGCTGCGAGAAACCCTGTAAGGCAGGCTGATCGAAGAAGTCTGCCGTCCACTGGTGGAGCAGCGGCTGTCCCGGTGGGCTGGTGGTGAAGTGGATCAGGTTGGCGTCGTGGGCTGCGTCCATGACCTCAACCCAGCGTTCAAGGGCGCTCTGTGTGCCTTCTTCGGTGAAAACCCGCGCCGCCAATGCGCTCGCGCCCGTCTGCACGGGGGATACCGTCCGTGTAAACAGCAGATATCCGACATCACCACGCACGCCGACCACCGCCAGCGTGACGATCACCGCGCCGACGAACCCCCAAATCAGCGTCAGGGCGGTGGAGCGCGGCGCCAGCAGCCACGCCCCGGCCAGATACACGACCAGCACCGCCGCCAGTATCAGCACCGGCATAGTAGAGGGGGGCGGTTCATATGCCCACTGCCAGCCTGCACCGCCGCGCAGTCCGGGGTAAATATCCAGCGCCAGCGCGATCATCACCAGCACGGTGACTCCCGCCGCGATCCACTGCCATCGCTTACGCATCAGATTCTGATCCACCTGTTT
>CAYNDH010000121.1:0-7327 GCA_964395665.1 uncultured Anaerolineaceae bacterium
GCTATCCAGAATTTCCCAGTTCGACCAGCGGAACAGCGTCTCCGGCACGCGGATTTCGACCGTGTCGTTATCCTTGCGGTTCCGCAGTGTGATCTCGTAGGTTTCCTGAAGCACCGTGCGGCTGACCAGATTGAAATTGGTCTGGACACGTGAGCCGACCAGATCGAAGGCGTTGCCGAGATAGATCTGGATCTGTTCACCTTCCGGCGTGTGCCTGATCACATTTTCACCGATCAGCAGCGCCGCGCCGTCCGTGTCTTCCTGATAGACGCGCATCCGCCCGGCGGGCAGGTCTGCGCCAAGGCCGCCATCCTCACCCGTCGAGAATTCGAGATGCGTGCCGACCGTGGTCACACTGCGATCCCCGTAATACTGGTCAAGGATCGGGCTTCCGTAGCCGTAATAGGGCAGGCTGCCATCATAGACATAGAAGGTAGTGGCGGGGATGCCGCCGCCGTTGACGAATTCGACCTGCTTGGTCTCGTTATTGCCGATGGTCACAGGACGGGCGATTTCGTAAAGCTGATATTCGAAGAACTCGCGCTGCTGCACCTGTGTCGGGACCGGGGCGGCCTGTACCATATCGAGCGTTTCTGCTCTGTAGAGTTCCTGCGAGATCCGGTTGACATCACCGGCCACCAGCTTAAGCTGTGCATCACGGTAGGCGGTGCCGCTGGTATTATTGAGCGTCACCCAGCCATTGAGGTCCAGTGTGGCATTCCCCGTACCGAGCAGCACATTATAATCTGCGGTCCACGACATGCCGCCTGCCAGATAGGTCAGTTCGACCTGCTGTTCCCCGCTGGCGGATGCATTCACCAGCCAGCGCAGTGTCGGGCGGGTGATCAGGCCATCGGGCAGATTCGGGAAGCGCACATCACGCGCTTCGGCAATGCTGACGACCACGACTTCGCCGTTTTCCTGCCGCAGGATGATGTCACCGTTGCGTCCGCTAAGCAGCACGCCGGTGTAGATCGTCCCATCCATCGCGGTGACGGTGATCACTTCATCCAGATAGCGTTCCAGCAGCGCCGCAGTGCCGACCAGATCGTAAATGTAATTCTGTTCCAGTACATACGTATCAGGATCGGTAACCGACTTGAAATTGACCGAGGTCGAGTCAATCGTCGAGGCGACATCTGTGAAGTCCACGACATTCGTCCCGGCATCGAAGGTGAAGGTACGGCGGTCACGGATCAAAGCCGTGCCCTGATTGTAAATCGTCACACTGACGCCGTTCGCGGCTGTCTGCACATCATCCGCAGCAGGCGCATCGGTGGCTGGCTCGTCATCAGAAGGTGTCACGGTCAGGTCATCGGGGGCTGTAACCGTCAGCATCACATCCGGCAGGATGTCACCCGGTGCCGCGCTGACACTGATCGCGACAGCACCGATGGCGGCGATCATCAGCATGAGCATCAGAGGTAAATGTAATTTTCTGGGCATCTTAGTCTCCTTAGTTACGACTATAGAGCGATCATCTGATCATCTACTAGAACGCTGTATCCTGCGCGAATGTTCCCGATGGTTTCCAAAGATGCGCGAATGATGAGAACCCTCTGTACAAAATCGACAGGGCGGCGCACTTTCTGTACACTGGGTTTCTGGATGGCGTCTGCCTCAAAATCGCGGGCGGCGTGGTCTGCTTTTACCGTCAGATTTGATCAGCGGAGGTCACGATGGCAGAAGATGCACAGCGGCTTGAGCAGGAATTTATCACCAATGCCAAAGCGCAGACCGGTCATGATGTGGTGGAATGGATGACGATCATCGGCGCAGCAGGGCTGGACGAGCCGAAGGTCATCCAGCAGTGGCTTCAGGATACCCATGATCTGGATGAGGTCCACGCCGCGCTGCTGGCTGGCATCTTCCTGAATGGTGGCCGCCCGTTACACGAATAGGATGTAATTCGCTTCAATGACTGAACTCGTTCAACTGACTGAACATGTCTGGATGTATCCACCCGCGCCGACCAGGGTCGATCTTCGCCCTGCGGTGGGTGTGGTGATGTCTTCATCGCAGACGCTGCTGTATGATGCCGGGAACAGCCCGCGCCACGCCCGACAGATCATCGACGCCCTGCACCGGATCGACGCGCCGCCGGTGCGCTATGTGGTTTACTCTCACGCGCACTGGGATCATGTTTTCGGTGCGCAGGCGCTGGTTGAGGAATATGGGGACACGCTGGAGATCGTCGCACACCGCTGCTGCGACCAACTGCTGACGGCCTATGCCGCGAAACCGTGGGGGCTGGATTATGTGCAGCGGGTGCAGCGCGAACGTCCGGGCGTGCGTGGGGCGTATCAACTGCTGGAAAGCCTGATCGAGGACTGGGATCATTTCCGCATCATCATGCCGACGCTGGTCTTTGATACGACCATCGAGACGCTGCATCTGGGTGACGGTGTGGATGTGGAACTGGAATGGGTCGGCGGCGAACACAGCGCGGACTCCACCGTGATGCGCGTGCCGGACGAAGGCGTCATGTTCCTGTCGGACAGCTTCTACGCGCCCGCCGGTGTACCGGATGCGAAATCCGATCAGGTGATGATGCAGCGCTTTCTGTCCGAGAAACAGCAGTTCTACATCGACGGGCATAATGGCCGCATCTGGACCGGCGAGAAGAAGGGACAGGCTAAGGATAAGGAAGCTTGAGGCGGAAAGCACCTCCTGTCCCCGCTTTCAAAGGCAGGTATTCGATGGATGTAGGGTCGGGATTCTTCCCGCCCACCATCGTCACCGCGTTCCCTTCAGAAAATCCCCTAATCCGATGCCGTTTCACTTTCAGGGCGGGTCAGATGCGGCTCGGTCCGCAGCCGGTGGCGGCTGGTGGTGGAGAGCGTCGGATCTTTTGATCCGTCGGACTGCGTGGTGGCGTTCGGGGCAGGTATCTCGGATTTGCCAGTCGGATTCGCCAGCGGGATCACGAAATGGAAGGTCGTCCCGACGTTCAGCTCACTCTCTACCCAGATCTCGCCACCGTGCAGTTCGACAATACGCTGCGTGATGATCATCCCCAGACCGGTTCCCTTCTGCGTCTGGGCGCGTTCGTCATCGCTGCGGAAGTAATCTTCCTTGAACAGGCGCGACTGATCCTCGTCGGTCATACCGATACCGTTATCGGTCACGCGCACATGCAGCACCTGCCCAAGCTGGCCCTTCTTGCTGCGGAAGGCGCGATCAATATCGGCAGAAACACGGATCTCGGCCCCTTCCGGGCTGTACTTGTGGGCATTGCTGATGAGGTTGACCAGCACCTGAATCAGCTTCAGGTGATCGCCCATGATCTGCGGCAGGTCGGCGTCCACATCGTTGACCGTCGTCTGCTGCTTGTCTGTGATCTGTTTCGAGAAGGGCTGAAGCGCGTCTTCGACCACCTTGCGGAAGACAATCGGCTGAACCTCGATTTCGAGCTTGCCGGCATCACTCTTGGCGATGTCGCGCATGTCGTCGATGATATTCTGCATCCGGTCCGAGTTGGACAGGATGACACTGATCGCTGATGCACGCTGTTCGCTGCTCATGCTGGCCGCCATATCACTGTTGAGCAGGGCGGCGAAACCCTTGATCGATGTCAGCGGGTTCTTCAGTTCATGCGCGGCAAACCCGACGAACTGGCTCTTGCTCTCCGCCGCGAACTCGATTTCCTGTACCAGCAGCGCGTTGACGATCGCGATGCTGGCGTGTTCGGCGAAGCGCTGGGCAAAGTCGAGGTCGAGCAGGTTAAAGCGCGGTTCCTCATTCTTCTCAAGCATCAGAATGGCGACCACATCATTTCCGGACATCATCGGGATCGTGATCTGGCTTAGTGAATCGGGCAGCGTCTGGGTGTAATCCGGGTCGATGCGCGTGTCTGCCAGTTCTGCACGACGGCTGCGGAGTACACGGTTCGCGATGCCGCGTTCACTGTCCAGCAGACGGCTGGCGCCAAGCTTTTCGATCAGTTCGTCATAACCATGATTGATGATCACGCGAAGCTGCGGGGGTGGTCCTTCCACCAGTGCCAGCAGACCGGCGGTGGCATGGACGCTGTTCACCGCAGAGCGTACCGTGATCTCGGCCACGCGCCGCAGGTCCAGTGTGCGGTTCAGTTCGAAGTCGATCCGCTCCAGCGTTTCCAGTTCTTCAAGGCGCTTGTTAAGCTGGCTGCCGGTCATCTGGAACAGGCGTGCATTTTCAATCGCGATCGCGGCCTGCCCTGCAAACGTGGCGATGAGCGCGATTTCTTCCTGAATAAACGGCGTTCTATCGATTTTGTTGAGGACTTCCAGCACGCCGATGACCTTATCTTTGGTCGCCAGCGGGGCCGCCAGAATCGAATCGGTGCGGAAGCGCTGGCTGTCGCCGATTTCGCGCCCTACCCAACGCTCATCAGCACGGGCTTCGACCATGATATCCGGCTTGCGGGACGTTGCAACAGCGCCAACCAGCCCCTGTCCTTTGGGGATGCGCTGGCCGATCAGCTTTTCACCGGTGCCACCGATCGCCACGCGGAAGATCATATCGCCGCTGTCATCGTCCGCCGCCAGCAGCAGCGCACCCGCTTCAGCGTTGAGGATCTTGACCGCGCTGTCGGTAATCAGATGCAGCAGCGTCTCGATATTCCCGGCCTCGGCCTGTACCAGCTTCTGGCTGACTTCGTTCAGGGCGCTAAGCTGGGTGGCACGCACATTCAACTGCGAGAACAGCCGCGTGCGCTCGAAGGATGTCGCCGCCAGTGCGCCGATGCTGCCGAAGATGCTCAACTGTTCCTGCGTGAACGACTCACCGGTGCGGTCGCGGGCAATCGCCATCGCGCCGATATTATCGACACCGGCGATCAGCGGTACACCCATCCACGCCTTCACTTCATCCGTATTGATCAGCGGCGTGTAATTTTCCCTGATGACGGTCAGCGCGTAATCGTCGATCAGCCGGGGCTTGCGTGTGCGGACGATCTCGCTGAAGAGATCGTTGCCCAAACGCCAGCGCTGATCTTCCTTATCAGGGTAGCGCTCGTCATGCTCAAGGTAGAAGGCGAAATACATCTGGCTGGAATTGGCGTCCTGCAGGGCGATATAGAAATGCTGCGACTGAATCAGGCGGCTGGTGCGCGTGCTGATCAGTTCCAGCAGTTCATCGAATTCAATGGTGTAATTCAGCGCCTGCCCGACCTGACTCAGCACGTCCAGTTCACTCACGCGCCGTTCCAGTGACTGGACCGCCCGCATACGCTCGATAGCGACACCGAACTGGCCGATCAGCGCCTGTATAAAGCGCAGTTCCTCAAAGCTATACGGTTTGCCGGAGCGTGATGGCCCGATGCTGACGAATCCGCTCAGGGTACGGGCTGAGGTCAGACCGGCGAGAACGGCGGTTTTCAGGATCGACAGGCGCGTGCGGTCGATCAGCAGCGCGGCGGGCAGCGGTCTGGATGGATCGAGATAATGGAAGCGGTCCCCCTCATCCAGCAGGGTGGCAACGCCGCTGTCTTCGGCAAAGGTGACATCGGTTTCCGGCTGATCGACTCCATAGGCGATAAAGCCTTCATCGTCGCGCAGGCTGGGCAGGAAGATAAAGGTATTGACGGGATCAATCGTCTCATCGAGTGTGGTACGGAAAGCGGCGATGATCTCGGCCACGCTGTCCCGGCTGGCGATGAAACGCCCGATATCTTCGAGCTTGCCCTGATAATTATGGGCCTGCCGGTAGTAAATACGGTCAATGCGGTTTTGCAGCAGATCGCGTACAGGACTGAAGGTAATCGCGACCGTAGCGAGCACCGTGGCAATCAGCAGCGGATTGCCCGGCGCGATCTGGATCGCCAGCAGGCTGGCCCCTAATGTCAGCAGGAAATAGCCGACGGCGAGTGTCACCAGCAGGATCAGGTAGGCGATGCCGCGTGTAACGACCACATCCGAGTTGATACGGGCCGGATGGAACATCGAGACCACCAGACCGATCGCCGGTGTGATCAGGAAGGGCAGCATGGCTTCCTGCAGGATCGTAACCCTTGTCACCAGCGAAAATACCCACAGCACACCGGGAATCGCAGCGAATCCCAGCCCCAGCAGTACCAGCGAAGCCTGATCCCGAATCAGCCGTGACGCCGCCTGACGCCGCTTGATATGCATCATGCCGGCGATCAGCACCAGATTGGCAAGGACGAAGAAGATCACCCACTGCACATTGGTGATACGCGGTGAGGGCGGCATTGAATCATAGGTGAGAATCGAATACAGGGCGACCAGCAGTGAGACGCCATAACCCACCAGATGAATACCGGGATAGCGATAAGTCAGGCTGTGCGGTTCGGGATAGGTCATGGTGACGGCGAACAGCGAACCACCGATCAGCGCGGTGATCAGCATCCAGAAGCGGGTATAGGCCAGCGTGCTGCCCCCGTCGAAGAAACCGCCCATCAGTACGGCCACCGTAAAACACAGCGACGCACTGGTCAGCGCACCGAGCAGGTGGCGGCGGTAGATCAGGAAAATCATCCCGATGGCGAGCACGATCAGCGCTGAAACATAAGGCACAAAGAAGAAGAAAAGCAGATCCCCGTCGGAAAAACGGTCGAGATTGATGTCAAAGCCAATGATCGCGTCCCCGCGCAGCACATCGACCCTTACCGGTGCCCCATGGTCGGCAGTTGCCAGAAATGTCTCCAGTATGTCGCGCCCACGTGCGTAATCCTGTGACAATGTGCCGAGATCCTGCCCGTTGACAGCGACCAGCAGGTCACCGGCTTCAATCCCGGCTTCCAGCCCGGACCACTGGTCAGCGATGACCGGTGCCGCACGGTTAACCGTCAGCGTGTTGGAGGTCAGCACGCCGAGAAAGGGCTGATTACGCCACTGAAGCGCCAGAACCAGATAAATCACCATCATGATGATTGCGCTGAAGGCCAGAGCAATGGTCACCACGTACTGGACGCGATAAGCAAAATCAGATGATGCAGCAGGCGAGATTGTGGACTGCGCCTGAGAGCGTGACAGGCTCATAGGGGATAATTCCTGCGCGGTATGCGCTGTGCTAACGACTGACACTAAAAATGCACGGCGAACGATCTTCGAGCCGATCCGTTTGACTCGAATATCAATATCTTAACACAGCTTTGCGTACAGCGCGTGCAGGTCACATTTATTTTTCGTTTCAGTTGGGTTGAGGTCAGCCGCTATCAGCGAAAGATGAGGTGGGGCATCCCCCAAATTGCCTACCTGGAGGTTGGTAATCGGTTGGTAGCGAATCGGGGAAAGATAAACGGTAGAGGGCCGGAATTCTTCTGGTCTAATTGTGTATCAGGATAAGCTTTGAAACTGGGTATAAATCGGGCCACGGTTTCCCC
>CAYNDH010000121.1:7427-14520 GCA_964395665.1 uncultured Anaerolineaceae bacterium
GCTACCAGCTAACTGCCGCTGCCGCCGAATCCACCGCCGGTCTTGACATCATCATTATCACGGTTGTTGCGACGACCGACATTTCCCTGACGGCTGGAACTGGCCGTGCCGCCGGATTTCGATCCGCCCATCGTACGGCCACCGCCGCGATCACGGGATGATCCCATCGTGCCGCCAGAGGTCCCGCCACGGCTTCTGCCAGACGACTGACCAGAGCCGCCGCGTGTGCCAAACGGAAGCCGGAATCCGCCACTGCCACTGCCACCGAATCCGCCGCCGGTGCGCACATCGGGGTCATCGAAACGCGGACGCTCCTCGCCCCGTGGTGCGCTCTGATCCTCACCGCCGAAACCGCCGCCCGTTTGCACGTCGGGATCGCGGTAACGCGGACGTTCACTGCCCCGCTGCGAGTAATTCGATCCCCCCATGCTGTTCATCAGACGCGGCAGCACCATGGCCCCCACGATGAACAGAATACCGAGCAGGCATATCGTGCCCAAATCCAAATCCATGACCTTGTTCCTCTCTGATTATTCGCGGTGTGCTGTGGTTTGATGGCCGTCAGCGCACCTCGAAGGTCACTGTGTCTGCTGCATTCCCGTTGATGAAAAGCTGTGCCTCATGCTGGCCGCGATCAAAGCCGTTGACATCTTCGAACCAGAGGTTGAAGCAGCCGTTATTCAGGGCGCTGGATGCCGTGATCTCATCCGTATCCGTCACGACTTCGCCATCATAATACAGGCGGCCAAAGACCGTCGTGCCTGCCGGGACATTGGCACCTTCTGCGACGAGATAGATACGGTCATTTGCATTGAACGAGCCGGTCGGATTACTCGCGCAGCCCGCACTGGTGATATTGGGCGCGACGACGACCTGACCGATTGTGATATTCGAGCCGGTATCCCGTGGCTGATCGTTAGGAACGTTGTTATTGTTCCCATCACCGGTATTAAACAGCCGTGGCAGCAGGAAGACCGCCGCAAGGACCACCAGACCGATGATGATCAGGTTGCGCTGGTTCATCGCTGGCATCGCCGGGGTGATGCGCCGGTTGGGATCATTGTCCCGATTATTCGGGTTATTAAAGAGACCCATGATGATCACTTTCTCCTGAATTGTGTAAAACAGGGTGAATGTCATCATCATAGCGAAATGTTAACGCGCTGTTATGTTACAGACGCAGGGTTAGCGTATAGGCCAGGTGGTGGATATTTGTGCAGTATCGATGTGAGAATGGGGATGTAAAAAAGCGACCAGATCTGGCCGCTTTTCAGGATTTACGCTGTAGAGATCCCGGCTTTACTCGTCCGCCGGGGATGCGGTGCCGTCCTGCGGAGCGCTGATGTCCGCAAGGCGCACGCGCAGCAGTGTGATCAACGGAGCCACCGGCACGCGGAGCTGTGTCCCGCGCTGGCCGGCGCTAAGGACGATGTGTTCCAGTGTGGTTGCCGGTTGATCGAGGAAGATCGGCCAGTTCTTGTCCCGCAGCATCAGGCCGCTGATGCCGCCGACTTTCAGGCCGGTCAGGGACTCGGCGTCCTTGTGGGCGGCCATATGGACCTTCTTCAGATTGGCGGCCAGCGCCATCTTCTTCAGATCAAGCCGCCGGTCACTGGCAAGGATCGCCAGCATCGGCTTGCTGCCCGGTTTATTCTCATCAGGCTGCACGACCAGCGTCTTGTAAACCATATAGTACGGCAGGCCGAGCGCTTCCGCGACTTCTTCGGCATCTTTAATGCTGTCCGGATAGGCCAGCGCCTCATACGGGACCTTGAACTGTTCCAGCAGGCGCATCGAATTCAGTTTGGCGACCATAACGGCAGTGTGTCAGCCTTTGAGTTCGTTGCGTTCACGGATAATCATCATCATGCCAGTCGCGCCGACGGCCAGCACCCCTAATACCAGCATCAGACGTCCGAGCGCGGCCTGATCATCGCTCTCATTCCCTGCTTCAACCGCTTCGACTGCGCCTTCACCGGTTTCGCCACCCGCAGCGCCGGATGCTTCTTCTGTGGCAGTGGTTTCGGCGGCTTCTTCTTCGGTTGCCGTCACTTCGGCGGGTTCTTCAGTCTGTGCCAGCACCGAGAAGGCCGAGAGCGGACTCAGCAGGCCCAGGGACAGGGCAGCCAGTAACGATAGAATCATCAGGCGGTTTAGGATACGCATCGGGGTTCAACTCCTGAGAAGATGTGCGTTAAATTCAGATTCAAATTCAGGTTAATCATCATCGGGGCTGCCGAAAATCTCCGGCACGGCCAGCGGCGGATTATAACACATCTTTGAGCGTTCGCTGGATATACACTGGATTGGAATCTAATGCGTTACAGGCGGCTGGCGATCACCACCACACGGCGGTCATAGCTTCCGTCCTGCATGAAGCTCTGCGGATCACAGGTGATGAGGGTAAGCTGTGCGCTGTCGGTCGGATACAGCAGCGTGAGGTCATTCACGGCGACACTGGTCACCTGTTCGACCACAAATGACCATTCGCCCGACGTGGTGCGGACGGTGATCAGGTCGCCAGCGCGCAGCCGGTCAAGGTGCTGAAACACGGCGGGCTGACGGGCGGCAAGTTCCGAGTGGCCGCCGAGAACGGTATTGCTGTCTTCCCCGAACCACGCCGTCCCCTCAAAAAAGCCGACTTCCCAGTCGATCTGCGAGACATCCCATGTCACAACACCGTCGGGGAAGGCTTTCAGCGCGACCGGCACAACAGCCGCTTCAACATGAATCGCCGGGATGGACAGGTGCGCGGCGCTTGCCGGTGCAGCAGCGGTGAGCGCATTCAGACGATGCAGTGCGGCGAAATCGTCAGCACTCAACAGGGAAACCGCCAGCGTCACCAGCAGGATAATAAACTGCATAGACCTCACCCTGAATAAATCTGCGGAGCCGCTATTATACCAGCGTCACCGGCTTCCCGTGATAGTCGCCGTAGCGCTGAATGGCCGCCGCAAACGCCTGGTATTCAGCATCGGTCAGTGACGTGAAGGGTGCGAGTTCGACCACAATCACCGCCCGCTTGATCGTCCGTTTCCACGTGCCGACGACGCGGCCATCGATCACAATCGTCGGATAGAAGATGCCATTTCTGCCGGGGCAGATCCGCTCCGCATACTGCGGATCAAGCACGGCATCACGATTCTTATAGCCGAGAATGTATTCATCGAAACCGGGCAGAGCATGTGCAGTCGGAGACGCATGTGCGGTCGGAGACGGATCAGGCTGCACATCCGATGCTGGCGCGAAATAGTACGTCTGCCCGTCGATGTGATCCTGCTCAAGCTGGGACTCAACTGCTTTCAGTCCGGCGCGGGCATCACCTGCCGTCAGGCCGGACCAGCCGATAAAATCCGTAAGGGTGGCCGGGCCACGGCTGACGAAGTAACGCAGTGCGAGTTCGGCCAGCGCTTCGTCACGGGTGCGCGTGATGCTGTCTGGCGGCGGACGGAACAGCCGAAACGTGGCTTCATTCCCCAGCATCCCGCCCTGCCAGATCAACCCATGCAGCGACGCATACTGAAGCATATGCGGTGTGCGCTGTTTTTCGCCGGGGATGCCATTTTCTTCCAGCATGGCACGCAGATCGCCGCGTGTGAGGATCGGTGTCTTTTCCAGCGCCCTGACGAACAGCTCACTGCTGCGGCGCAGGGTGATCTCATCCAGTTCGAGTTCCTTATACCGCCGCGCATAGCCTTTAATCAGACGTGGCGCCAGCAGATCGACCAGCCAGCGCACATCCGACGCGGCGGCCAGATGCAGTGTGCCGCGCATCAGCCATGTGCGGATGATCTGCTGATCAATCACCGCCTGTTCGATCTGGTCGTCGGTACTATCCATCAGCCGCAGGCCAATCGACCATTTCGCGCCGGGATAATCCTGTCCCTGAATGGCCGCCAGCCTGCGCAGCACATCAGCCGGGGTGCCGGATGCGCCTGATAGACTGACACGCGGCTGCGAAATCCCCTGACTGGCGAGACGCATACGGGCAATGCGCCGGTTAGCGGTGCGGAGCGTCTGTGGTGTATGTGGTGCGCTCATCCGTTGGATGTCCTTTGAAGCGGTTTTATCTCTATAATAAAAGCGGATCAGGACAGTTTCGGCCCTGATCTGCATCAGACTTAGCAATTTGCCGCGATTTGGCACGACGTTGCATGAAAGGATACGGATGTCGATCTATTCCCCGACTGAACGGCTGCTGACCGTGCTGGAGATGCTTCAGTCGCGCCGACAGATGAGCGGTTCCGAGATTGCGCGGCGGCTGGAAGTCGATCTGCGGACGGTGCGGCGCTATATCGTCACCCTTCAGAATATGGGCATCCCGATCGAAGCCGAGCGCGGGCCGTATGGGGGCTATCAGCTTCGCCGGGGATATAAACTGCCGCCGATGATGTACACCGACTCCGAAGCCATCGCCCTCACACTCGGGCTGATGGCGATTCGCGCTTTTCATCTGCCAGTCGATGTGGCCGCCGTTGAAGGGGCGCTGGCGAAGACCGAGCGTGTCATGCCGGAAATGCTGCTGAAGCAGGCACGGGGGATACAGGAAGCGATCAGCTTTAACGCCATGACCCCGCCGACCACCTTCAGCAACGAATGGGTGACGATGCTCAGCTTTGCCGCGCAGGATGGGCGGCGCGTCTGGATACAGTATGAGGCGTTCAGCGGGGCGGTCTCCGAACGCGAATTCGATCCCTACGGCATTGTCTATAACGAAGGCTGGTGGTACACCGCCGGATACTGTCACCTGCGCCACGGACTTCGCACCTTCCGGCTGGATCGCATCACAGCGATGAAGCTGCGCGACGCCGCGTTTGAAAGGCCGACCGATTTTAACGCCATGGAGCATGTGCTGACTTCACTCGCCACAATGCCGGGGGCCTATTCGGTCGAAGTGCTGCTGGAGACCACACTGGAACATGCGCAGGAATTGATCACACCGCCAATCGGCCATGTCAAAGCGACCGAACAGGGTGTGATCTTCTACTGCCAGACGCCAAATCTGAAATGGATCGCGCATTACATGTTGTATTTCGATTTTCCGGTGAAGGTCTTGCAGCCCGTCGAACTGCACGAGCTGCTGCGGGCGATGGCAGCAAAAGCGCTGAAGATGATTGACCATCAGGACATGGAGAGCGAGACAAGCCTCACCCGCCGTGAAACCTGATGTGATGAGATCTCACGCTTTGCATGACAGACGAAACCTCACTCCACCGCCCCTTTGCATGCCCGACTAGCTCACACCCTCACCGCGCAGCAGACGCACCGCTGCTTCTGCCAGCACTGCCGCGCCGATGGGCATACACGTCTCGTCGATGTCGAAGACCGGGCTGTGGTGCGGACGGTGGCTGTCATCCAGCTTGGCACCGAGCATGAACATCGCGCCGGGGGCCTTCTGCGCCATATACGAGAAGTCTTCCGCGCCCATACCGGGAATGGACCGGACGGTCATCTCATCACCCACGGCTTCGGTCGCCACTGTGCGGATCAGTCCGGCCACATCCGGATTGTTATACAGTGACGGATAGCCACGGCGGATCTTCAGCGTGTAGTCCCCGCCCAATGCGCGTGTGATGCTGAAGGCTTTTTCCAGTTCTTCATGCAGCCGGACGCGGGTTTCCTCATTGTAGCTGCGGATCGTGCCGGTCAGCGTGACCGACGCCGGGATGATATTGGTCGCAGAGCCGCCGTGAATCGAACCGACCGTGATGACCGCCGGTTCAGTCGGCTTGATCCGGCGCGAGATAATGCCCTGAATGACGTTGATCACCTGCGCCTGCATGAAGATCGGGTCCAGCCCGGTATGCGGGGATGCGCCGTGGCAGCCCACACCGATGATCGTCGCGGTGAAGTCATCGACCGCCGCGCACAGATAGCCTTCCGTGATACGCACTTCGCCAGAGCGCTCTTCGCTGTCCACGTGCAGCGCGATCACAGCGTCCAGCCCTTCCAGCGCCTGATCGTCGATCATCCGCGTAGCCCCGCTTTTGCCTTCCTCATCCCACATCTCTTCGCTGGGCTGGAACAGCAGCCGGATTTCACCGCTTGGCAGATCGGGCGTCTCGGTCAGCATCTTCGCCACACCCATCAGGATCGCCGTGTGTGCGTCGTGGCCGCAGGCATGCATCACACCGGGGATCTGTGACCGGTACGGCACATCGTTCGCTTCTTCAATCGGCAGGGCGTCCATATCGGCGCGGATACCGATCACCGGGCCGCTGCCATCGCCGATGCGGGCGACGACGCCAGTGATGCCGACGCCGGGTGTGACTTCGATCCCCATTTCGCGCAGGGTATCGACCACATAGCTGGCGGTGCGCGTCTCGCGGAAGCCAAGTTCCGGGTACTGGTGAATCTGCCGACGCCACTGCACCAACTGCGGTTCGAGCGCACGGGCCTTATCTAAGTATTCCATCGTTGTTTCTCTCTTAAAGTGTATCGCGATTCAGTGCCGGTGAGTATAGCGGACGGCATCACGGACGCCATAGATCCACGCACTATCCACGCCCGAAATCCCCCATCGTTGGGTAATCGGTACGTCAACGTCAGGTCACAGACACGAATACTGGCGTATTGTGGCTTATAATGGAGTCTGACCATCTGAAACCGATTCAACTGTCATTGCACACCGCATTAACCCGTAAACCAACAGAGCGAAACGAAGATCTGATCATGCCACCGCGCAACAACCCACGTCCGTATCACCCGCACGGGCCGCAGCCTGCTCCACAACACCACGCACCCGCGCCAACCGTCATCGGACAAGCAACCGTGCCATCACCCCCGGTCCGACTTGCCCGTCAGCCGCACCGTCGGCCTGCGCCATCCAGACGCCAGCCTGTGCATTCTATGCAACCGGTGCATTCTATGCAACCGGTGCATTCTATGCAACCGGTGCAGGCCATGCCGGGTGCGCCGAAGAGCCTGCCGCCGCGTAATACTGCCCGACCGTCACGCCGTGCATGGTGGCTGATTCCGCTTGTCGGGATGGTGGGATTGTTCGGCGTGGCGCTGGCCGCCGTGCTGATTGCTGTCACCGCGCTGTACAGTGGTGGGATTCTGCCCAACGTGCGGGCCGCCGGGATTGCGGTGA